>NZ_OY726398.1:4474560-4794172 GCF_963378105.1 Mycolicibacter sp. MU0102
CATGCTGTCGTCGGTGGTCTCCTTGACCAGTAGTGAGTCCGCGCTCGACAGCTTTTCACTCCACAGCGTGGCGCCGGGCAGGCCCGGTTTGAGCGGAACCCGCAGCGGGACGACCTCGATTCCGGCAATGCTCCTGGCTATCCATGTATCCATGCATGTATACACGGATACATGGCCACCAAGACGATCTCGATCGACATCGAGGCATACGAGCGGCTCAGAGCAGCTCGCCGCTCACCGGACGAATCGTTCTCCCGTGTCATCAAGCGCGCGCACTGGCGCAACGAGGCTCGTACCGCGGGCGCACTGCTGGCAGCGTTGGCCGCGCTGCCGGTTGCCACCGAGGACGAACTCGAACGCCTCGACGAGGCGCAGCGGATGGACTTCCCCCCGGATGATCCGTGGCGCCCCGCGTAAGCGTCGACACGACGTTCCTTATCGACTTGCGGCGAGAACAGGCTGCCGGGACTCCGGGTGGGCCGGCGCATCGGTTCTTAGGCGAGTCGCCCGATACCGAATTGTTCCTCTCGACCGTTGCACTCGGTGAATTTGCCGCGGGGTTCGAGCGCAGCGACGATCCGATCATCGTCGGCGTGCGCGAACGCCACGTCCTCGTTCCGGTCGACGATGCTGTCGCGCTCACCTATGCGGAAGTCTCCCAGGATCTGCGCCGCCGAGGGAACATGATCGGCAGCAATGACCTATGGATCGGCTGCACCAGCCTTCGTCTCGGAATCCCGGTTCTGACCCACAACGTCGCGGACTTCCGCCGGATCCAGGGACTCGGAGTCATCTCCTACCGCTAAGACCCCGCCGCGGCGCTGTGCCACCGACTGGGTGTAGCGGCCCCGCGGATCAGGCGATCAGGTCGCCCAGGCCCAGATCGGGAAGCACGACGTCGAAACCGTCCGCGGGCAGCGCGGTGTCAAAACCGTCTGCAGGGAGCACGCCGTCAAGGCCAACCGGAGTGAATACGTCATCCCAACTGCCGGCGTGGAATATGTCGCCCAAGCCGGTCAGGCCGATGGCCTCACTGGAGCCGGGATCGAGCAATTCACCGGTGAACCAGTTGCGGGTTTCATACCAGTCCAAGAGGTTGCCGGCCAGATTCGATACGGCGTCGAAGGCCGTGCCCAACAAGGTGACGGTGTCCACGACACCCTGCCAGCCTTCGGTGATCAGCAGCAGTGGCGCGCCGAACACCAGCGTCAGTGGGATAACCACGAACAACTCGCCAAGCGCCTCGAGGCTGATGACGAATGGGAACAGCGGATTGCCCGGGTCGTCCAGGAACGGGATGATCCAGCTCAATCCGGTTAGCGCACCGACGATGTCCATCAAGCTGGAATCGGCGGACAGTGCGGTCAGTTCGACCGGGGTGAAGACCGCCGCTGACGGAAGAGTCACCGGGGACGCTGCGGCGGGAATAGGTGTGACGGCGCCGGCCGTCAACGCGACCACACCAGCGGTTGTAACGCTGGCGATGGCCCGAGAATATCCGTTCGACGCAGTCCACATAGCCAGTGATTGTATTGCAGTGCAGCGAGATCTTCGAATTGAAAACCGAGTACTGGGACAAATCGGATTGCGGCACCTGAGAAATACGTTGCTCTGCTGCATCCGACGCGTGCGCAGTCGTGCTTCTTGCTCCAGATCGTAAGCGCGGCTATGTCTTTCGGAACACCCGCAGTCGGTCGGCTAGTTCCGATAGACGCCACAAAAGAAACACCCCGCACATTCGTGCGGGGTGTTTCTTTTGTGTTGTCGGGACTGCTACGGCTGGCCGACGGGCGGCTCCGGAGCGGTACCCGGGGTACCGGCCTGGCCGGGGGCACCGTCGCTCTCAGCATCCGGGCCCACGCCACCGGCGCCGCCGTCGCCACCGGCGCCTCCCACGCCGTCAGCACCCGGGGTGTCACCGGCGCCACCGTTGAGGCCATCATCACCCAGCGCCGGGGTGACGACATCGCCACCGTTACCGCCGTTGCCGGCATTGCCGCCCTGGACCTCACCCGCGCCACCAGCGCCGCCGTCGCCACCAGCGCCACCCTGGACGCCGTCGATCGGGCCAGAGGTGTTCGGGAGGTTAAGCACAGCGTTCGGGTCGCCCCAGCGGATGTCGCCGCCGGCGCCGCCGTTACCACCGACACCGCCGTTACCGCCGACGCCGCCGGTGCCGTCGGTGTTCGCCAAACCTGCGCCACCGGCACCACCGTCGCCGGCCTCGCCACCGTTGGAACCAACGGCATTGAGGTCGTTACCACCGTTGCCGCCGGCACCACCGTTACCACCGGTGGCACCGCTGCCGCCGGCCCCACCGGCGCCACCGGCACCGGTGACATTGCCTGGCGACCCCACCGGGTTCTCAACGGCAACAGCGGAAGTGATGTCGGGTGTGTCGCCACCGTTACCGCCGGCACCACCGTTGCCGCCATCGCCGATCTGGCCATCGCTGCCGTTTGTCGCTCCGAGGCCAGCAGCGCCACCGTCGCCACCTGCACCACCGGCACCACCGTTGCCGGAGCCGCTGAAGCCATGGATGCCGCCGTTCTCGCCATGAATCCCGAAGCCGCTGACCCCGCCGTCACCGCCGACAGCACCGCTGCCGCCGAGACCACCGTTGCCGCCGTTGCCGGTCTGGCCACCGCCATTACCACCGGCTCCACCGGAACCACCGGCACCACCGTTCTCACCATTGCCGGCCGGACCGCCGTCACCGCCGGCATCGGGTTCCACCGTTCCATCGGCACCGTTGGCGCCGGCAGTGCCGTTACCGCCGTTACCGCCGTTGGCGCCGTCAGCGTCCACACCCGCGGCACCTGCGTTGGCGCCAGCACCACCGGCCGCACCACCGGCCGCGGCCGCACCGCCGTTACCGCCCGCGCCACCGTTACCGGCGTTACCGCCAGTCCCAACGCCGTCCGCGCCGACGCCGCCGACACCACCGAGCCCGCCGTTTCCGCCGACGCCACCGTCGCCGTTGGCACCAACCACACCATCGACCGAGCCCTTACCGGCCGCGCCACCGACACCACCGACACCACCGATCGCGCCGGCGCCACCATTACCACCGGTACCGCCGTCGCCATCGCCATTATTGGCGAAGCTGCCCTCGGCGCCGGCGATACCGGCACCACCGTTGCCGCCGGCACCACCGACGCCGGCCGCGCCACCGTTACCTGCGACGCCCACGGTGTGAACACCGAAGAACCCACCGCGGCCACCGTTACCGCCGACACCACCGTTACCGCCGACACCACCGTTACCGGCGTTGCCGCCGTTGCCGTCCTGGGTGTCCGCGCCTGCAGCCCCGTTACCACCGATGCCACCGACGCCACCGACGCCACCGGTACCACCGGCACCGGAGTTGCCGAAGAGGCCGGCCACACCGCCGTTACCGCCCGCGCCACCGTTACCGGCCGTCCCGCCAGCCAGGCCGACGCCACCCGCGGCACCGGTACCGCCGGTACCGCCGGTGCCACCCGCGCCACCGTTGCCGATCAGGAAGCCACCGTTACCACCGACACCACCGGCGAAACCAATCACTCCGATGTCGCCGATGCCGCCCTGGCCACCGGCGCCACCGTTGCCCATGAAGAAGCCGCCGGCGCCGCCGTCGCCACCGAGGCCGAAGAAGCTGCCGCCGTCGCCACCGTTGCCGATGAGGCCCGCGTTGCCACCGTCAAGGTTGAAGGTGGTCGAAGCGAACTCGTAGGTGCCGTTCTCGATGTCAGCCAGGGTGACCGCGTTACCACCGTCCATCAGGACCGCGCCGTTGGCGCCGATCACGTCACCCTCGGCGTTGACAAACGCGCCGCTACCGCCGTCGCCGAACAGGAAGCCACCACCGGATGCAGCGTGGTAGACCAGGTCGCCGTCACCGTTGATGCTGACGTAGGCACTGTCGCCGTTGTCGAAAATGCCGTCGAGTCGCAGACCACTGTCGATCAGGAACTGACCGATGCCGTAAATCGGCTGGTAGATGACCAGATTGAGGGTGTTCGCTACGAGCGCGTTGAGGTCGTCCAGCGGGGTGGTGGCCGCCGAGCCGGCCACGTCGCCATCGAACGCGCCAAAGCCGGACCAGTCAAACCCCGACGTGTCGGCCGACGGCAGCTCGATCCAGCTGAACAGGTCACCAAAGTCGAAATCGGCGCTAGCCGGCGCCGCCATGATCGGCGTCATGCCAAAGGCCAGGAAGGCGCCCACGGCACTGGTAGCGCCCACGACGCGGCTCACTTTGCGTTTGCCGTTCTTGTCAGCGAAGCGGTAAGACATGGATTCCCCTCAGATGGATTGACTGGTCACAGTTGACGACGACGTAAGTAACTTAGCCAGCGTTAAGCTAACAGAAGTGTGATGGGCCGGCAAACGTATGCACATAATTGCTGAGAAATTTTTTAGGCAAGTCACCTGACCAGCAATTGAGCTGCAGAACCCCGCCCCAGGTAGTGAGGCTCTCCCGGCCATCAACCCGGAGCTGGCCGACCGGATCCGTTGCCCCGAGGCGCCGGCTGTGCTTTTTATCAGACTGACGGGAACAGCGCCTGCTCACTTCGTCACACAGCGCGCCGCGGCGCCGGTGGGCCTGAGACCGGCAGGATCCCGCTCCCGGGCCCTGATTAGGCTTCCCGGGTGGATGAGACGAGCAGCGGTCCTTTGCGCCTGTCGACACAGGTGTGGCGTTTCCTGCTGACCGGGGCACTGTCGGCGGTGGTGGACTTCGGCCTATACCTGGTGCTGTACCTGGGGGCAGGCGTGCCGGTCGACATCGCCAAGGCAGGCAGCTTCATCGCCGGCACCACCACCGCGTACCTGATCAACCGGCGGTGGACGTTCCAGTCCACGGCGCACGCCGGGCGGTTCATCGCGGTGATGGCGCTGTATGCGCTGACGTTCGCGGCCCAGGTGGGGATCAACCACCTGGTGCTGGAGCTGCTGGATTACCAGCGGTGGGCGCTGCCGGTGGCGTTCGTGGCGGCGCAGGGCACCGCGACCGTGATCAACTTCGTGGTGCAGCGGACGCTGATCTTCCGGGCGGGCTGACTAAAGAAGGGCCCCGGTTGGAGCGCCTTTCGGCGGCCCGACCGGGGCCCTTCTCACGTGATGCCGCGGCTATATCCCCGGCTGGTTCGCCCCGTTCACCCCGGGAGCGTCCACACCGGACACCTGGTCACCGTATTGGATCACCAGGTTGGTGTCTTCGCCGTTCCCGCCGACGTAGCCACTTCCGGTTCCGCTACCGCCGTTGCCGCCGGTGGAGCTGGAATCAGTGACCGTCGATGCGGTACCGGCTCCGTCGTTGCCGTAGGCACCCAGCCGGGCCTGGCCACCGTCGCCACCTTCGCCGCCGTCGATGCCATCGCCGCCACGACCACCCACAGACGTTCCGTCGGCGACGTTGCCGATGTCACCACCGGTGACGATGCTCGCCTTGCCGCCGTCGCCGCCCTGGCTGTTCGCACCCGTAGCGTCACCGCCGGCACCGCCGGTGGACGTGCCGCTGGACATGCCTCCCGGTCCACCGCCAAGCCCGCCGTTGGTCAGCTTGGAGCTCTGGATGACCGAACTACCGCCGTCACCGCCCTGGCTGTTGGCGCCGGTCGCGTTTCCGCCGGCACCACCGGTGGAGTGGCCGTAGCTGATACCGCCGACAGCGCTGGTCGCCGAGGCGTCACCGGACTCCAACTCACCCCAGCTGCCCTTGCCACCGGTGCCACCGTCGGTGCCGTCGCCGCCGCGGCCGCCCTGGGCGATCGCGTCGTAGCCGCGGTAGCCGATCGATCCGCCCGGGTTGTCGACCACCAGGTAGCCCGCGCCACCGTCACCGCCGATGCCGTTGTCGCCGGTACCGCCTTCGCCGCCGAGGGCTTGTGCGGTGGTGATCATCGAGTCGGTGCCGGTAGCCGAAGCAACCGCTTCACCACCGGCGCCACCCTGGCCGCCGTTGGCTGCACTGCCACCGTCACCGCCGACGACCTCGACATCGTGGATCTTGGCCCCATCGGTGGCGGCGATGGCGGCGTCGCCACCGTCCGCGGTAGCGCTGCCGCTGCCGCCGGTTACCGAACTCTCGGTGATCCAACCGCCGCTGGACGCAGTGGCCGTGGCGTTTCCAGCGCCGCCATCGGCTCCCACCTCCCCCGCTTGGGCGGTCACACCAGCAATGGTGCTGTTCGCACCGTCAGCGGTGATAGCAGCACTGCCGCCGCTGACGCCTGCTCCAGCGTCGGTTCCAGTGGCGCGACTGCCGGAGATCAAGCCGCCATAGGTGGCCTGCACCAGACCGCTGCCGCCTGCTGCGCCGGCCGCACCGTCGCCGCCGGTAGCACTGCTGTTGTAGATGTTGATGCCTGCATCCGCCGGGTCAGAGCCATTGCTGGTGTGGCCGATCCGGCCCTCACCACCGGCACCACCGTTGACGCCATTGGCACTGTCGCCGCCGTTACCACCGGTCGCCGACCCGTTGGTGATGCTGCCGCCGTAGCCACCGGAGCTGATCCGGCCGGTACCACCGGCACCACCGGTGTGGCCGACGCCGCTTTCGGTGGTACCCGTACCGCCGTTGCCACCGTGGGCCGTACCGGTGACGGTGCCACCGCCACCGCTTTGCATGTCAGCACGGATCTGAGCGTCACCGCCGATACCACCGGTGCTGCCGTAGCCAACACCGTCGCCACCGTTGCCGTTGGTGGCTTGACCGCCGGCGTGAGCATCTGCACCGAAGGCGCCCACCTGCGCGTAGAAGGTGTAACTACCGCCCTTGCCGCCATCGAGACCGTCACCACCGTTACCGCCGGTGACAACAGTGTCCGCGTCCACGGTGGCACCGTCACCGGCGGCGTAAATCCGTCCACCGGAAGCATTTCCACCGATCCCACCGTGACCCGAGTTGTCCGCGGTGGCGTTACCGCCCGTACCGCCGTAGATGGTGCCGGCAGCCGAACCACCGTCTTGGTAGTACGAGCCGGTAGCGATACGGGCCGAACCGCCCAGACCACCCACACTGCCGCCGCCGGTTCCGTCACCGCCAACACCGGCCAACGCCTTACCCGTCACATCCCCACCAAGGTGGGCAGTGTGGTCGTTGGTCTGGTAGATGGTCCACAGCTCCGAGTAACCGCCGGCGCCACCCTTGCCGCCGTCGAACCCGTCACCGCCGTTGCCACCGATGGCCTGCGCGTCGTGGACGCTGCCATCCAATTGCGAGGCCACCGACGCATACCCGCCAGCGCCACCCGTACCACCGTTGCCGTCACCGACGCCGGCGTTACCACCGGTCACGGTCACATTGGTGACGTCGCCACCCAACCGATCCGCCGTCCCGTTATCCGCCGCCGACGGCAGTGTCCCGCCAGCCATGATGTTGGCCGCACCACCGGCAGCACTATCCGAACCATCACCACCAGTCACGTGGCTGTTGTCGACGTTGCTGGAGTCAGTGGCCACCAGTGATGCGTTGCCACCCAGCGCGCTTCCGCCGGCACCGCCGTCACCACCGGTGACAGAGCTGTTCGAAACGGAGCTGCCCGAGGAGACGGTCGCCGTGGCCGAACCACCAGCACCGTTCACACCACCGTTACCGCCATCAACATCAAGACCGTTGACGGTGCCGCCGGTGACCGTGACGGTGGCACCGCCACCGGCCCCGGTGCCCGTACCGGCGTTACCACCGGTGAGGTGAGCGTCGGTGACATTTCCGCCGCCGGTCACAGTCAAGCCACCCGAACCACCCAGCGTGGTACCGGTGCTCTCCCCAGCGGTCACCGAACTGTCAGCGACATGACCACCATCCGTGGTGATCCGCGCCCCCGGACCCTGCTGAGTACCGGCGCTGTTACCACCGGTGACCTGGCTGTTGGTGATGGTGTCACCCTCACCCCGGGCGATGATCACCGTGTCAGAGGTCACCCGGCCAGCGGCCCCAGGAACCCCGGCACCACCGTCACCACCGGTAGCAGTCACGCCGGTAACCGATGAGTCCTTACCGAGGGCCTGAACATAGGTGTAACCACCCTGACCGCCCAGGGCCCCGGCACCGGTGCCATCACCACCATCACCAGCGGTCACCGTGCCGTTAGCCGTGGCGCCCTCATTGAGCGCCCCGACCTGGCCGGTAAAGCCCCGACCGCCGGTGCCGCCATCAATACCGTCACCACCGTTACCGCCGTGGGCAGTACCACTGGCCTGCGCACCAGCGCCACCAGCGACGACGCTGCCGGTATTGCCGACACCACCCGTGCTGCCAGCCCCGACCGCGTTACCACCGGCACCACCGGTCGCCACACCCTGCGCGGTACCACCATTGCCACCCAGGCCGCCACTGGCGAAAGCCCCTTGGATGTTGGCGCTGCCACCGTTACCACCCGTGCTGCCCACACCGGTTCCCGTACCACCGTTACCGGCAGTGGCCGAGCCGTAGGCAGTTCCGTCCTGGCCCGCGGTGACCTGCGCGTAGCTGCCGTTACCACCGGTACCGCCATCGAAACCAGCACCACCGGCACCACCCTGGACCACCGTGTCCACATTCGCGTCACCGACCGTGCCGCCGTTGCCGACGAAGGCGTATGCATTGTTGCCATTACCGCCATGGCCACCGTTCTCGCCTGCACCACCGGCACCGCCGATGGCGTGCACCTGGTCCGGGTCACCGGCAATACCCACCGTGCCATCCGGGGCCCGGACGATAGCGACACCACCCGTGCCGCCGGTGCTGCCAGTGCCATCCGCGGCACCACCGACACCACCGGTGGCATTACCCGAGGCGTGGTCATCGTTGCCGACGATCACACCCGCATCGGTGATCCCGGCGTCAACAAAGGCATTACCACCGGCACCCGCCTTGCCACCGGCCGTACCAGCACCGCCATCACCGCCGCGGGCAGTGCCCTCCGCCGTGGTCTGAGCACCGCCAGCCATCACCCGCGCCGCACCACCAGCACCACCGATACCGCCATTGGCATCGCCGGAGCCACCATCACCACCAATCGCGTGGCCGTTGGTAACCGCACCACCCTGCTGAGCGGTCACAGTGGCGTTACCACCGGTGGAGCCGATACCGCCGCTGCCCGCAATGCCGCCAACCGCGGAACTGCCCGCCACGGTGGACCCCAAGCCATCAGCGGTGACGTCAGCTGCCCCGCCGGCCACACCGTTGACACTGTCACCAGCAGTGGCGATGCCATTGCTGATCACGCCACCATCGGTGGCGCTGATCGTGCCGGTGCTGCCGGCCGCGCCCGCCGCACCATTCGCGGCAGCAGTGGCGTTAGAGCCGTTACCGCCGTCACCACCGGTGGCCGCGCCACCGGCTGTGCCGCCGTCGGCGACCACCGTCGCGGCACCACCGACTCCGCCGGCACCACCGATCCTGTTGGTGCTGAAGCCGTCACCGCCGTTACCACCCGTGCCGCCGGTAGCCGAAGTGGTGTCATCACCATTGACGTCGACGGTGTTGGTCACGGTGCCACCGTTGTGCGCCTCGATCGAGGCGGCACCACCGTTTCCTCCGATACCACCGTTAGCGGTGGCGCCGATATTGCCGACGACGCCGCCAGCACCACCGGTCGCGGTCCCGCCCGCCACAGTGCTCGCACCATCAGCCGAGACCGTCGCCGCACCACCATTTCCAGCGGCGGCGGTAGCCAAACCACCCGTCGCCCCGGCGCCACCGATGGCCGTACCCGACGCTGAGCTGGTGTCCGAAGCCGTCACCGTCGCGGCGCCGCCCTTGCCACCGACCCCGCCGGCCTTAACCAACGACGCCTCACCGCCATCGCCACCGCGACCACCAGTAGCCGCACCACCGGCGGTCCCACCGTTAGCCGTGATCCGGCCATCTGCCCCAGCACCACCGGCGCCACCGTTGAAAGCCGTGGTGGCGTCGCCGCCGTCACCACCAGCACCACCGGTAGCCGCACCACTGGCCGTACCACCGTCAGCAATCACAGAGGCGTTACCGGCCAGACCACCGGCACCACCGGCCTTGCCACCGATGGCCTCGCCGCCGCTACCACCATTACCGCCGGTAGCCGTGGTGGCGCTGGTTACGGTGCCACCGTTGTGCGCCTCAATGAACGCAGCACCACCGTTTTGGCCCTTGACACCATTGCCACCGGTACCGCCGTCGCCGCCGGTCGCGGTACCACCCAGCACGGTGCTATTGCCGTCTGCAGAGATGGCGGCCGCACCACCAGCACCGACAGAGCTGCCAGTCAGGCCGCCCATAGCACCCGCACCACCGATCGCCGTACCGGTAGCGGTGCTGGTGTCCGCTGACGTGACAGTCGCAGCTGCGCCCGCACCACCGGTACTGCCAGCCTTGTCGACACTGGCGTCACCACCGGTACCACCGGCACCACCGGACGCCGAGCCACCGGCCGTCCCACCCGTGGCCGTGATGCTGCCAGCACCGCCGACACCACCGTTACCACCGACACCGCCGGTGTTGGCATTGCCACCGCCACCCCCGACACCACCGGAAGCCGCACCGCTGGCCGTGCCACCGTCAGCAGTAATAGTGGCCTTGCCGCCGGCCGCGCCGTTACCGCCGGCAAAGCCAGCAGCCCCTTGCCCGCTACTGCCGCCGGCACCACCGACAGCCGTGGTGCCGTCCGTGTTGGTGACAGTGCCACCGTTACGCGCCTCAATGGTCGCCGCACCACCGGCCGCGCCCCGGCCATCACCGCCATTGCCACCGGCACCGCCGATGGCCGTACCACCCTGCACCGAGCTGGCCGCACCGTCAGCAGAGATCGTCGCCGCACCACCGCTACCGGCAGTGTTGCCCGTCACGCCGGCCGTACCACCAGCACCACCGATCGCCGTACCGCTGGCACTACCGCCCGCTGACGCCTTGACCTCCCCGACACCCCCGGCAACACCGTTAGCGCCGGCCTTGTCGACACTGGCATCACCGCCGTCACCGCCAGCACCACCGGTGGCCGTGCCGTGGACCGTGCCACCATCGGCCGTGAGCCTGCCAATGGCGCCGGTAGCGCCGTTGCCGCCCGCGCCGCCGGCGTCGCCCGCGCCACCGTCGCCGCCGACGCCGCCGGTGGCCACACCGGTAGCGCTGCCACCGTTAGAGGCAGTGACGGTACCGGCACCGCCCGTCCCGCCAGTGCCACCCGCGCCGCCGTTGAGGGTGTCGCCGCCGCTACCGCCCACGCCACCGGTGACGTCAGCGTCGGACACCGTGCCGCCCGTGTTCGCCGTGATGGTGGCAGCACCACCCCTGCCGCCGGCGCCGCCTCCGGCACTTCCGGCACCGCCCGCGCCGCCGGCCAGCGTGCTGTTCTCAACTTGACCACCGTCGGCCGTGACCGTCGCCGCACCACCCGCGCCATAACCCGTCTGGCCATCGGCACCGACAAGCACGGTATCGGTCACCGTGCCGCCGTTTCTGGTAGTGATCCCGGCCGTTCCGCCAGCACTGCCGGCAGCACCGGCGCCGCCAGTGACGTGACTATCCGTGACGTGGTCACTACCAGTGCCCGGGTTGCCGCCGTCACCTCCGACGAAGTTCGTCGCGCGCCCGCCATTGCCGCCATTGACGCCATCAGCACTGTCGCCGCCACGTCCACCGGTCGCCGAACTGTCGGTGCTGGTGCTGTTAGCCGAATTGGCCTGCACATAGGCCTGGCCGCCATTACCGCCGGTCAGCCCATCGCTACCCGTACCGCCATCGCCACCGTTTGATTGACCATCAGTGATTGTGGAGTTCTCGCCCAGTGCCCGGACCCAACCCAACCCACCGTCGCCGCCCTTGCCGCCCGCACCGACGCCGTCGCCGCCGCTGCCACCGTAGGCTTCGCCGTCAGCCTTGGCACCGTCAGCCAGCGCCGACACCTGACCACCGATGCCGTTGCCACCGGTGCCACCGGCGAGGCCATCCCCACCCGAGCCACCGACCGCGATACCGGAGGCTTCTGCGCCGGCACCGCCCGCGATGACGGAACCGTTGCGGGCAATGCCACCGGTACCGCCACCAGTCGCATTACCACCGGCACCGCCAGTCGCAGTGCCAGACGCGGTACCACCATTGCCGCCCAAACCACCGGGCTGCCCATCACTCCAAGCCGCCTGAATACCGCCCGTGCCACCGGCACCACCGACACTGCCCGCACCCTCGGCACTGCCACCGACCCCGCCGATCGCCGTGCCGGAGGCATCGCCGCCGGTCCCGTAGCCCTCCAGACCGGCATACACGGCGCCGCCGCCACCGACACCGCCTACGCCGCCATCGCTACCGGTGCCGCCACTAGCCCCGGTGGCCGTCGCGTCATGAACGAAGCCGCCCTGCTCAGCGCTCGCATACCCGACACCGCCGGCACCACCCGTGCCGCCGGTCTCGCCAGCACCACCGGTACCACCGGCGACAGTGACCTTGTCAACCATGCCACCCGAGTTGGCCTCGACCGTCGCGCTACCACCGACACCACCGGTACCGCCGTTGGCGTCACCGATCCCGGCATTGCCGCCGGTGGCCGAGCTGTCCGTGACGCTGCTACCGGTCCCGTCAGCGGTGATGACCGCTGCACCACCGGCCGCACTGTCGCTGGCGTTGCCGCCGGTCGCCAAGACCGTGTCGATCACGGCGCCGTCCGTCGCAGTCACGTTGGCGCTGCCGCCGGCACCGCCCGAACCACCGTTACCACCAGTGACCGTGGCGTTGATGACCGCGCTGTCCGCGCCGTCAACAGCAATGGCCGCCGCGCCGCCGTCGAAGCCGTCACCGGCGTTGCCACCGGTCACCGTGCTGCCAGCGACACTGCCACCGTTGGTGACCAGCAGCGAGGCGCCGCCGCCAAGGGCGTTGTCGCTGTCTTGTCCGCTGGCCACCGTGGTGTTTTCGATGGAGCCGCCGTCGGTAGCGATCAGCGAGTTGCTGGCGCCGTCGCCGCCGACCACACCGTTGAGACCACCATTGCCGCCGTCGCCGCCGGTGACAGTGCCGTCGGTGATGTCGCTGCCCAGGCCGTCGGCGTGGATGGTCGCGCCGCCACCAGTACCGCCGTGGCCGCCGGCCGCGGTGGTGCTACCGGCGCCACCGTCGCCGCCCTTACCGCCGGTCGCAGTACCGGTAGCGGTGCCGCCGTTGGTGCCGCCCACATAGGCACCACCGCCACCACCACCGCCGGCACCGCCGAAGCCGGCATCCGTGCCGGCGCTCAGGGCGCCGCTGCCGCCGAGGCCACCGGACCCGCCGACCGCGCCGGCGCCGATGCCGGCACCGGTACCGCCGGCACCGCCGTCGCCGCCCTTACCGGCCGCGCCGCCATTTACAGCCGCACCACCGATGCCACCGGTACCGCCGATACCACCGGCTTGGCCGAGCAGCCCGTCGCTGCCGACACCATCGCCGTCGCCACCCTTGCCGCCGTTGCCGCCGTCGCTGGTCGCGCCCGACGTGCCAGCCGCACCGCCGGTACCGGCCGTTCCCGCACCCGTACCGGCCGCACCGCCAGCACCGGCCGCACCACCAGCGGCGCCGTTACCACCGCTACCGCCGGCACCCGCGGTGTCACCGCCACCGCCGCCGGCGCCGTCACCGCCCGCGCCGGCCGTTCCTGCGTTGCCGCCGCTACCACCGGTACCACCATTGCCGTTGACGACACCACCGCTACCACCGGCACCACCGGCCCCGCCCTGACCACCGGCTCCGGCATTGCCACCGTTACCACCGGAGTTGTCGCCGCCGGTGGCGCTGAAGCCTTCGCCGCCGTTACCGCCAGAACCACCGGCACCGCCTTGACCTCCGGTGCCACCGACGTTGCCGGTTCCGCCCGCGCCGCCGGTTCCACCGGCGCCACCCGCGCCACCGTGGTCGCCGTTGGGATCCCCGTCGACTCCTGCCAGGCCGTTGAAGCCCTGACCGCCGATGCCACCGGCACCACCATTGCCGCCGTCACCCTCCGCGGCCCGGGTGAGGCCATCGGTTTGTAGTCCGCCCTGGCCGCCGTTACCGCCGGCACCACCAGCACCGCCGGCGCCACCGTCGATGTCGAGCGCATCACCGGCAGTGCCAGCGGCACCGTCCTTGCCGTGGCCACCATTGCCACCGACACCGGCGGTGCCATCGGCTGCGTTACCGCCGCCGACCTCTAGGCCACCCTTGCCGGCGTTACCGCCGGTACCACCATCGCCACCGGCCGTACCTGCGGCCGCACCGCCATCGCTGGCGGCGTCATACCCGGCGCCGCCGGCACCACCGCTGCCGCCCTTACCGGCCGAGCCATTGCCGCCGCCGGCCGACTGAGCACCGTTACCACCAGCCGCGAAACCACCCGCGCCACCGGCACCGGCGTTACCACCGTCGCCACCGTTGCCACCGATACCGCCCGTGGTGTTGACGGCGTCGCCGGCCATGCCGACCGCCCCGTTAGCGCCGTCGGTGCCACTACCGCCCTGGCCACCGACACCACCGACGCCGTCGGCGCCGGCGACCGAACCGGTACCGCCGACGCCGCCGTTACCGCCGACGCCGCCATTGCCACCGGAAGTACCGGCCGCGGCACCCGCTCCGAGCGCGTCATAGCCGGCGCCACCGGCGCCACCCTTGCCGCCGTCACCGCCAGTGCCCGACGTCGCCCGCGTGGCTCCATCGGCCTGCAGACCACCTAGGCCGCCGTTGCCGCCGTTACCACCCGCGGTGCCAGCGGTGCCGTTGACGTTGAGGGCGTCGCCGGCAGTGCCCGCGACCCCGTCCTTGCCGTCGCCACCGTTGCCGCCGACGCCGGCCGCGCCGTCCGCGGCCCGGCCGCCACCGACCTGCAGGCCACCCAGACCGGCGTTACCACCGACACCGCCCTTGCCACCGGCGGTCCCAGCTGCGGCGGCACCATCAGAGGCCGCGTCATACCCGGCACCGCCGGCACCGCCGCTGCCGCCCTTACCGGCCACACCGTTGCCGCCCGACGCGGCCTGAACCCCGCCACCGGAGAAACCACCGGCGCCACCAGCACCTGCGTTACCACCATTGCCACCATTGCCGCCGGCACCACCGTCGGGGTTCAGCGCGCTACCAGCCGTACCGACCGCGCCGTTGGCGCCATCGGTGCCCGAGCCGCCCTTGCCACCGACACCACCAGCGCCCTGGGTGCCGGCCGTCGAACCCGTACCGGCCACACCACCGTTACCACCGGCGCCGCCGTTGCCACCGGACGTGCCCGCCGCCGCACCAGCGGCCACCGCGTCATAACCGGCACCACCTACGCCACCGGCACCACCGTTGCCGCCCTTGCCCGCCGCCGCATGGGTGGTCCCATCGGCCTGCAGACCACCCTGGCCACCGTTACCACCGTTACCACCGGAGGTGCCGGCCGTGCCGTTGATGCTGCCCGCGGTGCCCGCCGTACCGGCAGCGCCCGCCTTACCCGAGCCACCATTACCGCCGACACCGGCGGTACCGTCCGCGGCACGACCGCCGCCGACCTGCAGACCACCCTGGCCGGCGTTACCACCGATACCGCCGTTGCCACCGGAGGTACCGGCCGCCGCCGCACCATCGGAGGCGGCGTCGTACCCGGCGCCACCGACACCGCCGCTGCCGCCCTTACCGGCCACACCGTTCGCGCCACCGGCAGCCTGCGTGCCACCACCGGAGAAGCCACCAGTACCACCGGCACCGGCGTTACCGCCATTGCCACCATTGCCGCCGGCACCACCGTCGGGGTTCAGCGCGCTACCAGCCGTACCGACCGCGCCGTTGGCGCCATCGGTGCCCGAGCCGCCCTTGCCACCGACACCACCAGCGCCCTGGGTGCCGGCCGTCGAACCGGTACCGGCCACACCACCATTGCCACCGGCGCCGCCGTTGCCACCGGACGTGCCCGCCGCCGCACCAGCCGTCACCGCGTCATAACCGGCACCACCTACGCCACCGGCACCGCCATTGCCGCCCTTGCCCGCCGCCGCATGGGTGATGCCATCGGCCTGCAGACCACCCTGGCCGCCATTGCCACCATTACCACCGGACGTCCCGGCGGTTCCATTGACGTTGACCGCATCCCCGGCCGTGCCCGCCGTGCCGTTCTTGCCGTGCCCGCCATTGCCACCGAGACCGGCCGTGCCATTCGCAGCGTTGCCGCCACCGACCTGAGCACCGCCCAGGCCGGCGTTACCACCGACACCACCGTTGCCGCCGGACGTCCCGGCCGCCGCCGCACCATCGGCGGCAGCGTCATAGCCGGCACCACCGGCACCACCGCTGCCGCCCTTACCGGCCACACCGTTGCTGCCCGACGCGGCGAAGTTGCCGCCACCGGAGGCGCCACCGGCACCACCCGCGCCGGCATTGCCACCATTGCCACCGTGCCCACCGGCACCACCATCGGGGCTACCGGCAGTTCCCGCTGTACCGACCGCACCAGTGGCGCCATCGGTACCCGAGCCACCATTGCCACCGACACCGCCGACACCGTGCAGACCGGCGACCAGGCCGGTACCGCCGACGCCACCGCTACCGCCAGCGCCACCGGCGCCGCCATCGGTACCCGGAGCCGCACCGGCGCCGACTGCGTCATAGCCGGCACCGCCCTTGCCGCCCGCGCCGCCGTCGCCGCCGAGTCCGGTCGCAGCACGCGTGGTGCCATCGGCCTGCAAGCCGCCCAGCCCGCCGTTACCGCCGCGGCCACCCGCCTGACCGGCGGTGCCGTCGACGTCGCTGGCGGTGCCGTTGATCCCGTCAGCGCCGTCCTTGCCGTCGCCGCCGTTGCCGCCGACCGCGGCGACGCCGGAGGTCGCCCGCGATCCGTCGGCTTCCAGACCGCCGAGGCCGGCGTTACCGCCGGCGCCACCGTTGCCGCCGCCGGTGCCTGCGAGCGCGCCGGGATCGGTGGCCGCGTCGTAGCCGTGGCCGCCGACGCCGCCGTCGCCGCCCTTACCGGCCGACCCGTGGGAGCCCGACGCGGCGAAGTTGCCACCACCAGAGGCACCACCGGCGCCACCGACACCGGCATTGCCACCGGTACCACCGTTGCCGCCGTCGCCGCCGTTCATGGTCGACGCCGTGCCCATGACCCCCGCCGCACCATGAGCGCCGTCGGTACCGGAACCGCCGTCGCCGCCGACACCGCCTACACCATGGGTTCCAGTGGTGGCGCCGGTACCGCCGACACCGCCATTGCCGCCCACACCACCGTTCCCACCCGACGTGCCCGCCGCCGCCCCGTCGCCGAGCGCGTCATAACCGCGACCACCCTGGGCGCCGGCACCACCGTTACCGCCGCCACCTTCGGCAGCGCGCGTGACGCCGTCGGCCTCTAGACCGCCCTTGCCACCGTTACCGCCCGCGCCACCGTTGCCGCCGGCCGCGCCATCGGGCGATGCCGCGCTGCCGTCAGCGCCGGTGTAACCCGCTCCACCGTTGCCACCATGGCCACCGCTACCGGCGGTACCACCGGTGCCGTTGGCCGCCTGCCCGCCGGCACCTTGGCCACCGACGCCGCCCTGGCCCGCGTTGCCACCGGCACCACCGGCCTGGCCGGCGAACCCGTCGACGTGCGCTGCGTCGCCGTCGGCACCGTCGGCACCGTCGTGGCCGTCGCCACCGACACCGCCATCGCCACCGGCTGCGCCGACGCCCTGGCCACCTTCGGTGCCCGCGGCGCCCGCGCCGGCAAACAAGCCCCCGGCACCACCGGCGCCAGCCTTGCCTGCGGCACCACCGTTACCACCGGCACCACCGTTACCGCCGCTGATCGCGTCGACGCTGCCCGCGGTCCCGTTCTCGCCGTCGGCGCCGTCACCACCGGCGCCACCGGCGGCACCCGTGCCGCCGGATCCGCCCTTACCGCCCTCACCGAACCAGTTCGAGGCCCGGCCGCCGGCACCACCATTGCCACCGGCGCCACCGTTCTGACCCGCGCCACCATCGGCGCCGGCCAACACACCAGCCAGCCCCGCCGCGCCGACCGCACCGTCACCGCCGGTGCCGCCGGCCCCCGCGGTACTGAACAGGGCCCACAACGCAGCGTCGCCACCGACACCACCGGCACCACCGTCGCCACCCGCGGTGACCGCGCTTCCACCGTCACCACCATCGCCGCCGTGGCTCAGCCACCCGAACCAGCCGGCGGCGCCACCATCGCCACCGGCACCGGTGTCAAACCCGTCGCCGCCGTGGCCACCGTTACCGCCGAACAAGCCACCCTGACCGCCCGCACCGCCGTCGTAGACGCCGCCGGAACCATCGGCGTCCCATCCCGCGCCGCCGCTTCCGTAGATCCAACCGCCGGCGCCGCCGTCGGGGTTAGCGGCCGTGCCATCCGCGCCGTTACCGAACGGCATCAGCCAGTTGATCTCGCCGAAGTTGAAGGACGCGTCCGCAGCACCGGGCCAGCTGAAGTCCGCCGCCCCGATACCGCTGAGGTTCAAATCAGCCAGCACTGCATCCCAGGTGGCGGTGTCGCCCCAAGAATCGAAGACCCCGTCCCAGCTGGCCGAGTCCAGAACGACTCCCCAGGCCGCCTGGTCGCCCCAGTTGACACTGAGATCCGCGACGGCCGAACCGAGGTCCTGACCGAACAGGTCCACCCACACGTCTTCGATATCTGCGTGCGCAGCGGGCGCCGCGGCTAGCGGCCCCAAACCAAACGCGAGAAACGCGCTCACTGCAGTTCCCGAGCCCAACGCTCGGCTGCTGCGACGACCTTTGAAACCGCTTTGACGGTTGCGAGACATGGCACGTGCCCCTTAGCTGAAGATATTGACGACGGTGGCAAATCTAATGACCGGCAAGGTTAACAGGGGCAAATTCTTAGTCAACCCCTCTTTTCGTGAGGATCCTGCAGGGGAGTGACAATGCCTGTTTTCAGCGTTTTTACCAGGGCATTACCCGAATTGGGCAGGACCTTTGTAAACGCTCCCACGCACATTCACAGCTGGCCGACACCACTCATGCCTCTCTCAGATTAGGTAAAAATGCCGACAAATTGTTTGCCAGAGCGGACGCACTAGGGCAGCCATCGTGTAAGGGCCCAACGCCATCACGGCCCGGTCGGATGACCGGGCCGTGATAGGTGGAAAGGGCGGCCAGTTGCGCCCGGCACCCCCTACGGGTTGTTCGCGCCGTTGTTCCCAGTGGCGGTCTGTCCGTCGGCGTTCTGGTCACCGAGAGCGACGACACCCGCTTCGGCACCGTTGCCGCCGGTCTTACCGACGCCGGTTCCGCCGCCACCGTTGCCGCCGGTGGCGGTGGCGTTGTCGGCAGATGGAGCACTGGCGCCAGGGATCGTGGGGTTCCCGGCGTAGACGTTGCCGTCCGCGCCGTCGCCGCCCTTACCGCCATCGGCACCGGCACCGCCGTTGCCGCCGGTGGCATGCCCGCTGGTGGTGCTGCTGTCCTCACCCAACGCGTGGATCCGGCCATGTCCACCGTTGCCACCGTTGCCACCGTTGGTGACTGAGCCACCGGCGCCGCCCTCAACCGTGCCGCTGGAGACGGAACCGTCCCCGCCTGCGCCGATACTGGCCTTGCCGCCATTGCCGCCGGTACCACCGCCGGTGGCGTTGCCGCCGGCGCCACCGGTCGACGTTCCGCTGGCCGTTCCGCCGTCACCGCCAGCGGCCGGGTTGCCGTAGAAGTAGGTGGTCTTGGAGCTCTGAATGTCCGAGCTCCCACCGTTACCGCCGACGCTGCCGTTCCCGGTGGCCTCACCACCAGCACCGCCGGTGGAGTGACCGTAGGAGTTGCCGCCGGGGCCGTTGGACTCCAGCTCACCCCACGAACCGTTGCCGCCGTGGCCGCCGTCGATTCCGGCACCGCCGGCACCGCCGATCGCGACGGCGTCATTGCCGCCGCCGCCGACCGAGCCGCCCGCAACGTCGACCAACAGCTCACCCTTTCCACCGTCACCGCCAGTCCCGGCATTGCCAAGCCCGCCAGCGCCGCCGTGCGCCTCCCCGGTGATGGTGCTGCCAACACCGGTCGCGCCCGCCACTCCGAGCCCGCCGGCACCACCCGTGCCACCGTTTTGGGCGTTACCGCCGGCACCGCCGTCGACGGTGGTGTCGGTGATGTGGGCACCGTCGGTCGCGACGATGGCGGCGGCACCGCCGGCCCCGCCAGCGCTGGTGGCATCACCCACCCCGGCGTTGCCGCCGGTCGCGTGGCTGCCAGAGATGAGGCTGCCCGACCCGACAGCGGTCAGGCTTGCCGCACCGCCGGCAGCGGTGTCACTGGCATTGCCACCGGTGACCGAGCTGTTCTCAATCACCCCGCCACCGCTGACGGTCGTCGTAGCCGCACCGCCAGCAAAGTTGGCGGTGTTCGCACCATTGGTGACGGTGGTGTCGACGACCCGGCTGCCCGCGCCACTGACAATCAGGGAGTTGTTGGCTCCGGCGCCGCCGTCGACGCCATTGGCCCCGCCGTCGATTCCGTCACCGCCGCGAACGTGGCCGTCATCGATGACCCCGTTGTCCGTGGCGGACATGGTCGCCGTGCCGCCGGCACCGCCCTTGCCCCCGGCGCCGATGGCCGAGCCGGCACCACCGGTTCCGCCGGTGCCGCCGGTCGCGGTGCTGTCCGGGGTGATGGTGCCGCCAGTACTGGTGGAGATGCTGACCGTGCCACCGGCACCGCCGGCGCCACCGGCGAAGCCGACACCACCGACACCACCGGCACCGCCGTCACCGCCGATCGCCTGGCCGCTGCCGGCCACCGCCGCAGCGTTGGCTCCCGCACCACCGGCGCCGCCAACCCCACTGTTGGTGCCACCGGCACCGCCGACGCCGCCGTCGCCGCCCTGACCGACGTTGCCGGCCGTGTCGCCGCCGATACCGCCCTCACCGCCTCGGCCACCGTTGCTGCCCAAGCCGACACCGCCGGCGCCACCGTCACCACCGTCACCACCGGAGTTGACGACACCGGTCGAGGTCTGGCCGCCCGACATCCAGAAGGTGCTGTTCCCGCCGCTGCCGCCGTTGCCGCCGACCGCGCCATTGGTGCCGTTGACGCCACCGTCGCCGCCGTCACCGCCGGCGGAGGAGCCATTGGTGATCTGCGTCCCGGCCGCCCCCGACGGGTCAGCGGCCTGAATCCAGCTGTCCCCGCCGGTGCCACCGTTACCACCGAGACCTGCCCCACCGTTACCCGAGGAGGCAACCCCGCCGGTGATGCTGCCGTTCAGGCCCGCGACGTTGGTGAAGCCACCATTACCGCCGACGGCACCTGCCACGCTGGCGTCCCCACCATTACCGCCGGTGGCCTGCGCGTCAGCAACACCCGTGCCGGCGGCCAGCACCAGTGCGGCGCCGCCGTGGCCGGCCTTGCCGCCGTTGGTGGCGTCGCCACCGTCGCCGGCGGTGGCAGTGCCGCTCACCGTTCCACCCGTAGTGGGCGTGTTACCGGAGTAGCCGGCCTGCATCTCAGCCCAGGCGCCGTTACCACCGACGCTGTTGGCGCCGGTCCCGTCGCCGCCGTCGCCGGCGGTAGCGGTGCCGCTGACAGAGCCACCCACACCAGCGGTCACTGCCGCGGCGCCACCGCTGCCGCCCTTGCCGCCGCTGTTACCGGCGCCACCGTCGCCACCGATCGCGTGACCATTGGTGACCGCACCACCCGTGGCAGCGACGTCAGCGTTGCCGCCCACGCCCCCCTTACCGCCGTTGGCGTCACCGAAGCCAGCGTTGCCGGCGACGGCGGAGCTGTCGGTGACGGTGCTGTTTGCACCGTCCGCGGTGACACTGGCCTGGCCACCGGCCACACCGCCGAGGCTGTCGCCCGCGGTGGCGGTGCCGTTGGTAACCACACCACCGTTGGTGGCGCTGATCGTGCCGGTACTGCCGGCCGCGCCGGCCGCCCCATTCGCGGCACTGGTGGCGTTGGCGCCGTTACCGCCGTCACCACCGGTGGCCGCACCACCGGCCGAGCCGTTATCGGCGATCACGCTGGCGTTACCGCCGAGTCCGCCGGCACCGCCAAGCCGGTTGGTACTGAAACCGTCACCACCGTTACCACCCTTGCCACCGGTAGCAGAAGTGCTGTCCTGGCCGCTGCCGTCAACGGTGTTGGTCACGGTGCCGCCGTTGTGAGCCTCGATGGAGGCGGCACCACCGTTGGCACCTGCACCGCCCTTACCGCCGGTGGAAGTGCCGTAGTTTCCGACAACACCACCGGTACCGCCGGTCGCAGTACCGCCCTGCACGATGCTGGCACCGTCCGCCGAGACCGACGCCGCGCCACCGTTTCCGGCGATAGCGTTCGTCAAGCCGCCCATCGCCCCGGCGCCACCGACGGCCGTACCCGTTGCAGAACTGGTGTCCGAAGCGGTCACCGTGGCGACACCACCCATACCGCCGGCACCACCGGCCCTGACCAACGAAGCAGCACCGCCGTCGCCACCTCGACCACCCGTGGCCGCACCATCGGCGGTACCACCGTTAGCTTCGACGGTCGCGGTGCCACCGACACCGCCGACGCCGCCGGCCAGGCTGCCAAGGCCCGCGCCGGCGTCGCCACCGGCACCGCCATGAGCTGTAGTGGTGCCGAACACAATTCCGCCGCTATGCGCGTCAATCAGGGCGGCGCCACCCGCGCCGCCGGCCACACCGGCCTTGGCGGAGCTGGCGTCAGCGCCGGTACCGCCGGCACCGCCGGTGGCCGAACCGCCCGCAGTGCCACCGTCAGCCTCGACGGTGGCGGCGCCGCCGGTACCGCCCTTACCACCGGCGAAGGTGTCGAGGCTCGAACCGGTGTTACCACCAGTACCGCCGGTAGCGGTGGTGGTGCCGGCAACGATCCCGCCGTTGCGTGCCTCGATCAGGGCGGCACCACCGGAACCACCGGCCACCCCGGCCTTGCCGGCGCCGGCGTCACCGCCGGTTCCGCCCGCGCCACCGGTGACCGTACCGCCGGCCGTGCCACCGTCAGCGTTGATGGTGGCCTTCCCCGCAGCACCGCCGACACCACCGGCCAAACCGTTGTCGCCGGTACCGCCGTCGCCGCCGTCGCCGCCGGTCACCTGACCGCTGGCGGTGCCGCCGTTGGCCGCACTGATCGCGCCGATACCACCAACGGCGCCCTTACCGCCCAGGCCGTCGCTGTTGTCGCCACCGCTGCCGCCGACACCGCCGTGCACGGTGGCGTCGGAGACGCCCCCACCGGAGGTCACGGTCACCGTGGCCGCGCCGCCCACGCCGCCGGCGCCCATGGCGCCGCCGCCGCTGCCGCCGACACCGCCGATGGCGTTGGTGTTGGCGACGGTGCTGTCGACGCCGTCCGCAGTGATGCTTGCCTTACCGCCGGCGGCGCCGACTCCGCCTTGACCGCCGGTAGCGGTGCTCTCCGAAATGGCTGCACCACCGGTCGCCGTGACGGTGGCTGCCCCGCCGGTGCCGCCGGCACCGCCCTGGCCGGCCTCGGCCGTCACCTCCGTGACCGTTGTACCAACGCCGTCGGCGTTGATGTTGGCGCTGGACCCGTGGCCGATCGCATGACTGTCGGTGATCTCCGCGTGGTCAGTAGCACTGACCGTCGCGCCCGCCCCATTGAAGCCCGCCCCACCGTCACCGCCGGTGGCAGAGCTACCGGTGATCAGCACGCCCACCCGGTTGCCCTGTCCAGTGCTGGCACCGACCGTACCGGCACCGCCGATACCGCCGTTGACCCCGTTGGCACCCTCGCCACCGTTGCCGCCCGTGCCAGTGCTGTCCTCCACGATGCCGCCGGCACCGATACCGACGATTCCGGTGGAACCCCTACCACCGGTTTGGCCATCGCGACCGTCACCGCCGTTGCCGCCCTTAGCGGTGCCATCGATGACGGTGGCGCCGTCGCCGTCGGCTCGGACCTGCCCGTTCAGCCCATCCCCGCCGACGCTGCCGACGCCGTAGCCGTCACCGCCCTGGCCGCTGGTGGCAGTTCCCGAGGCGTATGCGTGGTCGCCGAACGCGAGCAGCAGCGAATGCTGAGTAACCGAACCACCCGTACCACCGTCAAAACCATCGCCGCCCTGGCCGCCGATAGAGATACCGGTGGCGTGGGAGCCGTCACCGCTGGAGTAAATCCGGGCCGAGCCGCCGGTCCCGCCGTTTCCACCACCGGTGGCGTCACCGCCGGCCGCACCCGTCGCAGTGCCTTCGACGGTGCCGCCCACGGTGTCAGTGGCGTTATAACCGCTCTGCATCTGCGCGGAGCCGCCGTTGCCGGCAATGCTGCCAGCGCCGTCGGCCGTGCCGCCGACGCCACCGGTCGCATAACCGGTGACCGTGCCGCCGTTGTTGTACACACCCGCGGTCATGTTCGCGTAGCCGCCGGCGCCGCCCTGGCCGCCGTCGGTTCCGGTGCCTCCGTTGCCCGCATCAGCGATCGCGTCATGGACGGTGCCGCCGCCGTTGGCGGCGATGGTGGCACTGCCACCGGCACCACCCGTACCGCCGTTGGCGTCACCGACGCCCGCATTGCCGCCGTTGGCGGAGCTGTTGGTGACGGTGCTGTTGGTGCCGTCGGCACTGATGGTGGCGCTACCACCGGCTCCGCTGTCACTGCCGTTGCCGCCCTTGGCATGGCTCCCCGAAACGGCGCCGCCATTGGTGGCGCTCAGCAAGGCGTTGCCGCCCGCCCCGCCGTCACCAGCGTTACCACCGGCCACCGAGCTGTTCATGATGCTGCTGCTGGAGTCGATGTTGACCACCGCCGCGCCACCTGCGAAGGCGTCCGTGGAGTTGCCACCGGTAATCGTCACGTTGGAGACAGTGCCGCTGACAGTGACATCGGCGATGGCACCGGTCTGGCCGGCCGCACCAGGAGCGGTCGCGGTGCCATTGCCGCCGTCACCACCCTTACCGCCGGTCACAGTGGTGTTGTCGATGGTTCCCGTGCCGCCCACGTGGGCACCGCCACCGCCGCCACCGCCGCCACCGCCGTAGCCGATACCGTCGCCGATCCAACCGGTCCCGCCGACGCCGCCGGCACCGCCGACCGCGCCGTCGCCGACCGAGGCACCGGATCCACCGGCACCACCGGTGCCGCCCTTGGCGCCCGTGCCGCCATTGCCGCCGTTACCGCCGGTGCCGCCGGATTGCGGAACCGATCCGCTCATGCCGTCGGCGTCACCGCCGCGACCGCCATTGCCGCCGTCACTGCTGGTGCCCGCGTCTCCGACTGTCCCGCTGGCACCTGTGGCGCTACCAGTGCCGCCGGCACCCGCCGCCCCACCGACACCGCTGCCGCCGTTGCCGCCGTTACCGCCGTTACCGGCCAAGAGGCCGCTGCCGCCGTTGGCGCCGGCGCCGCCGTTACCAGCCTTACCCGCGTCACCGCCGCTGCCGCCGTTACCACCAGCACCGCCGGCACTACCCGACAGACCGGTGCCGCCCTTGCCGCCCGCACCGCCGGCGCCGCCGGCGCCGGCGTTGCCGCCGCTGCCGCCCGCGGCACCCGGCGTGGCCGCGTCCGCACCGTTGATGCCGTCACTGCCGGCACCACCCTTACCGCCTGCACCACCGGTGCCACCACCGATGCCGTTACCGCCTACGCCACCAGCTCCACCGGCTCCACCGGCAACACCGTTGGCGCCGTTGCCGGCCAGGTCAGTGACGTTGGCGGTCGGACCGGCGTCACCGCCGTTGCCGCCGACACCACCACTGCCACCGTTGCTGGTAGAACCGGTACCGCCGGCACCACCGGCACCACCGTCACCCGCAGCACCGCCCGTGGCGTTGCCGCCATTGCCACCCTTGCCGCCGTCACCGGCCGCCGCGCTCGCGCCCTGGGAGCCACCGGCCCCGCCGGCCCCGCCGTTGCCGCCCTTACCGGGGTGGTAATCCGAGCCGTCCGGGTTGGCGTTGTTTCCGGCACCGGCCGTGCCGCCGTTGCCACCGGCGCCACCGTTACCAGCGGCAGCGGTTGCGGTGCCATCGGCGCCCTTGCCACCGGCGCCACCGCTTCCGGCCCAGCCGCCGGCGCCCACCGCGCCGTCCTGTCCGCCATCGGTGCCAGCGCCACCCTGGCCTGCGGCGCCCCCGTCACCGCCCTTACCGCCGTTGCCACCGTCGAGCCCGCTGCCTGCCGGGGCGTTGACGCCTGCGGCACCGTTGAGTCCCTGGCCGCCCTGGCCGCCGCGGCCGCCGTTACCGCCGCCGACACCACCGATGCCCTGACCGCCTGCGCCGCCAGCACCACCGGCGCCACCGTTACCGCCGTCGTAGCCGTTGCCATTGGCGTCGGTTCCGCTGCCGGCCGCAGCCTGGCCACCGCGGCCACCCAGCCCGCCGTCGCCACCACGCCCGTTGGCTCCGTCAGCGGCGTCGCCAGCGCCGGCACCACCAGCACCCGCGTTACCGCCGGCACCGGCGGCACCACCGACACCACCGTCGCGACCTGCGCTGCCAGCGACTGCTCCCGGGTTGCCCGCGGTACCGCCTCGACCACCGACACCTCCGGAACCACCGGCACCGCCAGCACCTCCACTGGCGTCATCGATGCCTTGGCCACCGGCACCACCGACGCCACCGTTGCCGGCAGCACCGCCCAAACCACCGTCGCCCGCGTCGATCCCCGCCGGGCCGTAACCACCGTGGCCACCGGTACCGCCGACGCCACCATTGCCGGCGGCACCACCGGTGCCGCCGATCACGCCGACGCCACCGACACCACCATTACCGCCGTCTCCACCGATACCGCCGTTACCGCCATCAGTACCGAGCAACGAGCCCCAGCCGCCGCGACCGGCTTCGCCGCCGACGCCACCAGCGCCACCGACACCACCGGTACCGGCGTTCGACTCACCGCCGGCGCCACCGGCACCGCCTTCGCCACCGTTGCCGGCGGTCCCGCCGACCACGCTGTGGTCGTAGCCGTCAGCGGTAGAGCCCGGGTTCTCCGCGGTGCCGGCCCAACCACCGATTCCCCCGGCGCCACCGGCGCCACCCGCGCCACCATCACCGACCGGACCCGTGGCCGCGCCACCGTCACCACCGACACCACCCTTGCCGCCGGCGCCGCCCTGACCGGTGGTGTTTCCACCGTGCCCGTTCTGGAAGCCACCCTGACCGCCGTTACCACCGGCACCACCGGCACCACCGGCGAAACCGTCGCCGGCAGCGTTGTCCGCACCGGCCGCACCCGCGCCACCGTTGCCACCCGCGCCGCCGTTACCGGCGCCCTTCAGCGGGTCGTAGTACCCGGCGACGGCGGAGCTGCCGCCGTTACCACCGGCAGCGCCAGCTTGACCGGTGCCATCCGGGAGCTGGCCGACACCGTCACCACCGTCACCGCCGTTGCCGCCGTCACCGCCGAGTCCGACCGCGCCCCGGGAACCGTCGGCAGCAGAGGTGCCATCGCCATTGTCGCCGCCAGCACCACCGGCACCACCCCGGCCGACCAAGCCGCCGGTACCGCCGTCGCCACCCTTACCGGCGGCGATGCTGGCAGCGCCGTCTCCGTCACCACCGTCACCACCGTCACCACCGTTTCCGGCGTTGCCGCCAGCACCGCCCGATCCGCCGACACCACCGGCACCGTGCTGGCCCGAGCCGCCACCACCGGCAGCACCGGCCGCACCGCCGACACCACCGATGCCACCGTCGCCACCAACGGTGGCATTGCCGCCGTTGCCGCCCTTGCCGCCGGCCACCCCGGTGTTACCCGAGTTGTCCGTGCCCGCAGCACCATCGACACCACTGCCGCCGGCACCACCGGTGCCACCTTGACCGCCCGCGCCGCCGTTGCCGCTGACGCCGGAGACAGCACCACCGGCACCGCCGGCGCCACCGACGCCACCGGCACCACCGGTGCCACCAGCCGTGGTCGCCGACGCACCCGGCGTCGTGCCGCTCTTGCCGGCCACGCCGGTTGCGCCAGTACCGCCGACTCCACCGGCACCACCGTCGGCGTGCGACCCACCAGCGCCACCGGTACCACCGGCACCACCGTTCTGCGCTACCAGCGAGCTGCCGACCACGCCGTCACCAGCGCCACCGGCACCGCCCTGGCCGCCCGCACTGTCTGTACCGGCGCCGCCAAGGCCGCCAGCGCTGCCGGTGCTGCCGGCCCCAGTGCCAGCCGCACCGCCCTGACCGCCGCTGCCGCCGTCGGCACCGTAACCGCCCTTACCACCGGAGCCGGCGGTGACGGCTCCGCCGCCACCAGCACCGTCGCCACCGACACCGGCCGTGCCGGCGTTGCCGCCGTTACCGCCCGCACCGCCATTGCCGTTGACGGACGTGCCGCTACCGCCGGCACCGCCAGCACCGCCCTTACCGCCCGCACCGGCGCTGCCACCGTTGCCGCCGTCAGCGTCACTGCCGGCCGCAGCGGATGCACCCGCACCACCACTGCCGCCGGTGCCGGCGTTGCCACCCGCACCGCCCGTACCGCCAATGAAGCCCGCGCCACCGGCACCACCGGTGCCGCCAGCACCACCGGCACTGCCGTCTTCACCGGAATCGCCGGGGTTGGCGCCCGCCTGGCCCGTGTAGCCCTCGCCGCCGGCCCCACCGGCACCACCGGCACCACCGTCGCCCGAGTTCGCCCGTGGACCGCCGTTGGCTGCCATGCCGCCCTGGCCGGCGTTACCGCCGACGCCACCGTTGCCGCCGACACCGCCGTCGACACCCAACGCGCCCGCCGCACCGGCGTGCCCGGTGCCGCCGTCGCCACCGTCACCACCGATGCCCGCGATGCCGTCAGCACCGCTGGCGACCTGGCCGGTACGCCCCACACCGCCGCTACCACCGCTACCGGCGTTGCCACCGACACCACCGGCGCCGCCGGCGTACCCATCGAGGTGCGTCTGTGTGCCGTCGGCACCGTCGGCACCCCGACCGCCCGCACCACCCGAGCCACCGGCGCCACCAGCGCCACCGAGACCCTCCAGGCCGAGCGTGGAGCCCGAGCCGCCTGCGCCACCGGCACCACCGGCACCACCGTTAGAACCCGACTCACCGGCGCCACCGGCGGCGCCGTCGCCCGCACCCTGAACAGCAGCCTCGCCCGCTTGACCGGTGTAGCCGGCACCACCGACACCACCGTTGCCACCGGCACCGCCCGCGCCCTGCGCGGCGTGGCTGTTGTCGGTGTTCAGGCCACCCAGGCCACCGTTACCACCGGCACCACCGGCACCACCGGCGGTGCCGTCGACGTTCGGTGCAGTGCCCGCGACACCATTGGCACCGTCTTTACCGGCGCCACCATCACCGCCGGCACCCGCGGTGCCATCAGCGGCGCGCGTGCCGCCGACCTGCAGACCACCGTGGCCGGCGTTACCACCGACACCACCATCGCCACCAGAAGTGCCTCCGGCCGCAGTGGCATCAGTTGCCGCGTCATAACCGTCACCGCCGGTCCCGCCGTTGCCGCCCTTACCGGCCGACCCATTGGTGCCCGACGTCGCGAAGTTACCGCCACCCGAGGACCCACCGGCACCACCCGCACCGGCGTTACCACCATCGCCACCATGGCCACCCGCACCACCAGTGCGGTCCTGCGCCGTGCCCGTGGAACCCACGCCACCATCGGCGCCGTCCGTGCCCGAACCACCAGCGCCACCAACGCCACCAGCGCCGTGCTGGCCCGCAGTCGAACCGCTCCCGCCGGAACCGCCATTGCCACCGACACCACCATTGGTGCCCGACACGCCCGCAGCCGCACCATCGGCCACCGCGTCGTAGCCCGCGCCGCCCTTACCACCGGAACCACCATTGCCACCGGTGCCATCAGCGACCCGGGTGCCACCGACATTCAGACCACCCTGCCCGCCGTTACCACCGGCGCCACCGGCGCCACCGTTGCCGCCGGATTGGCCCGCGATGTGTGAATCGGCCCCGTCAAAGCCCGTACCACCGGCCGCACCGGCACCACCGACACCCGCGGTGCCATTGGCGCCAGCCGCGGCCGTACCGCCCAGGCCCGCACCACCGAGACCACCCTTACCGGCATTACCGCCGGCGCCACCACTGCCGCCGTCCTGGCCGTCGACATGGCCCGCAGTACCGGCAGCACCCGCCGCACCCGAACCACCCTTGCCACCGGAACCCCCGGCGCCACCGGCACCGCCGAGGCCCTGCGTTCCGGCCGTCGAGCCCGTGCCGCCGGCACCACCGGCGCCACCATTGCCACCACTGGTGCCCGACTCACCGGCACCACCGTCAGCACCGGCAACCGTCGCGTCAGCACCGGCCTGACCGGTGTACCCGGCCCCACCCTTGCCACCGGCACCACCGTTGCCACCGGTGCCATCAGCGACTCGGGTGCCACCGACGTTCAGACCACCTTGCCCGCCGTTACCACCGGCACCACCAGCGCCACCATTGCCACCGGAGACCCCGGCACCCGTCGAATCAGCACCGGTGAAGCCCGCACCACCGGCCGCACCGGCACCACCGACACCCGCGGTGCCATTGGCGCCAGCCGCGGCCGTGCCACCCAGGCCCGCACCACCGAGACCACCCTTACCGGCATTACCACCGGCACCACCATTACCGCCGTCGAAACCGTCGACATGCGACGCCGTGCCGGCAGCACCTGCCGCGCCCGCACCGCCCTGACCACCGGAACCACCGGCGCCACCGACACCGCCGACACCCTGCGTGCCCGCCGTCGAGCCCGTACCGCCGGCACCACCGACACCACCATTACCACCATTGGTGCCCGACTCACCCGCACCACCGTCAGCACCCGGGACCGTCGCGTCAGCACCCGCCTTACCGGTGTACCCGGCACCACCCTTGCCACCGGCACCACCGTTACCACCAACGCCCTGCGTGGCGCGCGTGCTGCCATCGACCTGCAGGCCGCCCTGACCACCATTACCACCAGCACCACCGGCACCAGCATTGCCACCGGACACACCCGCACCCGTGGAGTTCGCACCGTCGAAGCCCTGACCACCGGCAGCACCGGCGCCACCGACACCAGCGGTGCCATTGACACCAGCGGCGGCCGTGCCACCCAGGCCCGCACCACCGAGACCACCCTTACCGGCATTACCACCGGCACCACCATTACCGCCGTCGAAACCGTCGACATGCGACGCCGTTCCGGCAGCACCTGCCGCGCCCGCACCGCCCTGACCACCGGAACCACCGGCGCCACCGACGCCGCCGACACCCTGCGTGCCCGCCGTCGAGCCCGTACCGCCGGCACCACCGGCACCACCATTACCACCATTGGTGCCCGACTCACCCGCACCACCGTCAGCACCCGGGACCGTCGCGTCAGCACCCGCCTTACCGGTGTAGCCGGCACCACCCTTGCCACCGGCACCACCGTTACCACCAACGCCCTGCGTGGCGCGCGTGCTGCCATCGACCTGCAGGCCGCCCTGACCACCATTACCGCCGGCACCACCGGCACCAGCATTGCCACCGGACACACCCGCACCCGTGGAGTTCGCGCCGTCGAAGCCCTGACCGCCCTGACCGCCGGCGCCACCCACTCCAGCCGTGCCATTGGTCCCGCCGGCCGCCTGGACCCCGGCACCGCTGTCACCACCGGCACCGCCCTTACCGGCGTTGCCGCCAGCGCCACCGGCCTGACCCGCCGTGCCGTCCACATGCGAGGCCGTGCCGACTGCGCCGGCCGCACCATCGGCACCCTTGCCACCGGAGCCGCCGTTACCGCCCTCGCCGCCGACACCGTGCGCTCCGGCGTTAGTGCCGGTGCCGCCCACACCGCCGGCACCACCGGCGCCACCGTTGCCGCCGTTCTCACCGGCCGCGCCGGCAGTGGCCCCATTCATGCCTTCATAACCGGCGCCACCCTTACCGCCGGCGCCGCCGTCACCGCCGTCACCGTCAGCAGCCCGCGTGTTGTCGGCGTTCAGACCACCCTGGCCGCCATTACCGCCGGCCCCACCGGCCTGGCCCGCCGTGCCATCCGGGGTGGCCTGGGTGCCATCGTTGCCGTCCGCACCGTTGTTGCCGTCACCACCATCGCCACCCACACCAGCAGCCCCCGACGCCGCCCGAGAACCATTGGCCTGCACGCCACCCACGCCGGCATTACCACCGGCGCCGCCGTTACCGCCGGCGGTGCCCGCAGTCGCGCCGAGGTCGGCCGCGGCGTCATAGCCCGCGCCACCGACGCCACCGTTGCCGCCCTTACCGGCCACACCACTGGCGCCGCTGGCGGCGTGGTTGCCGCTACCGGAATCGCCGCCGGCACCACCGACACCGGCGTTACCGCCGTTGCCGCCGTTGCCACCCGCGCCACCGTCGGGATCGGCCGCATTACCGGCCGTGCCGGCGCCACCATCGGCACCATCGGTGCCCGATCCGCCCTTACCGCCCACGCCGCCGGCACCATGGGTGCCCGCCGTGGAACCGGTGCCACCGACACCGCCGTTGCCACCGATACCGCCGTTACCACCCGAGGTACCGGCCGCGGCACCAGCACCCAGCGCGTCATACCCGGCGCCACCCTTGCCGCCGGCACCACCATCACCACCGACCCCAGCCGCAGCGCGAGTACCGCCAACTGCCTCTAAACCACCCTGGCCACCGTTACCGCCGGCACCACCATTGGTACCGGCCTTGCCATCGGGGTCCAGCGCCGTACCCGCGGCACCCGCGCCACCGTCCTTACCGTCACCACCGGCACCACCGACACCGGCCGCACCCGAAGCCCCGTGCGTCGTGCCATTGGCCTGCAAACCACCCAGGCCCGCATCTCCACCAGCGCCACCATTGCCACCGGCAGTACCGGCCACCGCGGTCGCATCCGAGGCCGCGTCATAACCCGCGCCACCGGCGCCACCGCTGCCGCCCTTACCAGCCGTGCCCGCCGTACCGCTGGCGGCCTGACCCCCCGGTCCCTGGCCGCCCGCACCGGCGTGTCCGGCGTTGCCGCCGTGCCCGCCGGCCTGGCCGTCGAAACCGTCAGGGTGCGCTGCGGTCCCGGCGTCACCGTCCGCGCCGTCGATGCCGGCGCCACCGTTACCGCCGTTACCGCCCAGGCCTCCGGAATCTTGCGAGCCGGCCGCACCGGACGCGGCGTCACCCATGAACCAGCCACCGGCGCCGCCGGCGCCAGCCTTGCCTGCCGCGCCACCGTTGCCGCCGATGCCGCCGTTACCGCCATTGCTGCCGTCCGCGCCGGCCACTGCGCCGTCGGCGCCGTCGGCTCCGGCCCCTCCGGCGCCGCCCTTGCCGCCGTCACCGGCCGCACCGCCCTGACCGCCGGCACCGAACAGGTAGGCGCCCTTACCGCCGGCACCGCCATTACCGCCGTTCCCGCCGTTGCCGCCGGCACCACCGTTGCCGTCGCCTCCATTGGCGAAGCTGCCGGCCGCACCCGCGGCGCCGGCGAAGCCGTTGCCGCCGGCACCACCGGTGCCGGCTGAGCTGAACACACCCCACAGGGCGGCATCCCCACCGGCGCCGCCATTGCCGCCAGCAGTGCCCAGGTCGTCGGCGGTACCACCGTCACCACCTGCGCCGCCACGGCTGAACCAGGAGAACAGGCCGGCGCTACCACCGTCACCGCCGTTACCACCGTCGTTGCCGTTACCGCCGGCACCACCGTTGCTCCACCCGCCGAACAGGCTGCCCCCGCCGCCATTGCCACCGGTGTGGCCGTCACCACCGTCGCCGGCGTCACTGAACGTGGAGAACCAGCCGACGCCACCACCGTCGCCACCGTTACCACCAATGCCGTCACCACCGGCACCACCGCTGCTGCTGAACAGGGCGAACAGGCTTCCCGTACCACCGTCGCCGCCGTTGTAGCCATCACCACCGTCGCCGGCGTTGCTGAACCAGGAGTACCACCCGACGTTGCCGCCGTCGCCGCCGTTACCGCCGGCACCGCCGTTACCACCGGTGCCCGCACTGCTGAACCAGGAGAACAGGCCGACGTTGCCGCCCTTACCACCGGCACCGCCGCCGCTACCGCCGATACCACCGACGCCGGCGTCGCTGAACCACGCGAAGGCGGCGCCGTCGCCGCCGAGGCCACCAGCGCCACCGTCGATACCACCGGCACCGCCGGCACCGGCGTGGCTGAATGCGGCGAACCAACCGACACTGCCACCGGCGCCGCCGTCGCCAGTGCCCCAGCCGTCACCACCGGCACCGCCGTCGCCGCCGAACAAACCGCCTTGGCCGCCGGTGCCACCAGCAATCCCGTCGATGCCATCGGCGTCCCAGCCCGCGCCACCGGTGCCATAGATCCACCCGCCGGCGTAGCCGTCGGGATGGTCAGCCGTACCGTCGGCGCCGTTGCCGAACGGCATCAGCAAGTTGTAGTCAAACAGGTTGAACTGCGCAGAGCCCGGCAGGCTGAAGTCGGCCGCGCCACTGAAGATGTTCAGGTTCAGGTCCGCCAGGACCGCATCCCAGGCCTGCGCACCGAAGCTGTCGAAGGCGAGAGACCAACTGGAGGGGTCTAGGACGACGCCCCAGGCGTCCTGATCGCCGAAGTCGAGGGCCAGGCCGTTGAAGGCATCGCCGAGGTCCTGACCGAACAGGTCGATGAGAACGTCGTCGAAGTCCGCACGCGCCGTCGGAGCCGCCGCCATCGGCCCCAAGCCGAACGTCAGGAACGCGCCGACCGCGCTACTCGCACCGATGATCCGGTTGCTGCGACGACCCTTGTCCTGGCGGTGACGGCCCATAACCCATTTCCCCTTAACAAACACATAGGTGATACACAGCGAACCTTGCGTGACGAGATTAACATTGATTCCGAAAGAGTCAATTCGAGTTCACTTAACAGGCCTGCAGCCGGAAATGGCGGTTAACCAGGCGTTTTAACTCAACTGCAGAGCACTTTTTGAGTATCCACCTGCGAGTTTCCCGTCCAAGGCCTGAAAGAATCAGGTCGGTTCTGGCCCTCCTGGGGCAGTCCGAGACCGTTCTCGCCGCACCAGTCACAAGCCCTAGTGCCGCGGACCGCGCCCGGCGTCCTCTGGCCTGAACGCCAGTTCTTCCCGCACGTGGTATCGGCGTCAGATTCTCGGTAGCGATTCGAGAGACAGGTATCCGCGCCATCAGCCGCCCGTGCGCATGCAGCGTCATCACCCGCCGGAGGGTCCGATCAGGCGACGGGCATCGGGCATCGGGCATCGGGCATCGGGCATCGGGCATCGGGCATCGGGCATCGGGCATCGGGCATCGGGCATCGGGCATCGGGCATCGGAGACGACCATCGCGGCCGGTCGAGAGACCCGGCCGCGATGGTTCGGCGGGTCGGGTTACGGGTTGTTCGCGCCGTTGGCGCCGGTGGCGGTCTGTCCGTCCTGGTTCTGGGCGTTGACCGCATAAACATCGCCCTCGGAACCGTTGCCGCCGGTAGCACCGGTACCGGTACCACCGTTGCCGCCCGTGGCCGTGGCATTGTCGGCCGACGGATGGTCGGACGACGTGCCACTGCTGTCGAGCCCCGCCGCGACGTTGCCATCAGCCCCGGCGCCGCCCGTGCCGCCGCTGACACCGGCGCCGCCGTCGCCGCCGGTGCCAGCGCTGCCGGTAGCACTGCTGTTCTCGCCCAGGGCGTTGACCCGACCAGATCCGGCATTACCGCCCTGGCCTGCGTTGCCGACACCGCCGTCACCGCCGTTGGCCGTGCCGCTGGCGACTGCGGCGGTCCCACCTGCCGCGATGCTGGCCTTGCCGCCATTACCGCCGTGTCCGCCGTTGTAGGCAGCGCCACCGTCACCGCCCGTCGACGTGCCGCTGACCGTCCCGCCATAGCCACCGGCGGTCGGGTTGCCGAAGAAGTAGGTGGTCTTAGAACTCTGGATGTCGGAGCTTCCCCCGTTACCGCCGACACTGCCGTTGCCGGTGGCCTCACCGCCGGAACCCCCGGTGGAGAGACCGTAGGAGTTGCCGCCGGGGCCGTTGGACTCCAGTTCACCCCAGGAGCCGGTTCCGCCGTGACCGCCGTTGATCCCGGCGCCGCCATCACCGCCGATCGCGATAGCGGAATTGCCGCCCCCGCCAACCGAGCCGCCAGCGACGTCGACGAGCAGCTCGCCCTTTCCTCCGTCACCGCCGATCCCGGCGTTGCCAAGCCCGCCAGCGCCGCCGTACGCCTCCCCGGTGATGCTGCTGCCGACCCCGGTCGCCCCGGCCACACCGACACCGCCGTCGCCACCCGAGCCGCCGTTCTGGCCGTAACCACCCTCGCCGCCCTTGACGGTGGTGTCAGTGATCTGCGCTCCGCCGGTCGCCGCGATGCCGGCCGCGCCGCCATCACCACCCGTGGCACCGACAGAGCCGTCGGTGTCCCCACCGTTACCGCCCGTCGCGTTGCTGCCGGAGATGAGGCTGCCCGTACCGGTGGCCGTCAGGCTCGCGGCACCGCCGGCAGCGGTGTCACTGGCATCGCCACCGGTGACCGTGCTGCCGGTGATGACGCCGCCACCGCTGACGGATGCCGTCGCCGCACCGCCCGCGAAATTGGCAGTGTTCTGACCACTGGTGATGGTGGTGTCGGTGATGCTGCTGCCAGCACCATCGACGACCAGCGAGTTATTGGCACCATTGGCACCGTTAACACCGTTGGGCCCGCCATTGAGGCCGTCGCCACCCTCGACGTGACCGTTGTTGATCGCACCGCCATTGAGCGCGGACATGCTCGCCGTGCCGCCGCCACCACCATCGCCGCCGGCCCCGGTCGCCGAGCCGGCGCCGCCGTCGCCACCGGTGCCGCCGGTCGCGGTGCTGTCCGACGAGATGGTGCCACCGGTGCTGGTGGACAGGCTGGCCGCGCCACCGTTTCCACCCTTGCCGCCGGCGAATCCGGTGCCACCGTTGCCGCCCTTGCCGCCGTCACCGCCGGTGACGGTGCCACTGGTGGTGCTCCCGCCGCTGATGCTGGCCGTCCCGCCGTTGCCGCCCGCGCCGCCGTTGGCGCCATCGCCACCGGTGCCGCCGTCGCCGCCGTTACCGCCGTTGATGCTGAGGCCGTTGTAGTCGGTGCCCGCGCCTACGTTCAGCGTCGCACCGATCCCGGTGCCACCCTTGCCGCCGATACCGCCGTTGGTACCGGCCGCTCCACCGTCACCACCGTTACCGCCGGACACCTGCCCGTTGGCGAAGCTGCCGCCACCGGTCACGTTCAGGGTCGCCACACCACCGGCGCCGCCGACGCTGCCACCGGTCCCGACGCCGGCGTCACCGGCTTGGACCGTGGTGTTGCTGACGGTGGTACCGCTGCCGTCGGCGGTGATCGTGGCATTGCCACCGACCGCGGTGGCGCTGTTCTGACCGCCTATCGCGTGGCTGTCGGAGACCGCTCCCCCGTTGGTGGCGTTCACGTCGGCTTGCCCACCCACACCTGTGGCCCCCGCGTCGGCGCCGATGGCAGAACTGTTGGTGATGGTCCCGTTGGTCGCCTGGAACTGCCCATGGCCACCGGCGACGGTGCCTGCCGAGTCGCCGCCGACAGCGGTGGCACCGGAGATGTTGCCGCCGCTGCCGGGGTCCCCGTAGGTTCCGGCGAAGACATACGCCTGACCACCCAGCGCACCAGTAGGGCCGACCACGTTCCTGTCGCCGCCGGCACCACCGGTGGCTGCGCTGTCGGTGGCGATACTGCCAGTGCCGTTCGCCACGATCCTGCCCTGACCACCGAATCCGGCGTGGCCACCGTTGGTCGCCGCACCGCCGTCACCTCCGATCGCGGTACCGGAGGCCTGACTGTTCACGCCGAAGGCTTGGACGTTGCCGATGGTGCCGTTGCCGCCGACACTGCCGGCACCGGTGCCGCTGCCGCCATTGCCGCTGTGCCCGATACCGCTGGCCTGTGCCCCGGCGGCGAACGCGCCCACCTGACCGCTGCTGCCATTGCCACCCTGGCCGCCCGCCAAACCGGCGCCGCCGTCGCCGCCAAGGCCGCTGCCGCTGGCTACGGCGCCAGTGCCGCCCGCGACCACACTGCCGATGCCGCCGTTGCCGCCCGTGCCTGCGCCGGTGGCCTCACCACCGTTACCGCCCTTGCCAATTCCGCTGGCCGAACCGTCGTTGCCGCCAATGCCCGTCCGGACAAAGCCGCCCTGAATACTGCCGCTGCCGCCGTTGCCGCCGGTACTGCCGACGCCGGTTGCATTGCCACCGGTGCCGCCGGAGCCATCACCCGAGGCACTACCACCGGTGCCACCTTCCACACCGGCGGTCACCGCGGAGTAACCACCGACGCCGCCCTTGCCGCCCGCGAATGCGTTGCCGCCGGAGCCGCCCGTCGCGGTGGCCGCGGTGACGCTGCCGCCCAGTGCGGCTGTGACGTCGGAATCAGCACCCTTGCCGCCAACGCTGCCGGCGCCGTCGCCGTTACCGCCGTTACCGCCGGTGGCGTCGCCGCTCGCCGTGCTGCCGCTACCGGCGGCCGTCACCCGGCCCGCGCCGCCGATGCCGCCGGTACCACCGTTGCCCGCAGTGCTGCCCGCACCGCCGTCGCCGCCGACTGCGTGGCCGCCGGTGACTTGACCTCCTGCGAGTGCCGTGACCACAGCACCACCGGCGTCACCACCGATACCGCCGTTGGCGCCACCTACGCCAGCCTTGCCGCCATCGGCGGAGCTGGTCGCCACCTTGCTGCCCGCGCCGTCGGCCGTGATCGTGGCCGACCCGCCGTTGGCGGTGGCGTTGCTGTCCTGTCCGGTGGCCTGGCTACCGGAGATGCTGGCGCCATTGGTCGCCTGCAGCAGCGCGATTCCGCCGTTGTGGCCGGCTCCGCCGTCTCCGCCGGTGGCACTGCTGTTGGTGATGGTGTCGCCGCCGGAAGTCACCGTGTTCGGGTCGCCGGCAAAGACCTGCGCCCGGCCACCCTGGCCGCCGTCGACCCCATGGGCGCTGTCACCGCCCTTGCCGCCGACCGCGGTGCCGTTGGTGATCGTGTCGCCCGTGGCGTTGGTCTGCACGTATGCCTGACCGCCCGCACCGCCGGCCTTGCCGGCTCCACCGGTGCCACCATTGCCACCGGTGGAGCTGCCATTGGTGATGGTGCTGTCCTGACCCAGTGCACGGACCCACCCCAGACCGCCGTCGCCGCCCTTGCTGCCCGAACCGTCACCGTCACCACCGTTACCGGCCTGCCCGGTCCCGCTGGCGTAAGTCCCATCGCCCAACGCCGCCACCTGGCCGTTCTGGCCGTTACCACCGGCGCCGCCATTGAGGCCGTCACCGCCGTTACCGCCGTGGCCGGTGCCACTGGCCTCCGCACCGGCACCACCGGCGTTGATGCTGCCGTAACTGCCGTTGCCGCCTTTGCCGCCACCCGTGGCATTGCCGCCGTCGCCACCGATCGCCGTGCCGTGTGCCGTACCGCCGGGCCCGCCCAGACCGCTGTGCGCCTCGCCGGCATCGATACCACCGTTGCCGCCCTTGCCACCCTGGCTGGTGGAATCGGTCCCGGTGCCACCCTTGCCACCGGTGGCCTGACCGTACGACGTGCCGTCCTGATGTGCTTCGACGCCACCGAGGCCACCCTTGCCGCCGCTGCCACCGTTGTTGCCGTCGCCACCGGCGCCACCCGTAGCGGTAGTGCCGGCCGGGTTGCCAGCGTCGACGATGACCTTGCCGCCGTCGGTGGCGGAGATGTAGCCGGTGTTCCCGTCGCCGCCGGTACCGCCGTTGCCCACGCCGCCGTCACCGCCGGTCGCGGTGCCGGTTGCGGCGCTGCCCACACCGTCGGCGGTGACAGTGCCGGTTCCGCCGACGCCTCCGTGGCCGCCGTCATTGCCTCCACCACCGCCACCGCCCTGGGCGGTGGCGCCGTCGACGCTGCCGCCGTTGGTGGCGCCGACAACGGCTTGCCCACCGGTGCCGCCGACACCGCCGTTGCCGTCGCCGGCCCCGGCGTCGCCACCGATCGCATGGCTGTTCGAGACGCTGCTGTTCGTGCCGGTTGCGATCATGGTTGCCGCACCGCCGGCAGCGGTCTCGCTGGCGTCGCCACCGGTCACCGAGCTGTGGGTGATGCTGCCGCCGCTGCCGACTGTCGCCGTGGCGGCGCCACCGGCGAAGTTCGCCGAGTCCAGACCGCTGCTGACCGTGAGGTCAGTAACGCTGCCGCCAGTGACCGTCAGCGAGTTATTCGCACCGTTGGCACCGTTGACGCCGTTGGGTCCGCCGTTGGTGGCGTCACCCCCGGTGACGTGACCGTCGGTGATGCTGCCACCGTCGGCGGTCATCGTGCCGCTGCCGCCGCTGCCGCCGTGGCCGCCGTTGGCCGTGGCGCTGCCGGCCCCGCCATTACCGCCGTTACCGCCGGTCGCGGTGCTGTCGGCGGAAATGGTCCCGCCGTTGGCGGTCGTGACGGTGCCGCTGCCGCCGCTGCCACCCGCGCCGCCGTCGAAGCCGTTGCCGCCCGCACCGCCGTCACCACCGTTACCGCCGATAGCAAGGCCGCTTCCGACCGAGGAAGTGCCGTAGCCGCCGCTGCCGCCGTTACCGCCGGCGCCGCCGTTGGTGCCGCCGTGGCCGCCGTTACCGCCGTTGCCGCCGGTGCTGCTGCCGGTCTGGCCGAGGCCACCGCCAATGCCGTTGCCGCCGTTACCGCCGTCGCTGCCGGCACCGTCGCCGCCGTTACCACCGTTGCCGCCGTCGCCGCCGGTACCGACCGCGTTAGTGGAGGTGACCCCGCCGGAAACCTGGACATTGCCCCAAGCGCCGACGCCTCCGTTGCCGCCGACCGCACCGTTGGTGCCGTTCAAGCCGCCGTCACCACCGTCGCCGCCGATCGCGGTGCCATTCGTGATGTGACTGCCTGTCGGACCCGCGTAATCAGTCACCTGAATCCACGCACGACCGCCGTCACCGCCGTTGCCGCCGAGGCCGTCACCGCCGTTGCCCGCGGTGCCTTGGCCGCTGACGCCCCCGTTGAAGCCGGCCATGTTGGCAGTACCACCGAGACCGCCAGTGACACCGGCACCGTCAGCGTCGCCACCATCACCGCCGGTCATGTTGCCGTTGACGGTAGCCCCGGTTCCGGCGGCTCGCACCGACCCATAACCGCCCTTACCGGCAATGCCGCCGTCACTGGCGTTGCCGCCGTCACCACCGTGAGCGGTACCGGTCGCAGTGCCGCCGGTCGGAGCTGTCGGCGCAATGCCCGCTCCGACCTGGCCGCCGCCGCCACCGCCACCGATGCTGCCGACGCCGGTGGCAGTGCCGCCGTTGCCGGCGATGGCGGTGCCGGTGGCGCTGCCATCCTCTGCGGCGGTAATCCTGCCGATGCCGCCGTTGCCACCGACACCGCCGTCAATGCCGACACCGCCGTTGCCACCTTGGCCCGTCCCGCTGGCGATGCCGCCTCCGATGGAGGTCACGACGTAGCCGCCGCCACCGTTACCCCCGGTGCCGCTGCCGCTAGCGGCTGCGCCGGTGCCGCCGGTGGCCTGACCGACGGCAACGGCACCCACGCCGTCAGCGGATATGAGTCCCTGACCACCCACGCCGCCGTTACCACCGGTGGCGGTGTCAGAGCCATTGCCGCCGGCACCACCGTCTTTGCCAACAGCGATGCCGCTGGCGGCACCACCGTTGGTGGCGACGACGGCCGCGCCGCCACCGCCACCGCCACCACCGCCGCCGTAGCCCGGTCCGCTACCGGTGCCCGCGGCACCCGCGCCACCGGCGCCACCGTTGCCGGCTGTCGCGGAGCTTCCGACGCCCGCGCCCTGAAGGATGCTGGCGCCCGCGCCACCCGCGCCACCGGCTCCGCCGGCCCCGTTCGCAGCACCGCCTACGCCGAGCCCCCCGGTGCCACCGTGACCGCCGGTGCCACCGGCCTGAACACCGGCCACGCCGGCGTAGCCGCCATACGAGCCGGCGGCAATGCCCTGCCCTTTACCGCCCTGACCGCCGGTGCCTCCGTCGCTGGTCGTGCCCGCGGTGCCATCTGAACCGTTGATGCCGCCCGTGCCCGTGCCCGAGCCGGCCGCGCCGCCGGCCCCCACCGCGCCACCGCTGGCACCGTTGCCGCCGTTGCCGCCGGCACCGGCCGTCGCGTTGCTACCGCCGCCGGCGCCGCCACCGCCGTTGCCCGCGGCGCCGGCGTTGCCGCCATTGCCGCCGTTACCGCCGTTGCCGTTGGTGCCGTCGGTGCTGGAGCCACCCACCGCGCCGCCACCACCGGCGCCACCGGCGCCGGCGTCGCCACCATCGGTGCCGGACTGCCCACTGCCCGCCGTGGCGGTGAAGCCTGTGCCGCCGTTGCCACCGTCGCCACCGCGGCTACCGCTGGAACCCTGTCCGCCATTGCCGCTGCTGCCGGCAGTACCCGACACCGAGCTGCCGCCGGCGCCACCGTTGCCGCCCTGACCGAACTGATACGGCGGAACGAACGTCAGCACACCACCGGCCCCATCGCCGCCGGCGCCACCATTACCGGCGTTCAGCGTCGCAGTGCCATCGCCACCGTTACCGCCGTGGCCGCCATCGGTGTTGACCCCGCCGTCACCACCCTTGCCGCCCTGGCCACCGTTGCCCGATCCGGCGGCATTGCCGCCGGCCGCACCCTCGCGGCCCACGCCGCCCCAGCCGCCGTCACCACCATTGCCGCCGTTGCCGACGAGCGTGGCGTCGCCGCCGGTGCCGCCGGTAGCCAGCGCGTTACCGCCGTTACCGCCGTTACCGCCGGCGCCACCAGTGCCGGTGGCCCCCAGAGCGTTACCGCCGACACCACCGGTGCCGCCCCAACCGCCCAGACCGCCCCAGCCGCCGTTGCCGCCGTTGCCGGTGCCCAGTGCATCGCCACCGTTGCCAGCCACCGAACCGGTGTCACCACCATTGCCGCCGTTGCCACCGGCGCCACCGTCACCGGCCACCGAGTCACCACCGCGGCCACCGACACCGCCACCCAGATGTGCCGTCCCGCCGGCGTCGCCGCCATTGCCGGCGTTACCCGCACCCGTGGCGTCACCGCCATCACCACCGTTGCCGCTGTGCCCGGCGTTGCCACCGTTACCGCCGGCGCCGCCAGTGCCGGTTCCCCACGCCTTACCGCCGTCACCGGCCGAACCCGAGTTCGGTCCGGCGCCGAACAGTGCATCTCCGCCGGACCCGCCGGTACCACCATTGCCGCCGTCACCACTGGCATTGGTGGCACTCGAGCCCGCACCAGCGTTACCGCCGTTACCACCGTTACCGGAGTTGCCGCCCTTGCCTCCGTCACCGGAGCCCAGGGCGTCGCCGCCGCGACCGCCACCACCGGAGGTGCCGCCGTCGCCACCATTGCCGCCCACCTGGCCGGCACCGTTGGGACCGGAGTTACCGGCGCTACCAGCACCACCATCGCCACCACTACCGCCGACACCACCGGCGCCACCATTACCGGTCCCACGGCCCGTGCCACCGGCACCACCGACGCCACCGTTACCACCATTGCCACCGGTGTTTCCGGCCTGGCCCGCCCCGGCCACCGCGCCCGCGTTACCCGTCGCACCATTGCCACCGCGGCCACCGACGCCGCCGGCCTGGTCGAGGCCCGCGTCACCACCGGCACCACCGGCGCCACCGTTCTGGCCGGTCACACCATCAGCGGCAAAGCCCTGACCGTCACCACCGATACCGCCATTGGCGCCGCCGCTGGACGTGCCCGCAGCGCCGTTACCACCGGCGGTGCCGGCAGTGCCCGCGCCCGTACCGGCGAGGCCGCCGGAACCGGCCGTGCCGCCGTCGGCGCCGTCGCCGCCGCGACCACCACTGCCTGCGGTGTTCCCACCGCCGCCACCGGCACCGTCGCCGCCCTTACCGGCCGTACCGGCATTGCCACCGCTGCTGCCGTTGCCGCCGTTGCCGTTGGTGGTGCTGCCACTGCCGCCGTCGCCGCCATTGGCGCCGTTACCACCGGCCCCGGCGTTACCACCATTGGTGCCGCTGCCGCCGCTGCCGGCCGTGGCGCTGGTCCCGGCCACACCGTTGCCGCCCGTGCCCGCAGCGCCGGCGTTGCCGCCGTTGCCGCCGATGACACCATCGCCGCCCTTACCGCCGGCGCCGGCGTCACCCCCGGCCGTGCCGCTGTCACCCGGGTTGACCCCAGAAGTGCCAGTCGCGCCGTTACCACCCCCGCCGCCGTTACCGGCCTGACCGGGGTGGTAGTCATCCGGCGTGGCGTAGTCGTTGGTGCCGGCACCGGCGTTACCACCGTCGCCGCCTCGACCGCCGCTACCGCCGTCCTTACCGCTGCCCGCGGCGGCTGTACCGCCGTTGCCGCCCTGGCCGCCGTTGCCGGCCCAACCACCGGTGCCCAGGTTGCCGGTCTGGCCGCCGTCAGTGCCCGCGCCACCCTGACCGGCGCCGCCACCGTCGCCGCCGGCACCACCGTTACCACCGTCCAGGCCACTGCCAGCCGCGGCGTTAGCACCGGAAGCACCGCCACCGCCCTGACCGCCCTGACCGCCCCGGCCACCGTTGCCGCCGCCGATGCCAGCGATGCCCTGACCACCGGCACCACCGTCACCGGCCTGACCACCCTTGCCGCCCGCCAGGCCGTTGCCGTCCACATCACGCAGGCCGTTGACCGCGCCCTGGCCGCCCCGGCCACCTAAGCCACCATCACCACCAGTGCCGTCAGTGCCGTCGGAGCCGCCGTTGTGTCCGGCGCCCCCGGCGCCCGCGTTGCCGCCGTCGCCACCATCAGTGCCGGCACCACCATTACCGCCCGAACCCCACTTACCGACACCACCGGTGCCGCCCTCACCACCGGTACCACCGGACCCGCCGGCACCACCGTTGGTGGCGTTCGTGCCGACACCGGCCTCACCACCGGTCCCACCGTTTCCGCCGGCACCGGCCGCACCCGCCGCCAAGCCGTCGAGACCGCCGGCGTAGTTGCCCGAACCGCCGTGGCCGCCGTGGCCACCGGTCCCACCGTTTCCGGCGTTACCGCCGTCGGTGGCAATCAGGCCAGAGCCACCGGCGCCGCCGTTACCGCCGTTACCGCCGCCACCAGCGTTGCCGCCGACACCGTCCGCACCGCCGGCGTCGCCACCGGTACCGCCGATGCCACCGTTGCCGCCGTCGCCACCACTACCGGCCTCACCGGCATCACCCTGGACACCCGTGTTGCCGATGCCGTTGTTCAGAGCCCCCGCGGCACCGCCATTGCCGCCGGCACCACCGTCTCCACCGATCCCGCCCGCGCCGCCGTTCTTGTCCAGCGTCGGGTGCAGGCCCAGGGCGTGATCAGCGCCTTGGCCACCGTTGCCACCGTCACCACCGTCGGCACCGGCACCACCCTTGCCGCCACTACCGGCGTTACCGGCCAAAGAGCCGCTGGCGCCACCGGCACCTCCATTACCGCCCGCGCCACCCGCCTGGCCCGCACCGCCGGCATGACCCGCGTCAGTTACCGGAGCACCCGCGTTGACGTTGCCGTAGCTGGTTCCGTCAGCGCCGATCACACCGTCACCACCGGAGCCACCATTGCCGCCGCTGCCGCGGCTGCCACCATCGCCACCGGCACCGCCGCTACCGCCACGGTCACCGGCGTTCACGCCGTTGAAGCCGTCACCGCCATTGCCCCCGCTGCCGGCGATACCGGTGATCTCGGTGCCATCCGTCCCGGTCCCACCGCTCGTGGAACCCGTTCCCGCGGTGCCCGCCTGGCCGGCGGTGCCGACCTCGCCGCCCTGGCCACCATTGCCGGCGTCGACGTGGGTGGCATCGCCATCAGCACCTCGGCCACCATCACCGGCCGTACCCGCATCGCCGCCATCACCGGCGTCACCACCGGCACCGGTGGCACCGTTCAAGCCGCCGCCGGTCGAGGTACCCCCGACGCCGCCCTTGCCGCCGTTGCCGCCATTGCCGCCACTACCGCCGGAGCCGCCAGAGCCGCCGTTGCCGCTGCCGCCATTGGCGAACGTGCCTTGGGCGCCGGTGGCCCCGTTACCGCCGCTACCACCGTCACCTGCGTTGCCGCCCGCACCGCCGGTTCCACCGACGAAGCCCGTTCCACCGGCCCCGCCGTCGCCGCCGGCCCCGCCGTTACCACCGCTTTCACCCGAATCACCGGCATTGGCACCGCTGGCACCGACGTACCCGGCGCCACCCTTACCGCCGGCGCCGCCGTTACCGCCGTTGCCCTGCGCGGCGTGAGTGGTGTTGTCGGCTTCCAGGCCGCCCGCGCCACCGTTGCCACCGGCACCGCCCTTGCCGCCGGCCGTGCCGTCGGGGTCGGCTTGGGTGCCCGCATTGCCCGCGGCACCGGTCTTTCCGTCGCCACCGCTACCGCCAACCCCCGCAGTGCCGTCAGTGGCGTGTCCGCCCCCGACCTGCTGGCCGCCATGCCCGGCGTTACCACCGACACCGCCATTGCCACCGGAAGTGCCCGCAGCCGCCGACCCATCGGAGGCCGCGTCATAACCGCCGCCACCGGCACCACCATTGCCGCCCTTACCGGCCGAACCATTGCCACCGCTCGCGGCGTGGTTGCCGCCACCGGAGTCACCACCGGCGCCGCCGGCACCGGCGTTACCACCATTGCCACCATTGCCACCCGCACCACCGGTGCGATCCTCGGCAGTGCCGGTGCTGCCGGTGCCGCCATTGGCGCCATCGGTGCCGCTACCGCCCTTGCCACCCACACCACCAGCGCCATGCGCACCCGGGTTGGCACCCGTACCCCCGGCGCCACCATCGCCACCGGCACCACCATTTGTGCCCGAAACACCCGCGGCCGCACCCTCGCCCACCGCGTCATACCCGGCACCACCCTTACCACCAGCACCACCGGCACCACCGTTGCCCTGCGCCGCATGCGTGCTGCCGTCAGCCTGCAAACCACCGGCGCCGCCGTTACCGCCTGCGCCACCGGCCTGACCGATACCGCCGGCCACACCTGCAGTGTGGCTGTCAGCACCATTGGCACCGGCCTTGCCGCCGCCACCATTGCCACCGACACCGGCCGTGCCATCGGCAGCGTGTCCGCCCCCGACCTGCTGGCCGCCATGCCCGGCGTTGCCACCGACCCCGCCATTGCCACCGGAAGTGCCCGCAGCCGCCGCCCCATCGGAGGCCGCGTCATAACCGCCGCCACCGGCACCACCATTGCCGCCCTTACCGGCCGAACCATTGCCACCGCTCGCAGCGTGGTTGCCGCCACCGGAGTCACCACCGGCGCCGCCGGCACCGGCGTTACCACCATTGCCACCATTGCCACCCGCACCACCGGTGCGATCCTGCGCGGTGCCGGTGCTGCCGGTGCCGCCATTGGCGCCATCGGTGCCGCTACCGCCCTTGCCACCCACACCACCGGCGCCATGCGCACCCGGGTTGGCACCACTTCCGCCGGCGCCACCGTCACCACCAACACCACCATTGGTGCCCGAAGTGCCGGCCGCTGCGCCCGCAAGGACCGCGTCATACCCGGCACCACCCTTGCCACCAGCACCACCATTGCCGCCGACACCAGCAGTGGCGTGCGTGGTGCCATCGACCTGCAAGCCGCCCAGGCCCCCGTTGCCGCCGGCGCCACCGGAACCACCATTGCCACCGGCAACGCCCGCGGTGCTGGAGTTGGCACCGTCGAAGCCCTTACCACCCTGACCGCCGGCACCACCCACACCCGCGGTACCAGCGGTTCCATCGAGGGCCTTGCCAACACCGTCGCCGTTGGCGCCACCGGTCCCGGCCTTGCCGGCGTTACCACCGGCACCACCATTACCGCCGGCGGTGCCGTTCACGTTGCTGGCCGTGCCATCGGTACCGGCCGAACCCGCGGCACCTGCGCCACCGTTGCCGCCGTTGCCACCGACGCCACCCGCGCCGGCCGTGCCGTCGTTGGTGCCCTGCCCACCGGCGCCACCGGCACCACCGTTACCCCCGGCCCCACCGTTGGTGCCGCTGCCACCCGGCGTGGCTCCGATGACGCCCGCGAGGCCCGTCCCGCCCTTACCGCCGGCGCCACCGTTGCCGCCATCGCCCTGGGCGGCATGTGTCCCGTCGGTTTCCAGACCGCCCTGGCCACCGTCACCACCGGCGCCACCAGCGCCGCCATTGGTGCCGTCCACATGTCCGGTGGTGCCATCGATGCCGGCGAAGCCTGTGCCACCGGCACCACCCTTGCCGCCGACACCGGCCGAACCGTCGTTGCCGCTGCCGGCGTTGGTGCCATCGCCGTTGTCGCCGCCGGCGCCGCCCTTGCCGGCGTTGCCACCGGCCCCGCCGGTCTGACCCGCCGTACCGTCCACGTGGGTTGCCGTGCCGGCAAGACCGGCCGCGCCCGTGGCGCCGTCACCACCCGAGCCGCCGTCCCCGCCGACGCCACCGGCGCCGTGCGCTCCTGCGTTGGTGCCGGTTCCGCCGACACCACCGGCGCCACCGGCGCCACCATTGCCGCCGTTCTCCCCGGCCGCACCGAACCCAGCGCCATCCAAGCCCTCGTAGCCGGCGCCGCCCTTGCCGCCGGCACCACCGTTGCCGCCGTCGCCATCAGCGGCCCGGGTGTTGTCGGCTTTCAGGCCGCCCTGGCCGCCGTTGCCACCTGCGCCACCGGCCTGACCTGCAGTGCCGTTCGGGTTGGCCTGGCTACCATCGGTGCCGTTACCGCCGTCCTTGCCGTCACCACCGTTGCCGCCGACACCGGCAGCGCCTGCGGCCGCGCGAGAACCGTTGGCCTCCAAACCGCCGACGCCGGCGTTACCGCCGACGCCACCATTGCCGCCCGCGGTGCCCGCCGCCGCGGCCACGTCGGCGGCGGCGTCATAGCCGGCACCGCCGACACCACCGCTGCCGCCCTTACCGGCCGACCCGCTGAGACCGGTCGCGGCATGGTTGCCATTGCCGGAGTCACCACCGGCGCCGCCGGCACCGGCGTTACCGCCGTTGCCTCCGTTGCCGCCCGCGCCACCATCGGGGTTGGTGGCGTCTCCGGCGGTTCCGGCCCCGCCATTGGCGCCATCGGTGCCCGAGCCGCCCTTGCCGCCGACGCCGCCGGCGCCGTGAGCCCCCGCCGTCGAACCGGTGCCGCCGACACCGCCGTCGCCGCCGGCACCACCATTGCCGCCTGAAATACCCGGGCCGGCACCGGCACCCAGGGCGTCATAGCCGACGCCGCCCTTGCCGCCGGCGCCACCATCGCCACCGACGCCGTCCACCGCACGCGTGGTGCCGTCGGCCTGCAAGCCACCCTGCCCGCCGTTACCACCGGCGCCACCATTCGTACCGGCCTTGCCATCAGGATCCAGCGCGCTGCCCGCGGCACCGGCCGCACCGTCCTTGCCGTCGCCCCCAGCGCCACCGGCACCGGCGGTGCCCGCCGCCGCATGCGTGCCATCAACGCGCAGACCACCCAGACCCGCATCACCACCGGCACCACCATTGCCACCAGCCGTACCCGCCGCAGCGGTGCCATCCGAGGCCGCGTCATAACCCGCACCACCGGTACCACCGCTGCCGCCCTTACCGGCCGTGCCCGCCGTGCCGCTGCCGGCCTGACCACCAGCGCCCTGACCACCGAGACCGCCATGCCCGGCGTTGCCACCAGTGCCGCCGGCCTCACCCGCGCCACCGTCCACATGCGTCGCAGTCCCGTCCGCGCCGTCAGCGCCGTCGAGACCCTCACCACCGCTACCACCGTTGCCACCCACACCGCCGGCACCCTGGGAGCCGGCCGCGCCCGCGGCAGCATTGGGTATGAACCAGCCGCCGGCGCCACCGGCACCGGCCGTACCCGCGGCACCACCATTGCCGCCTACTCCACCATTGCCACCACCGGTGCCGTCGACGTCGAGACTGGTGCCATCGGCTCCCTCGGCACCCGCACCGCCGGCACCGCCCTTACCGCCGTCACCGGCCGCGCCGCCCTTACCGCCGGCGCCGAACCAGTACGAACCCCGGCCACCAGCGCCGCCGTTACCGCCGGCACCACCCTTGCCGCCGTTACCTCCGTTGCCATCGCCACCGTTGGCGAAGCTGCCGGCCAACCCGGCCGCACCGGCAACCCCGTCACCGCCCTGGCCGCCGACGCCCGCCGTGCTGAACAGACCCCACAGCGCAGCATCACCACCGATGCCACCGGTTCCACCGACGCCACCGACCGTGGTCGCGTCGCCGCCGGCACCACCGTCACCTCCGTGGCTGAACCAGGCGAACAGACCCGCGGCGCCACCGTCACCACCGTCACCACCGTCAATGCCATCACCGCCGGCACCACCGTCGCCGCCGAAGAGGCCGCCCTGGCCACCGTTGCCACCGTCGTCGCTGGCGCCGGTGCCGTCGGCGTCCCAGCCCGCGCCGCCACTGCCGTAGATCCAGCCGCCGGCGCCACCGTCGGGGTTAGCGGCCGTGCCGTCCGCACCATCACCAAACGGCATCAGCCAGTTGATGTCCCCCCAATTAAAGGACGCATCGGCAGAGCCGGGCAGATCCAGCGAGGCCGCACCGATGCCGGCCAGATTCAGATCAGCCAGGATTGCATCCCACATGGCCGGCTCACCCAAGCCGTCGAAGAACGGCGTCCAACTCCCCGGATCGAAGACCACCGCCCAGGCGGCCTGGTCGCCCCAGTCGGCGCTCAGATCCGCAACGGCCGTCCCCAGGTCAGGACCGAACAGATCCACCCACACGTCTTCGATATCGGCGTGAGCGGTGGGCGTGGCCGCCAGCGGTGCCATGCCGAACGTCAGGAACGCGCTCACCGCGGTTCCGGCGCCGAATACCCGGCTGCGACGAGCCTTAGATCCCCCTTGACGATGACTAGCCATGACCCGTATCCCCTTTAGCCGAACTTAGCTGGCGCACAATGGCAGCTCAGTAATCGTGATGAACCGTTACGTTAACAGCGATTCTTGTACAGTCAACCCTTTTCCGCCTGAACAGACTGGCGAGCTCGCCAGGGGCTTGCGACCTGTAATTCTGGTTAGCAGGACTGCATAAGTGGACTTATTATGCGAGGTGCGAATCGGGAGTTCACAGCCATCCGCCAGGTTAACGACTATTCTTTAACGCTCAGCAAATGCATAGCCCGTGTAAAAACGTTTGCTGGGTAAGCACAGCGGAGCCGGCCGCGCCGTAGCGGCGGCGGGCCGACTTCCGGCCACGGCAGCCTGCCCTCGGTCGCGGCGGGGCTTGCCGCACAATGCGGCAAGCCCGACGTTGAGTAACACCTGGAATGTCTTCTGACACAACGGCCCTGTCGCGAATAAGTTCACGTTTCAGAGTAACTACGCTCGGACATGGACGGACACAGCCGAATTGACGTCGGACAAAACGATAGGGACCCGGTGGCCAAGGCCGCGGTGGCGTCGCACGTGAAAGGCACTGACCGCCAACGGACCTGATCCTGCTCACATACCTTCAGCGATGCGGCTACGAGCCGCCCCTGGCGCACGTGACCACTCAAGGAAAGATGTCCGGCCGGCCGCAGCCGTCAACCCCACAAACGAATCAGCACCGGCTGCGCCAGTGGCGCAACCGGTGCTGAACCGGATAGCTACGGAATTACTGCTGCTGGCAGAGGTTGTCCAGGACGTCGATCTGCCCGCGCAGCTGGTCGCGCAGCGGCTGCTGGACGGCGTCCTCGGGCGAGTGCCCGGCCAGGTAGTTGATGCTCAGCGCCTCGAGGGTGTCAGCCATGTCGCCAACGGCCTTCGACAGGTCGGCCGGGGTGGCCGGGTTGGCCTCAAGGTTCTGGTGCAGGAAGGCGCCGCCGGCGAACAGCGAAAGTCGCGCGTTGGTGCCCACCGCCAGGTCACCGGCCAGGTCGCCCGGGACCGGGTTCTGCAGGTTGGTGTTGAACTGCGTGCCCTGACGCACGACGGCCTGCGCCTCGCAGATCTTGCCCTTGGCGTCGGCGCGCTGGTCGTCGGAGAACTTCTGGCTAGTCGACGGGTGGAACCAACCGAGAATGGCCAAAACGATGCCGATCACGGCCAGCGCCAACGCGGCGATCGTGGGCACCGACAACGCCGATGCACTGGTGGAAGATTGCGGAAAACCCGCGCTCTTGGGCTTGGCAGACGAAGATTCACTCGCAGGAGTCTCAGGCATTGCGCGATCGTAGCGGGACAGCTCGCATTAGTCACGCGCAACCAGGATCCGGCGCGTTGCCGGTACCCTCATGTGCGATGTTGAGCACCGAGCTGCAGACCACACCACGCCGCCTCACCGGTTGGGGCCGCACCGCGCCGAGCGTGGCGCAGGTGTTGTCGACCCCCGACGTCGAGGTCATCGCCAAGGCGGTGGCGCGGGCGGCCGACTCCGGAAACCGGGGCGTGATCGCGCGGGGCCTGGGCCGGTCTTACGGCGACAACGCCCAGAACGGCGGCGGCCTGGTGGTCGACATGACCGCGCTGAACCGGATCCACTCGATCTCCTCGGACCGCGGTGTCGTCGATGTCGACGGCGGGGTGAGCCTGGATCAGTTGATGAAGGCGGCATTGCCCTTCGGGTTGTGGGTGCCGGTGCTGCCCGGGACTCGCCAGGTCACCATCGGTGGAGCGATCGCCTGCGACATCCACGGCAAGAACCACCACAGTGCGGGCAGCTTCGGCAACCACGTGGTGTCGATGGAGTTGCTGACCGCAGACGGTTCGGTGCGGCACCTGACTCGAGACGGTGACGAGGCTGCATTGTTCTGGGCCACGGTCGGCGGCAACGGCCTGACCGGGATCATCCTGCGCGCCACGATTGCCATGACGCCGACCGAGACGGCGTACTTCATCAACGACGGCGACAACACCACCACTCTCGACGAGACCATCGCCTTCCACAGCGACGGCAGCGAAGCCGACTACACCTATTCCAGTGCATGGTTCGACGCGATCAGCCCGCCGCCGAAACTGGGCCGCGCCACCATCACCCGCGGACGGCTGGCCTTGCGCGACGAGCTGCCGAAGAAGCTGGCCCGCAATTCGCTGAAGTTCGACGCGCCGCAGTTGATGACGGTGCCCGACATCTTCCCCAACGGGTTGATGAACAAGGTGAGCCTGAGCGCCATCGGTGAGCTGTACTACCGTCGCGGCGGCCACTATCGCGGCAAGGTGCAGAATCTGACGCAGTTCTATCACCCGCTGGACCTACTTGGTGAGTGGAACCGCGGCTACGGGCCGGCCGGCTTCGCCCAATACCAGTTCCTGGTGCCCACCGAGGCCGTCGAGGAGTTCAAGAGCATCATCATCGACATCCAGGCCAGCGGGCACTATTCGGCGCTCAACGTGTTCAAGCTGTTCGGACCGGGAAACGAAGCGCCGCTGAGCTTCCCGATGCCCGGCTGGAACGTGTGCCTGGACTTCCCGATGAAACCCGGCGTCAACGAGCTGCTCAACGAGCTGGACCGCCGCGTGCTGGAGTTCGGCGGCCGGCTCTACACCGCCAAGGACTCTCGCACCACAGCGGAGAATTTCCACGCCATGTACCCGCGGATCGACGAATGGATCGCGGTGCGCCGCAAGGCGGACCCCGACGGGATCTTCGCCTCCGATATGGCCCGACGTTTGGAGCTTCTGTAGATGGTGTTCGACGCAACCGGAAACCCCCAGTCGATTCTGCTGCTGGGCGGCACGTCCGAGATCGGCCTGGCGATCTGTGCGCGCTACCTGCGCAATGCCTCGGCGAGCGTGATCTTGGCCTGCCTGCCCGGTGATCCCGGCCGGGACGGCGCCGTGGCGGCGATGGAGGCGGCCGGCGCGAAGTCGGTGCGGATCGTCGACTTCGACGCGCTGGACACCGCGAGCCACCCGGCGATGATCGACTCCGCTTTCGGCGCCGGCGATATAGATGTGGCGATCGTGGCATTCGGCATGGACGCCGACGCCGAGGAGCTCTGGCACAACCAGGCCAAGGCGGTTCAGGTCGCGCAGATCAACTACACCGCAGCGGTATCGGTGGGTGTGCTGCTCGCCGGCAAGATGGGCACTCAGGGCTTCGGGCAGATCATCGCGATGAGCTCGGTGGCCGGTGAGCGAGTGCGCCGGACCAACTTCGTCTACGGCTCCACCAAGGCCGGGCTCGACGGCTTCTATCTCGGCCTGGGCGAGGCGCTTCGCGAAGACGGGGTACGGGTGCTGGTGATCCGGCCCGGCCAGGTGCGCACCCGATTCTCCGCGCACGTCAAAGAGGCGCCGTTGACCGTCGACAAGGAAGACGTCGCCGAACTGGCGGTGGCCGCAGCCGCCAAGGGCAAGGAGATCGTCTGGGCGCCAGGGGCGTTCCGCTACGTCATGATGGTGCTTCGGCACGTTCCACGGGCGATCTTCCGCCGGTTGCCGATCTAACCGATGAGCCGCGCCGGTCTCGTGCGTCACACACGTCACGCGGGGGAAGGCTGCGGTGCGTTGCCCACCTTCGAGCGACAACGGTTGTCGCTCCAAGCCGGGCAATCGACATATATCTGTTTCCTGGTGACAGTTGGGACTGGTGGTGACCGTGCGTAATGCGCTGAACACGGTGGCCCAGATGATGCTGGCCGCCGCGCTGGCCGTCGTCGTCGCGGTGGTCGCGCTGATGGCGATCGCCCGGGTGCAGTGGCCCGCGTATCCGTCGTCGAACCAACTGCATGCGCTGACCACCGTCGGGCAGGTCTGCTGCCTGGCCGGGTTGGCCGCCGCCGGGTGGCTGTGGCGGCGAGGCCGGCGCGCCGTGGGCTGGATCGCCGCGGTGGTGTTCGTCTCGGCGTTCTCGGTGGTGACGCTGGCGATGCCGCTGGGCGCCACCAAGCTCTACCTGTTCGGGATCTCGGTGGACCAGCAGTTCCGCACCGAATACCTGACCCGGCTGACCGACAGTCCCGCGTTGGCCGACATGACCTATCTCGGGCTGCCGCCGTTCTACCCGCCGGGCTGGTTCTGGCTCGGCGGGCGGGCCGCGGCCTGGACCGGGTTGCCGGCCTGGGAGATGTACAAGCCGTGGGCGATCACCTCGATCACGGTGGCCGTCGCGGTCGCGCTGGTGCTGTGGAACAAGCTGATCCGCTTCGAGTACGCGCTGCTGGCCACCCTCGCCGGGGCGGCGGTGACGCTGGCCTACAGCTCCCCGGAGCCCTACGCGGCGATGATCACCGTGCTGCTGCCCCCGGTGCTGATCCTGGCCTGGTCGGGCCTGCGGGCGTCCGGCCGCGGCTGGGGCGCGGTCATCGGCGCCGGTATCTTCCTGGGTTTTGCCGCCACCTTCTACACCCTGCTGGTGGCCTACACCGCATTCACCGTGACCCTGATGGCCGTGGTGCTGGCGGCGGCGCGGGCGATCAAACGGGCCGGCGTCAACGCCGCGCTGAGCCCGCTGGCCCGGTTGGCGGTGATCGGGGTGATCGCCGCGGCCATCGCCTCGATCACCTGGACGCCCTACCTGCGCCAGGCGCTCTACCATCCGGCCGGCGAGACCCGCAGCGCCTTCCACTACCTGCCCGGCGACGGCGCCGAGCTGAGCTTCCCGATGCTGCAGTTCACGCTGCTCGGGGCGCTGTGCCTGCTGGGCACGCTGTGGCTGGTGACGCGGGCCACCAAGTCAACCCGGGCAGGGGCGCTGGCGATCGGCGTCGTCGGCGTCTACCTGTGGTCGTTGCTGTCGATGCTGTCCACGCTGGCCCTCACCACGCTGCTGAGCTTCCGGCTCCAGTCGACGCTGACGGTGCTGCTGGCCACGGCCGGAGTATTCGGCTTCATCGAGGGCGCCCAGGCACTCGGCCGGGCCGCGCAGGGCTGGCACACCATCGTCTATCCGGTCGCGACCGCGGTGGGGCTGGCCGGGGCGATCGCGTTCAGCCAGGACATTCCCGAGGTGCTGCGGCCCGACATCACCGTCGCCTACACCGACACCGACGGCCACGGCGACCGCGGCGACCGACGCCCGCCGGGCGCGGCGAAGTACTACGAGGCGGTTGACGCCGCGATCACGCAAGCCACCGGCAAGCCGCGCAACCAGACAGTGGTGCTCACCGCCGACTACAGCTTCCTGTCCTATTACCCCTATTGGGGCTTCCAGGGGCTGACGCCGCACTACGCCAACCCGCTGGCACAGTTCTCCGCGCGCGCCGCCGCGATCGAGGCCTGGTCCAAGCTCGAGACGTCTGAGCAGTTCACCCGCGCGCTCGACGACTTGGCGTGGCCGGCGCCGACGGTGTTTCTGATGCGGCCCGGCGCCGGCGACACCTACACGCTGCGGCTGGCCAAGGACGTTTACCCCAACCATCCCAACGTGCGGCGCTACGCCGTGGAGCTCGATGCGGCACTGTTCGCCGGGCCGCATTTCCAGGTGCAGAAGATCGGCCCGTTCGTGCTTGCCATCCGCACCTGACGGACGCCGTCGAGGACACCGATACCATCTGGTCCGTGACCGATACGCGCGCCGACTACCGGATCGCTCGGGCCGTCGCCGTCGTCGCCGGCGTACTGGGCACCCTATTGGCGATCCTCACCCCGTTGTTACCGGTCAAACAGACCACCGCCGAGCTCAACTGGCCGCAGAACGGTGCCCTGGCCAGCGTGCAGGCACCGCTGATCGGCTACGTCGCCACCGACCTGGACATCAGCGTGCCGTGCCAGGCCGCGGCCGGCCTCACCCCGACCAAGTCGGTGCTGCTGTCCACGGTGCCCAAGCAGGCACCCAAGGCCGTCGACCGCGGACTGCTCATCGAACTCGTCAACGACGACTTGGTTCTGGTGGTCCGCAACGTGCCGGTGGTGGTGGCGCCGCTCTCGGCGGTGCTCGGCCCGGACTGCCAGAAGCTGACCTTCACCGCGCACGCCGACCGGGTCACCGCCGAGTTCGTCGGCCTCAAGTACGGACCCAACGCCGAAAAGCCCGGCTCGCCACTGACCGGGACCCGCAGCGGCTATGACTTCCGGCCGCAGATCGTCGGCGTCTACACCGACCTGACCGGCCCGGCGCCTGCCGGCCTGGACTTCACCGCCACCGTCGACACCCGCTTCTCCAGCGCACCCACCCCGCTCAAGCTGGCCGCGATGATCCTCGGGCTGACGCTGACGCTCGTCGCGCTGATCGCCCTGCACGTCCTGGACACCGCCGACGGCACCCGGCACCGGCGCTTCCTGCCGGCCCGCTGGTGGTCGGCCTCGCCGCTGGATGCGCTGGTCACGTTCGTGCTGGTCTGGTGGCACTTCGTCGGAGCCAACACCTCCGATGACGGCTACATCCTGACCATGGCGCGGATCTCCGAGCACGCCGGTTACATGGCCAACTTCTACCGCTGGTTCGGCACCCCCGAAGCGCCGTTCGGCTGGTACTACGACCTGCTGGCGGTGTGGTCGCAGGTCTCCACCACCAGCATCTGGATGCGGCTGCCCACCCTCGGCATGGCGCTGGCCTGCTGGTGGCTGATCAGCCGCGAGGTGATCCCCCGACTGGGCCACGCCGTCAAACACAGCCGGGCTGCGGCCTGGACCGCGGCCGGCATGTTCCTGGCGTTCTGGCTGCCGCTCAACAACGGCCTGCGCCCCGAGCCGATCATTGCGCTGGGCATCTTGGCGACCTGGTGCTCGGTGGAACGGGCGGTGGCCACCAGCCGGCTGCTGCCGCTGGCGATCGCCTGCATCATCGGCGCGATGACGCTGTTCTCCGGACCGACCGGGATCGCGTCGATCGGTGCGCTGCTGGTGGCGATCGGGCCGCTGCGCACCATCTTGCACCGGCGCTCCAAGCAGTTCGGGCTGGCGCCGCTGCTGGCGCCCATTGCCGCGGCGGTCAGCATCACCGCGATCGTGATCTTCCGCGACCAGACGCTGGCCGGCGAGATCGAGGCCAGCACGCTGAAGTCCGCAGTCGGGCCCAGCCTGGCCTGGTTCGAGGAGCACGTCCGCTACGAGCGGCTGTTCCTGGCCACCCCCGACGGCTCGGTGGCGCGCCGGTTCCCGGTGCTGGCGCTGGGTGTCGCGCTGGCGGTATCGGTGGCGATGGCGTTGCGCAAGGGCCGCATTCCCGGCACCGCGGCCGGACCGAGCCGACGCATCATCGGGATCACCATCATCTCGTTCATCGCGATGATGTTCACCCCCACCAAGTGGACGCATCACTTCGGGGTGTTCGCCGGGCTGGCCGGGTCCCTGGGTGCGCTGGCCGCCGTCGCGGTGAGCGCCGCGGCCATGCACTCGCGGCGCAATCGGACGCTGTTCACCGCGGTGGTGCTGTTCATCACCGCGCTGTCGTTCGCCAGCGTCAACGGCTGGTGGTACGTCTCCAACTTCGGGGTGCCGTGGTCCAACGCCTTCCCCAAGTGGCATCTGGCGTTCGCCACCATGGGCGTGGCGCTGACGGTGTTGGCGGCCCTGGTGGCGGCCTGGTTCCACTTCACCAATGGCGCCGAGCGGACACCGCGCTGGGCGGCGCTGTCGGGCTACCCGCTGGCGATCGCCTCCTGGATGCTGATCGTGTTCGAGGTGGTGTCGCTGACGGCCTCGATGCTCGGCCAATATCCGGCCTGGACGGTGGGCCGCTCCAACCTGGGCGCCCTCACCGGCAAGACTTGTGGCCTGGCCGACGACGTGCTGGTCGAACAGGACCCCACCGCCGGAATACTCACCCCGGTCGACTCCCCGATCGACGAGGCCCTCGGCGCGACGTTCTCGGTCGGGTTCACCCCCAACGGAATCCCCGCCGACGTCTCGGCCGACCAGGTGATCGGCCCGCCCGGCCTGGGCCGGCTGGCCGACGACGACGCACAGACCGCCGGCGGTGAGGCCGGTACCGAGGGTGGCACCACCGCCGCCGAGGGGGTCAACGGTTCACGGGCCCGACTGCCCTACAAGCTGGACCCGGCCCGGGTGCCGGTGCTGGGCAGCTGGCGCGCCGGCATTCAGGTCCCGGCGCTGCTGCGCTCGGCCTGGTACCGGTTGCCCGCCGACCGGGCCAGCGCCGGACCGCTGCTGGTGGTGGCGGCGGCGGGCCGGTTCGACCGCGGCGAGGTCACCGCGCAGTGGGCCACCGAGTCCGGCGCCGCGAACGACAAGCCCGGCGGGACGGTCGAGTTCGGTGACATCGGCGCGGTCCCGGCCTGGCGCAACCTGCGCGCGCCCATGTCGGCGATCCCGGCCGAGGCCACCCGCATCCGGTTGGTGGTCCGCGACGACGACCTGGCCCCGCAGCACTGGATCGCGGTGACCCCGCCGCGCGTCCCGCAGCTGCGCACCCTGCAGGAAGTGGTGGGCTCCGAAGACCCGGTACTGCTGGACTGGCTGGTCGGCCTGGCGTTCCCCTGCCAGCGTCCGTTCGGTCACCGCAACGGGGTGACCGAGGTGCCGAAGTGGCGGATCCTGCCAGATCGTTTCGGCGCCGAGGCGAACTCTCCGGTGATGGACAACAACGGTGGCGGCCCCTTGGGGATCACCGAGTTGTTGGTGCGCGCGACCACGGTGCCCAGCTATCTGAACCACGACTGGTTCCGCGACTGGGGTGCCCTGCAGCAGTTGACGCCGTACTACCCCGCGGCCACACCTGCGCACCTGGATCTGGGCACCGCCGTGCGCTCCGGGCTGTGGAGCCCGGCGCCACTGCGGCACTGATCTCGCTCGCACGTCTCACTCACCTCACCCGTCACCGGAACCGAGGCATGTGGCAGTTGCCCGCCTTTGAGCGACAATCGCCGCCGTGTCGGAACGCGGTGCCAGGGTTCGCCACATGACGAATCGGAGATCATTGCGCGGCATCGAGCTGCGTTACGTACTGACCCACTACCTGCTGCATCACGGGACGTGCAGCGTCGGCGAACTGGCCGCGGAGCTGGACTCCCGGGGCTTCGGCGTCCAAGGACGGCCGTCGAAGGCGATCTCGGATGCCCTGCGCTGGGAACGCGGGCGCGGCCGGGTGTTCCGGCGCGGCCGGGGCCGCTACGGGCCCGCATCGATGCCGCGCAGTACCGAGTATCGGATTCATCAGCGGGTGATGGCGTTGCGGGCCGAGGCGGCGCAGCAGGAACCCGTCCACAACCCGACATAACGTGGGTTGTCGCTCAAAGCTGGGCAACTCTCCCTATGGTCCGCCGCGGCGCCAACGCGGTCGCCTAACATCGAGGCTCGTGTCCTCCACCAACGACCAGCCCAAGCAGCGCTATCGGATCGCCCGGCTGATCGCGGTGGTGGCCGGCCTCACCGGCGTGCTGCTGTGCGGCATCACCCCGCTGCTCCCGGTCAAACAGACCACCGCCACCATCGCCTGGCCCCAGGGGCTCGACGCCAACGGCCACGTCAGCGACGTCACCGCTCCGCTGGTATCCGGTGCACCTCGCAGCCTGGACATCACCATCCCCTGCTCGGCGATGGCCACCCTCCCCGAAAAGGGCGGGCTGGTGCTGTCGACCGTGCCGGCCGGTGGCGTCGACGCCACCGCGCACGGCCTGTTCGTGCGGGCCAACAAGGCGAGCGTGTTCGCCGCCTACCGCGACCACGTGGCCGCGGCCGCCCCGCGGAGCAAGCTCGCCGACTGCAGCGAACTGCACTTGTGGGCCGGGGCCGGCGGCGTCGGCGCGGATTTCGTGGGCATCCCCGGCGCGGCCGGCACCTTGCCACCGGAGAACAAGCCGCAGATCGGCGGCGTCTTCACCGAGTTGGAGATCGGCCCGCAACCGGGCCTGAACGCCCGCATCGACGTCGACACCCGGTTCATCAGCGGACCCACCCTGCTCAAGACCGCCGTGATGGCGCTCGGCGTGCTGGCGGTGCTGGCATCGATCGTCGCCCTGGCGGTGCTGGACGGACCGCGGCGTCGGCGCGCCAGATCCAAGGTCCATGCGGTGACCCGACTCGCCGACGTGGGCGTCATCGGCACGCTCGCACTGTGGCACGTCATCGGCGCCATCTCATCCGATGACGGCTACAACCTCACCATGGCGCGCAACGTCGCGCACGCCGGCTATGTGGCCAACTACTACCGGTTCTTCGGCACAACCGAGGCCCCGTTCGACTGGTACCCCTCGCTGCTGGGCCAATTGAGCGCGATCAGCACCGCCGGGGTGTGGATGCGCCTGCCCGCCACGCTGGCCGGCATCGCCTGCTGGCTGATCATCAGCCGCCGCATCCTGCCGCGGCTGGGCCGGCTCTCCGGCAACCGGGTGGCGGTGTTCACCGCCGCGGCGATGTTCGCGGCGGCCTGGCTGCCGTTCAACAACGGCCTGCGCCCCGAGCCGCTGATCGCGCTGGGCACGCTGGTGGTCTGGGTGCTGGTGGAACGCACCATTGCCACCCGCCGGCTGGTGCCCACCGCGCTGGCGGTCCTGGTGGCGATCTTCACCGTCACGTTGGCTCCGCATGGACTGATCGCGCTGGCCCCGCTGCTGACCGGCTCCCGGGCCATCGGGGCGGTGATCCGCAAGCGCCGGGCCACCGACGGTCTGGTCGCGCCGCTGGCCGTGCTGGCCGCGGCCGCCTCGGTGATCGCCGTGGTGGTCTGCCGATCTCAGTCCCTGGCCGCGGTCGCCGAATCGGCCCGCATCAAGTACGTGGTCGGTCCGACCATCGCCTGGTACCAGGAGTTCCTGCGGTACTACTTCCTGACCGTCGAAGAAAACGTCGACGCCTCGCTGACCCGCCGGTTCGCCGTGCTGGTCCTGCTGTTCTGCATGTTCGCCATGTTGGTGGTGCTGCTGCGGCGCGGCCGGATCAACGGGGTGGCCAGTGGCCCGGCCTGGCGGCTGATCGGTTCCACCGCGGTGGGTCTGCTGCTGTTGACGTTCACCCCGACCAAGTGGGCGGTGCAGTTCGGCGGGTTCGCCGGGCTGGCCGGGGCGCTGGCGGCGCTCACCGCGTTCACCTTCGCCCGCGTCGGGCTGCACAGCCGACGCAATATGACCCTGTATGTGACCGCGCTGCTGTTCCTGGTTGCCGTGGCGACCTCCGGGGTCAACGGCTGGTTCTACGTCGGCGGCTACGGAGTTCCGTGGTTCGACATCCCGCCGGTGATCGCCAGCCGCCCGGTGACCTCGATGTTCCTGGCGGCCTCGATCGCCACCGGCCTGCTGGCCGGCTGGCAGCACTTCCGGCTGGACTACACCGGACACACCGAGGTGACGCCCAACCGGCGCAACCGGATCCTGGCCTCCACCCCGCTGCTGATCGTCGCCAGCCTGATGGTGCTGCTGATGGTCGGCTCCATGGCCAAGGCCGCCGCGGGACGCTACCCGGCCTACACCACCGCCAAGGCCAACGCCGAAGCTGTCCTTTCCGCGATCTCGCGGCCATCGGCCGGCTGCGCCATGGCCGACGACGTGCTGGCCGAACCCGACGTCAATGCCGGCCTGCTGCAGCCCGTCAGCGGCCAGACCTACGGCGAGCTCGGCCCGCTGGGTGGTTCGGACCCGTACGGCTTCGACCCCAACGCCGTGGACGAAGACCTGACCTCGCTGGCCGTCATCGCCAAGCCTGGTGTGCCCAACGCGGATGCCTCCCCGAACAAGCCCAGCGCCAACCAGAGTGACGCGGCGGGCACCGCCGGCGGCAAGATCCCCGACGACGCCCCCGACGGCGTGAACGGCTCCCGGGTGGCGCTGCCGTTCGGCCTGGACCCGGCCGTCACCCCGGTGCTCGGCTCCTACAAAGAGCAGGTCGCCGCGCACGCCACCTCGGTCTGGTACCGACTACCGGAACAGTCGCCAGACCGGGCACCGATTGTCGTGGTCACCGCTGCCGGCGCCATCTGGTCACACGGCGAGGACGGCAAGCTCGACTACGGCCAGCCGCTGAACCTGGAGTGGGGCACCAGCAACCCCGACGGCACGTTCAAGGCGCTCGGGCAGACCGAACCGATCGACATCGGGCCGCAGAACTCCTGGCGCAACCTGCGTTTCCCGCTGGCCTGGGCGCCGCCGGGCACCGACGTGGTGCGCATCGTCGCCAACGACCCGAACCTGTCGACCGAGCAGTGGATCGCCTTCACCCCGCCGCGGGTGCCGGTGGTCAAGACCATCACTGAGTTGATGGGCTCGCAGACCCCGGTGCTGATGGACATTGCCGTCGCGGCGAACTTCCCGTGCCAGCGGCCGTTCGCCGAACACCTGGGCATCGCCGAGCTGCCGGAGTACCGGATCATGCCCGATCACAAGCAGACCGCGGCGTCGTCCAACCTGTGGCAGTCCGCCGAGGACGGCGGGCCGTTCATGATCACCCAGGCCATGCTGTGGACGACCACCCTCCCGACCTACCTGCGCAATGACTGGTATCGCGACTGGGGTGCGGTGGAGGCCTATCACCGTCTGATCCCCGCGAAGGACGCGCCCGACGCCGTCATCGAGCAGGGCACCGTCACTGTTACCGGCTGGAGCCGGCCCGGACCGATTCGAGCACTGCCATGACCCCGCCTGTGACCGACCGTGACCTGAAACTGACCCGCTGGGTGGCCGTCGTCGCCGGCCTCGTGGGCTTCCTGCTGTCGGTGGCCACCCCACTGCTGCCGGTGGTGCAGACCACCGCCACGCTGAACTGGCCACAGCACGGCGAGCTGAGCAGTGTGACGGCACCGCTGATCTCGCAGACCCCGATCTCGATGACGGTGAAGGCGCCGTGCGCGCTGGTGCGCCAGTTGCCCGCCGCGGGCGGCACGCTGCTGGCGACCGCGCCGGCCAAGGGCAAGGACGCCGCGCTCAACGGGCTGTTCATCACCGTCACCGAGAAGCGGGTGGACGTCACCGACCGCAACGTGGTGCTGGCCACCGCGCCGCGGGCCAAGGTGGAAGGCCCCGGGTGTACCGACATCGAGGTCACCTCGTCGCACGCCGGAACCTTCGCCACCATCGGCGGGATCACCCAGCGCTACGGCTGGGGCGACCCGAACCTGCGCCCGCAGATCGTCGGGGTGTTCACCGACCTGGCCGGTCCCGCGCCGGCCGGGCTGTCGCTGACCGCCGACATCGACACCCGGTTCTCCACCAAGCCCACGGCGCTCAAGCGGGCCGCGATCTACGCCGCGATCCTGGCCACCGTGATCGCGGTGCTGGCGCTGTGGCGCCTGGACCGGCTCGACGGCCACCGGATGCACCGGCTGATCCCGAGCCGCTGGCGGTTCTTCTCACTGGCCGACGTGGCGGTGGTCTTCGGGTTCCTGCTCTGGTACGTGATCGGCGCGAACTCCTCCGACGACGGCTACATCCTGGGGATGGCCCGAGTCGCCGACCACGCCGGCTACATGAGCAACTACTTCCGATGGTTCGGCAGTCCGGAAGACCCGTTCGGCTGGTACTACAACCTGCTGGCGCTGATGACGCACGTGTCCGACGCCAGCATCTGGATCCGGCTGCCGGACTTGGTCGCCGGGCTGGTGTGCTGGCTGCTGCTGAGCCGCGAGGTGCTGCCCCGGTTCGGCCCGGCGGTGGCTGCCAGCAAGCCCGCGTTGTGGGCGGCCGGCCTGGTGCTGCTGGCGGCATGGATGCCGTTCAACAACGGCCTGCGTCCCGAGGGGATCATCGCGGTCGGTGCGCTGATCACCTGGGTGCTGGTGGAGCGGGCGATCATCTCCAGCCGGCTGACCCCGGCGGCGCTGGCGATCATCTGCGCGGCCTTCACCCTGGGGATTCAACCGACCGGCCTGATCGCGGTGGCCGCACTGCTGGCCGGTGGCCGGCCGCTGCTGCGGATCCTGGTCCGTCGCCACCAGATTCACGGCACCTGGCCACTGGTGGCACCGCTACTGGCCGCCGGCGCGGTGATCCTGACCGTCGTCTTTTCCGACCAGACCATCCGCACCGTGCTGGAAGCCACCCGGGTTCGCACCGCGATCGGCCCCAGCCAGGCCTGGTACACCGAGAACCTGCGCTACTACTACCTGATCCTGCCGACCGTCGACGGCTCGCTGTCGCGGCGGTTCGGTTTCCTGATCTGCGCGCTGTGCCTGTTCACCGCGATGTTCATCATGTTGCGGCGCAAGCGCGTTCCCGGTGTCGCCAGCGGCCCGGTGTGGCGGCTGATGGGCGTCATCCTGGCGACGATGTTCTCGCTGATGTTCGCGCCCACCAAATGGGTGCACCACTTCGGGCTGTTCGCCGCGGTGGCCGGAGCGATGGCGGCGCTGACCACGGTGCTGGTATCGCGACAAGTGGTGCGCTGGTCGAGAAACCGAATGGCGTTCGCGGCAGCGGTGCTGTTCATCCTGGCGTTGTGTTTCGCCACCACCAACGGCTGGTGGTACGTCTCGAGCTATGGCGTGCCGTTCAACGCCGACATGCCGCGCATCGGCGGTATCACCGTCAGCACAATCCTGTTCGCCATGTTCGCCGTCGCGGCCGGTTGGGCGGCCTGGCTGCACTTCGCGCCGCGTGATCGCGGCGAGGGCCGGTTGGCCCGCGCATTGACCGCCGCGCCCATTCCGGTGGCGGCCGGCTTCATGGTGTGCGTGTTCGTCGCCTCGATGGTGGCCGGGATCATTCGTGAGTACCCGACCTACTCCAACGGCCTGGCCAACGTGCGGGCGTTCGTCGGCGGCTGCGGGTTGGCCGACAACGTGCTCGTGGAGCCGGACCCCAATGACGGCGCGCTGACGCCGCTGCCCGGTGAGTACGGCGATCTCGGCCCGCTGGGCGGGGTGGACCCGGTGGGCTTCACCGCCAGCGGGGTACCGGAGAAGGTGGTCGCCGAGGCGCTGCGGATGCCGATCACCCAGCCCGGCACCGACTACGACTGGGACGCCCCGAAGAAGCTGAAGACGGCCGGAGTCAACGGGTCGACCGTCCCACTGCCTTACGGTCTGGACCCGGCCCGGATTCCGTTGGCGGGCAGCTACAGCACCGACGGTCAGCAGGAGTCCAAGCTGACGTCGGCCTGGTACGCGCTGCCCCCGGCCGATGACGGGCACCCGCTGGTGGCGGTGACCGCCGCGGGCACCATCGCCGGCAACAGCGTGCTCAAGGGCTACACCACCGGGCAGGACGTGCAGCTGGAGTACGGCGTGCCCGGACCCAACGGCGCCCCGGTGGCCGCCGGACGGCTGGTGCCCTACGACCTGTTCGGCGAGTGGCCGCGGATGTGGCGCAACTTGCGCTACCCGCGGGCGCAGATCCCTGCCGACGCCGTCGCGGTACGCATTGTGGCCGTGGACAAGTCGCTGAACCCGCGGGACTGGATCGCGTTCACCCCGCCGCGGCTGCCCGAGGTGAAGACCATCCAGGAGTACATCGGCTCCGACAAGCCGGTGCTGCTGGACTGGGCGGTGGGCCTGGCCTTCCCGTGCCAGCACCCCATGCTGCACGCCAACGGTGTCACCGAGGTGCCCGAGTACCGGATCACCCCGGACTACAACGCCAAGAAGCAGGACACCGATACCTGGCAAGACGGGGTCAACGGCGGCCTGCTGGGCATCTCCGACATGCTGCTGCGCGCCCACGTGATGGCCACCTACCTGAACTACGACTGGGGCCGCGACTGGGGCTCGTTGCGTCAGTTCGAGGTGATCACGCCGGCCACGCCCGCGGAGTTGGACCTGGGCAGCGCTACGCGTTCGGGCTGGTGGTCACCCGGCCAGATCCGGATCAAGGCGTAAAGGGGCTCTCAAGCCGCTGGGGCCTCATCGGCTTGCTTCGCGATGACGGCTGCCAGCTCCCGCTCGAGTTCGCCCTGCGCGCCGGGGATGTCCGTTCCGCGCAGGGAGCACCCGAGGGTCTCCGGCAGGAACCGCAGTGCGACCAAGCCAAGCACCGCGGCGGCCACCAGATATGCCGCCGGAAAGAGCTGCCAACCGGTGTGTTCAATGACCGAGTCGGCCAGCACCGGTGCGGTGCCGCCGAAGACCGCGACCGCCGCGTTGTCGGCAATCGCGAAGCCCGCGTAGCGCACCTGGGTGGGGAACATCGCCGGGAAGGTCGCCGCCACGGTTGCCAGCGGCGCGGCGAACAGCACACTGAGCACGGTGAATCCGACCAGCGCGCAGGCGAATCCCTGACCCATGAGCCAGTACATCGGCAACGCCAACACGATGAACCCGATCAGCGATCCACGCCACAGCGGCTTTCGACCGATCCGGTCCGACCACGCCCCGGCGAACGGAATACAGGCCATCATGGCCAACTCCCCGACCAGCACCACAGCCGTCCTGCTGCGCTCGTCGAGGCCGGCGGAGGCGTGCAGATAGGTCGGCTGGTAGGTCACCAGGGTGTAGTCGATGATGTTGAGCGCGACCAACAGCGCGAACGTCACCAGGATCGGTCGGGTGTAGTTGGTCAGCAGGTCGACCAGTCGGTCCCACGCCGATCCCTTGATCGCGTCGCAGGCGACGCATTCGGCGAACACCGGGGTCTCGGGCATCCGGCTGCGCAGCACCAACCCCAGCACGCCTAACGGCAGGGCCAGCAGGAACGGAATGCGCCAGCCCCAGGCGGCCATCTGTTCGTGGCTGAGCATCGCCTCCAGTGCCAACACGACGGCACTGCCCAGGACAAAGCCGCCAACAGCACCGAACTCCAGGAAACTGCCATAGGTCCCGCGTTTGTCATCGGGAGCACTTTCGGCCATGAACGTTGCGGCGCCGCCGTATTCACCACCGGTGGAGAAACCCTGCACCACCCGCAGGGCGATCAACAGCCCTGGCGCCCACCATCCCGCAGTGGCATAGGTGGGCAAGACACCGATCAGCGTCGTCGCCACTGCGATCAGCGCAATGGTCGCAACCAGTACAGACTTGCGCCCGAACCGGTCTCCGATCGGGCCCCAGATCATGCCGCCCAGCGGCCGAAGCAAGAAAGAGACGGCGAAGCCGAGCATGGTCCCGAGGTTGCCGAGAGTGTCCGGGAAGAAGGCCTCAGTCAGATAGGTCGCCACCACGGCATAGACGCCGTAGTCATACCATTCGGTTGCGTTGCCGATTGCCGAGGCCGCAATTGCCTTGCGCAGCAGTCGTTTCTGGCCATCTGGAACGGTCCGAGATTTCCGCGCAACCGGCGCCGACGGCCTGGCCGGCAGCAGTAGACTCATCGCGCCTCGCCACTAGGGCACATGCTGCCAGCACACACGTCGACCCCCTCGTCAGGCCTCCGACGGTTCGCACGGCGATCCGGGCAGCCGGAAACACGTTCCGGCCCCGCACAATCGGAACCTCGGCGGCCAGCCCATCATGGGATCGCCTGGGGTAAACGATAATTGGTTTGCTACAGAAGTGACTGGTGTTGCTGAAGCGTTACGCAACACTTATCCGTCCGAGACTAGGACGCTGCCTCCCAGTAAGCGGGATCCAGGTACTGGCCGACCAGCGATTCCCACATCATGTTGGTCAAACCGTTGAGCATGTCGTCCACCGTCGGGTCGTCGCCGGCAGCGACGCCCACGCCGGCCATAGCCGCGAGCAACCCGTCCAGTGCGGGATTGTCGAGCATGTCCACTTGCACGTATGTCTCGGGGTCGAACAGGTCAGAAACGAAAGCGTTCACGCCGCTCATCGTCGCTTCAAACAGCGCGTTGCCGACCACGTTCCAATCGAGGTCCGGCATACCCTCTGACGCCATCGTCGGGACGTCCGCGGGGCCGTCGTTCCACCCGTGATCGATATTGCCGTAACCCAGGTTCACCAGGATGCGCGTGACCGGCTCCAGCAGGTCATAGATTGGCTTTCCGGTAAATGGAACGAACAGCAGCGGGTACAACAGCGGAAGATACTCGCTGGGAATCATGTAGGAGTTGATCATGCTGTCCGGGCTGGACTCCAGCAGGACGGCGTCCGCGATCTGGTCGGGGGTCAAGCCAAGGTACGCAATGTGCTGGATCGCCATACCCATGATGGCGTTCAGGCTGGACAGCGGATTCAGGAAATATTGCGGGAAGCTCGCGAAGCCGTCGTACTCCAGGGTGTAGATGTCGGTGGGGTACAGATCATTCGGCGTCGGGTTACCGAGCGTGATGTTGTCTTCCGCCATGTTCTCGACGACGTCCGGGTAACCCGAGAATCCGACCATCAAGCCACCAAGGGGATTTGCCGAATCACCGATCAACACGAAGTGCACGGCCGAACTCGGCACCCCGGCGTCGTGGAGCTGTTGCATGGTGAATGTCGTGAGGGCGGCGCTCTGCGAGTAACCGAAGACCGTCACCGGGTGGTCCTCGTCCACCTTGCCTTCGTCGATCAGGGCCAGTACCCGGTCGGTCAGATCCGCCGCACCCCTGGCCATCGACTCGTCAAGTAGGTACGCCTCCTGAGGAGTGGTCAGCACCTCGAGGTCTCCGCCGAACCCGTTGGGCTGCAGGAACAGCGCATTCACGGTGTCGGCGTAATGCTCACTCGGCGTCGGGAGCATGCTCGGGCCCATAATGAGCGCGATCCCGGAGCTCGCGAGCGAGCCGCCCCCCGCGGCGGACAGCGCTACCGCGGCATGCTCGGGACCCGAAGTCCACGACGAAACCTGGGGAGCACCCGCGATACCCGCAACCATGACGGTGGCAGCAAGCGCAGCTCGCAGGCCGGACTCGCAGCGACTGGACCGTGCCGAGACTGCATCAAACATCGAAAATTCCTCGCCAGATTCTCGAGGCCGCACATGAGTGGGGCGTTGCCGGACCTGAATGATTTCAATCACACTCTGTTATGTCAAATTCAGGTTCACTAATCTGGAAACCAGCATCGACCAGGAAGAACCGGACGCACCCTGAGAACATAAAACGCCTTATGCGGCCAGACCCTGAGCCAGCACTAAGCGGCGACGCGAGCTAGATGTACTGCCCGGGGAAGCGTGTGAACGCATAGGGGCTCGGTGGGGACGAGTGAGCATGTGCACGCTGCCAGCCCCGGCGAGCCTTGGCGAATTCCTTTGAGCGACAGCACGACCCGGTGGCCGCTAGCCACACCGACACCCCGTTCACCGGGGGCGTGCGGTTGACAGCCTCCCGGGGAGTTACAACTAGATCGGCAGCAGGCCGTGCTTGCGCTGGACCTTGGGGAAGTTCTGCTTGTCCCGCAGCAGACGCAGCGACTTACGCAGCAACAGCCGGGTCTCATGCGGCTGGATCACCGCGTCGATGTAACCCCGCTCGGCAGCAGTCCACGGGATCGCCATGTTCTCGTTGTAGCCGGCGATGAAATCCGCCTTGATCTTCTGCACCTCGGGCGCGGTCGGATCCGGGAAGCGCTTCACCAGCAGCTGAGCCGCGCCGTCGGCGCCGATCACCGCGATCCGGGCGGTGGGCCAGGCAAAATTCAGGTCAGCGGACAGCTGCTTGGAGCCCATCACCGCATACCCGCCGCCGTAGGCCTTGCGGATGATGACGGTCACCTTCGGCACGTCGGCCTCGACGATGGCGTTGAAGAACCGGCCGCCGCGCTTGATGATGCCGTTCTTCTCCTCCGCCACCCCGGGCATGGCGCCGGGAGTGTCCACGACGAAGACCAGCGGCAGGTTGAAGGAGTCGCAGAACCGGATGAAGCTGGCCGCCTTGTCGGAGGCCTCGGTGTCCACCGCCCCGGACATGTACATCGGCTGGTTGGCGATCACCCCGACCGGATGCCCGTCGACCCGGGCGAACGCTGTGATCATCGCCTGGCCGCGCTGGTCGGAGATCTCGAAGACGTCGCCGTCGTCGAAAATCCGCAGCAGGATCTCGTGCATGTCGTAGGCGGTGTTGTCCGCGTCCGGAACGATCGAGTCCAGCTCGAGGTCGTGCGGCGTGATCTCCGGCTCGAGGCCCGGGTTGACGATCGGTGCGTCGTCGAAGTGGTTGGCCGGCAGGAACGACAGGTAATCGCGCACGTACTGGAACGCCGCCGCCTCGTCCTCGACCACCTTGTGAATGTTGCCGCGCTGCGCCTGCGCGTCGGCGCCGCCGAGCTCGTCGAAGGTCACGTCCTCACCGGTGACGTCCTTGATCACGTCGGGGCCGGTGATGAACATGTAGCCCTGATCGCGCACCGCCACCAGCAGGTCGGTCTGGACCGGCGAATACACCGCTCCCCCAGCGCATTTACCCAAAATGATGGAGATCTCCGGCACCAGGCCGCGCAGCATCTCGTGGCGGCGGCCCAGCTCGGCGTACCACGCCAGCGACGTCACCGCGTCCTGGATGCGCGCGCCCGCGGAGTCATTGATGCCGATGATCGGGCAGCCGACCATGGCCACCCACTCCATCAGCTTGGCCACCTTGCGGCCGAACATCTCGCCGACCGAGCCTTGGAACACGGTTTGGTCGTGGCTGAACACCCCGACGGGCCGGCCGTTGATCCGGCCGTGGCCGGTGACCACGCCGTCGCCGTACAGCGCGTTCGGGTCACCGGGGGTCTTGCACAGCGCGCCGATCTCCAGGAACGTGCCCGGGTCCAGTAGCGCGTGGATGCGCTCGCGGGCGCTCGGAATGCCCTTCTTGGCCCGCTTGGCGATAGCCGCCTCACCGGCGGGTTCCTTTGCCAGCTCCAGCTTCTCGCGGAGCTCGGCCAGCAGTTCGGCGGTGGTCTTGTTACTCACTGCTCTCCCTGGATCCGGTTGATCGCCTCACTCATGTGAGCACCCACCTTGGCAATGTACGGCTCGTCAATCACCTGAACGTGCTCGCCCCCGATCGGCACAATCTCCAAGTCGGAGATGTATTCGCCCCAGCCGCCGTCGGGCTTGCGGGTCGCGTACGCGGGCTCGAACACGATGGCGTCATCGTGGTAGCGGTCGGCCATGTACAGCGTGACGTGCCCCTCGTAGGGCTGGATCTCGATGGTGTCCAGGGCCCGGTTGTCCAGGTACGACGTGCGCTGGTGCTCGATGATGCCGCCCGGGATCTGCACGCCGCTTTGCGCGACGACGTCCAGCACGAAACGGACCTGGCCCTCGTCGTCGAGCTTCTCCAGCTCCTCGTAGGGGATCTCGGGAACCTCGACGTTGAAGGTGCGCTCGGCGAACCGTGCGTACCGGTCCCAGCGCGCCCGCATGCCTTCCTTGCTCTGGTCGATCGGCTCACCGGGCAGCACCAGGTCGAGCAGCCCGACGTAACGCACGTCGGCGCCGGCCTGCTTCAGCCCGATCGCACACGCGTAGGCCAGCGCCCCGCCCAGCGACCACCCCGCCAAAAGGAACGGCCCGTCGTGCAGCTCCAGCAGCCTGGGCACGTACTCGGCAGCGCGCTCCTCGATGGACCCTTCCACCCGCTCGATGCCATACACCGGGAGGTCAGCGGGCAACCGCTTCATCAGCGGCTCGTAGACCACGGTCGAACCACCGGCCGGGTGGAACACGAACAGCGGAGCCTTGTTCGAACCTTCGGGCTTGGCGCGCAGCGTCCGGACGAAACCGTCCACCACGCCGTCTTCCAGCTGGTCGCGGACGATGGTCGCCAGGGCCTCGATGGTGGTCGCCGACCTCACGTCGTCGACGGTGATGATGCCCTCGGCACGCTCCGACAGCCGCTCGGCCATCTTGGCCACCGTGTCGTCGTCGACGGCGGGCAATTCGTTGAAGATGCCGCCCGGCGACTTCCCGGTGACGATTGCCCAAGTGGCGAACGTGACCCGCTCGGCGGCGTCACGCGGCGGCACGTCGGCGCCCAGCGCCTCGGTCACCGCCTCCTGGGTGAGCACCTTGGCGGCCGCGGCCGCGGCGGTCTTGGTGCTGACCCCGCTCGAATTGGCACCCGGGCCGGAAGGATCGGTGGGCGGCGGCGGAACCGCGGGGCCAGCCGGGTTGGTCGGCGGCGGCGGAATCGGGATGTCCGAGGCAGGCGGCGCCGCTTGGATTTCCGGTTCGGCTGACGGAGCCGGCGCGGTTTCCGCCGACTCCGCCGCCTTGGCCGCCGCAATGATCGCGGCCTGCTCGGCGGCGATCTCGTCAGCCGTCTGGGTCTTCTGGTGCTCGTGCAGCGCCTCGATCTCGTCGCGGTGCTCGACGGCGTAGCGGATCATCTCCGCGACGTTGTACAGGTTCGCGTCACGGACCGCGGTCAGCTGGATCGGCGGCATGTCGAAGTCGTATTCGACCCGGTTCTTGATCCGCACGGCCATCAGCGAATCCAGGCCCAGCTCGATCAGCGGCACCTCCCACGGCAGGTCCTCGGGCTCGTAGCCCATGGCGCTGCCGACGATCGTGCCCAACCGGTCCGCGATGGTTTCGCCGGATTCCGGCGACCACTTGGCGAAGCCGGCCGCCAGCCCGGCGCCGGCCGTCAGGTTGTCGTGCAGGATCGCGGCGTCGTCGACCTGTTCCTCAACCGGCGCAACCGAAGTCGTAGTGGATTCGGCCACCGCGGTGCCCGCGCCGACGGCGATCGGCAACACCCCGGCTGCGCCGCCACGCGACACCAGCGCGTCGTAGACCAGCGTGAACGACTCCCCAATGCGCGCGTGCACCTGCACGGCCGCGCCACCGGGGTGCCGGGTCAGCGTCGTCACCAGCCGCGAACCCTCACCGGGGACCGCCCGCTGTTCGGAAGCCACCAGAGTCGAGTCCGGAATGACTGTTGCGGCAGCGGCTTTCACCAGGGCGGCCAAGTCCGTCTCACCGCGACCGGCGTATTCGAAGACGTGCCGGCCGTCCGGGGTCGCGACGTGCGAGCCGGGCATGACACCGGTGGCGTCGCCGGAGAAGCGGGCGTCGAGCCAGTACGGCTTGCGCTTGAACCGCGTCGGCGGGATGTTGGCGAACTCCGCCGGGCTGATCGGGCCTTCGACCTCACGGGGGAACAGCGTGCGGAAGTCGAGGTCGTGACCGTAGACGTAGAGCTGGGCCATCGCGATGGTCATGGCGTCGACGTCGTCGGTCTTGCGAGCCAAGGTGGCGATCAACTGGGCATCGTGGAGCCCAGCGCTGGCCGTCGTCAGCCCAACCTGCATGAGCGCGACCGGGTTCGGCGCCAGCTCAAGGAAGGTGGTGTAGCCGTTGTCGACGGCGTTGCGGACCCCATGGGTGAAGTAGACGCTGTGTCGCATCCCCTTCTTCCAGTAGTCCACATCGTGGATCGGCTCGCCGCCGGGCTTGACGTAGCTGCCCTCGTGCACGGTCGAGAAGATGCCGATGTTCGGGGTCTGCGGCTCGATGCCCTGCAGCTCCGCCGAGAATTCGCCCAGCAGCGGGTCCATCTGCGAGGTGTGGCCGGCACCCTTGGTCTGCAGCTTGCGGGCGAAGCGGCCCTCGGATTCGGCGCGCGCGACGATCTCGTCGATCTGCTCGGGCGGACCGCCGATCACGGTCTGGCTGGGGGCGGCGTAGACGCACACCTCCAGCCCGGGGAAGTCGGCGAACACCGTCTTGAGTTCCTCGGCGGAGTACTCGACGAGCGCCATGAACCGGATGTACTCGCCGAACAGCATCGCCTCGCCCTCACCCATCAGGTGTGCGCGTGAGCAGATCACCCGGGTGGCGTCGGCCAGCGACAGACCACCGGAGAAGTAGGCCGATGCCGGCTCGCCCAGTGACTGGCCGATGACGGCGGTCGGACGCGCTCCGTGATGCTTGAGCACCTCGCCGAGCGCGATCTGGATGGCGAAGATGGCGATGTTGGACGTCTCGATGCCGTAGTCGTGCGAGTCGTCGAGGATCAGCTCCAGCACCGAGTAGCCGCGCTCGTCCTGGACGTGGGCGTCGACCTTCTCGATCCACTCGGCGAAGATCGGGTCGCGCAGGTAGAGGTTCTTGCCCATCTTGCGGTGCTGGGCACCGAAGCCGGCCATCACCCAGACCGGCCCGTTGGTGACCGGTCCGTCGACGGAGTAGACGTTCGGCTTCTGCTTGCCCTCGGCGACCGCGCGCAGGCCGGCGATGGCCTCGTCGTGGTCGTGGGCGAGCACCACGGCGCGCGAGCGGCCGTGGTTGCGCCGCGAAAGTGACCGGCCGATCGCGGTCAGCGGGGTGGCCCGGCCTTCTTCGCTGTCAATCCAGTCGGCCAGCTCGGCCGCGGCAACCTTCTTGCGGGAGGTCAGAAATGCCGAGATCGCCAGGGGGATGAGAGGCTGCACCGGCTCTTGCGCCGCCAGCTCGGCCAGCGCCTCGTCGCGCAGCCGCAACGCCTCATCGGTCAGGCCGGGCAGCTCGTACTCGGGCTCGTCACCGTAGCCGTGCGAATTCTCCGGTGCAATGAACTCGCCGTACTCGTCGAAGCGCGGGGCCTCGTGCTCGATGACCTCGTCGGAAACCGGGTCTGCAGCAGTCTCTTCGGGCGCCTTCTCCCGCTCGATCACGTCGCGCGGCAACACCTCACGCACCACCAGGTGCGCGTTGGCCCCACCGAACCCGAAGCCGGAGACACCGGCGACCGCGTAGCCGCCGTAACGCGGCCAGTCGGTGGCGGTGTCGGCGACCTTCAGGTGGGTGCCGGCAAAGTCGATGTACGGGTTGGGTCCGGCGTAGTTGATCGACGGCGGGATCTTGTCGTGCTGCAAGGCGAGCACGACCTTGGCCAGGCTCGCCGCACCGGCTGCCGACTCCAGGTGTCCCACATTGGATTTCACCGCACCCAGCAGGGCGGGCTTGTCCGCGGCGCGGCCCCGGCCGACCACCCGACCCAGCGCCTCGGCCTCGATCGGGTCACCCAGGATGGTGCCGGTGCCGTGCGCCTCGATGTAGTCGACGGTGCGCGGGTCGATACCGGCGTTCTTGTAGGCCTTGCGCAGCACCGCGGCCTGAGCGTCCGGGTTGGGCGCCAGCAGGCCGTTGGATCGGCCGTCGTGGTTGACCGCGGAGCCGGCGATCACCGCGAGGATCTGGTCGCCGTCACGGCGCGCGTCGTCCACTCGCTTGAGGATCAGCACGCCGGCGCCCTCGGCACGCGAGTAGCCGTCGGCATCGGACGAGAACGACTTGATCCGGCCGTCGGGCGACAGCACCCCGCCGACCTCGTCGAATCCGACCGTCACCAGCGGGGTGACCAGCGCGTTGACGCCGCCGACCACCGCCACGTCGGCCTCGCCGTTGCGCAGCGCCTGCACACCGGCGTGCGCGGCGACCAGTGACGACGAACATGCGGTGTCGACAGTGACCGACGGACCGCGGAAGTCGTAGAAGTAGCTGACCCGGTTGGCGATGATCGAGCTGGAGTTGCCGGTGATGGCATACGGGTGGGTGATGCTCGGGTCGGACAGCGCCAGGTTCTGATAGTCGCCATTCGTCGAGCCCATGTAGACCGCGACCGCTTCGCCGCGCAGGCTCGAGGCCGGGATCCGGGCGTGCTCGAGCGCCTCCCAGGTCAACTCCAGCGCCATCCGCTGCTGCGGGTCGACGTTGTCGGCCTCCATCTTCGACAGCGCGAAGAACTCCGCGTCGAAGCCCTTGATGTCGGAGAGGTAGCCACCGCGGGTGCGAGCCTTCTTGACCCGCTCGGCAACCCGAGGCTCCTCCATGAACTCCGACCAGCGGCCCTCGGGCAGGTCGGTGATCGCATTGAACCCCGCGAGCAGCTTTTCCCAGGTGTCCTCGGGGGTGTTCATGTCGCCCGGGAATCGGGTGGCCAGGCCGACGACGGCGATGTCGGCGACATCGGCGTCGCGCGACCAGTCCTCGCCGGCCGCGTCGTCCTCCAGCACCGGCTCGCCCTCGACGATCACGGTGGCCAGCGCCTCGATCGTCGGATGCCGGAACGCCACGGTCGCCGACAGCGTGACCCCGGTGAAGTCCTCGATGTCCGACGCCATCGCCACCGCGTCCCGCGACGACAGGCCCAGTTCGATCAGCGGAGCGGTCTCGTTGATCTTCTCCGGCGACTGGGAGGTGGCATTGGCCACCCAGTTGCGCAGCCAGGCCCGCATGTCGGCGACGGTCAGGTCGGTGCGGCTGGTGCCGCGCAGGATTGCGTCGTCGCCGTCGCCGGTCATCTGCGGAGCCTCGCTCATCTGGGGTTAGACCTCGTCGGGGTAGGCGTTCGGGCCGGTGGTGCCGCCGCGCAGGCTGCCATCGAGGTAGGCGGCCCGGCAGGCGCGGCGACCGATCTTGCCGCTGGAGGTGCGCGGCACGGTGCCCGCGGACACCAGCAGCACGTCACGCACGGTCACGCCGTGGCGCACCGCGATCGCCGCCCGGATGTCGTCGGCGATCGGCTGGTAATCCAGCTTGTGGGCGCCCGGTGCGCGCTCGGCGACGATCACCAACTGCTCGGAGCTGTCCTCGGGGTCGAACTTCAGCCCAGAGTGCGGGTTGTCGAAGGCCGACTGCGGCAGCTGGTTGGCCGGCACCGAGAACGCCGCGACGTAGCCGGCGCGCAGCGCGCGGCTGGCCTCCTGCGCGGAGTACTCCAGGTCCTGCGGGTAGTGGTTGCGGCCGTCCACGATCACCAGGTCCTTGACTCGGCCGGTGATGTAGAGGTCGTCCTGGTAGTAGGCGCCGTAGTCACCGGTGCGCACCCAGAAGCCGTTCTCGTCGGAGCCCTCGGCCCGAGACGGGTTGTTACGCGTCTTGAGTACGTTCTGGAACGTGTCGGCGGTCTCTTCTTCACGGTTCCAGTAGCCGCCGCCCATGTTGTTGCCCTGCAGCCAGATCTCGCCGATCTGGCCGTCGGGCAACTCGGCGCCGGTCTCGTAGTCGACGATGATCGTCCACTGGTCGACGCTGATCCGTCCGGCTGAGGCCTGCGCGACGGCGTTCGGCGCATCCTCCGGTACCTCGACCAGGCGGTTGGCGTTGTTGAGCGCTTCGCGGTCGACGTAGATGATCTTGGGCTTCTCGCCGATCGGGGTCGTGGACACGAACAGCGTGGCCTCGGCCAGGCCGTAGGACGGCTTGATGGCCTCCTCACGGAACCCGTACGGCGCGAACGCCTCGTTGAACTTGCGCAGCGACGCCGCAGACACCGGCTCACTGCCGTTGAGGATCGCCTTGACGTTGCTCAGGTCCAGCGGCGGCTCGCCCTCCTTGGGCAGGCCGCGCGCCGCAGCATGCTCGAAGGCGAAGTTGGGGGCCGCCGAGTAGACCTCGCCGGTCTCCCCCTCCTTGCGGGCCAGCTCACGGATCCATCGGCCTGGCCGGCGCACAAACGCGGCCGGGCTCATGAAGGTGAACTGCTGACCCATCACCGACGACAGCAGGATGGTGACCAGACCCATGTCGTGGAAGAACGGCAACCAGCTGACGCCCCGGTCACCCTCGCGGCCCTTGAGCGAGTCCAGCAGCTGCACGACGTTGGTGGGCAGGTTCAGGTGGCTGATCTTCACCCCGGTCGGGGTGCGGGTGGAGCCGGAGGTGTACTGCAGATAGGCGACGTCGCTCCGGTCGGTGTCGGGCATCACCCAGGTCGAGCCCACCTCCGGCGGCAGCGCGTCGACCGCGATGACCCGCGGTCGGGCGTTGGCCGGGCGGCTGCGGAAGAACTTGTTGACGCCTTCCGCGGAGTCGCTGGTGGTCAGCACCGCCGACGGGGTGCAGTCGTCGAGCACCGCGTGCAGCCGGCCCACGTGACCCGGCTCACCCGGGTCGAACAGCGGCACAGCGATGCGACCGGCGTACATGATGCCGAAGAAGGACACCAGGTAGTCCAGGTTCTGCCCGCACAGGATCGCCACCCGGTCACCGGGCTTGGTGACCTGCTGCAGCCGGGCACCGATCGCCCGGTTCCGCGCGCCGAACTCCGACCAGGAGAGGTCGCGCTCGATACCGTCACGCTCGGTGGAGAAGTCCAGGAATCGGTACGCGATCTTCTCGCCGCGCAGCGCAGCCCAGCGCTCGACGGTCCGCACCAAGTTGGCGTTGTCCGGGAACCGGATCTTGCCGTCCTTGACGAACGGGTTGTGGTAACTGGCCTGTGTTGCCGGGGCCATGCAAAATCTCCTGTCGCGAACATACGTTCTCAGTCAGCTGCCGGGCGCGTCTTGGCCACGCCGCTGCGTTACATCGCGCGGGCCCGGGACCTCACAGATGGTAATGGGTTGCCGGCTCCCGACGACGCGCTGCTGCTCTGCGGCCACGGACCGCCGCTCTTAAATTGTTCTTAATGTTAGAGGTCGGTGCGGTCCATGCCAAATCAAACGGTACCGCGTGTGACGCCGGTCTCCGGGTCACGAAGCGGTCCCAGCTTCGCCTCTCCTTCGTCGAGCCTCGCTGAACCGCGGGGTCCATACGGCAGTCCCAGCTTCGCCTCTCCTTCGTCGAGCCTCGCTGAACCGCGGGGTCCATACGGCAGTCCCAGCTTCGCCTCTCCTTCGTCGAGCCTCGCTGAACCGCCGGGCGTCAGCCGTGCGGCGGACGGGGCGCGTTGTCGATGAGTTCACGCGCCCAGTTCAGCGTCCACTGGGTTGCGGACAGGCCGTCCTGGCTCCAGACGTCGGTGGTGCCGTACAGCGCGTGCACCGGCTGAGCAGCACCGCCGGCCAGCGTTGACAGCGTCGCCGGCAGCTTGCCGACGCTGAACGCCTCCTGCGGGGCCGCGCAGACCAAGTCACCGACCGCGCAGATCTCGTTGGTGCGCTTATCGAGGTCGCCGAAACCGCCCTCGCGCGCGCCGGTCATAGTCAGCCCCATCCCGGACAGGATCGGCAGCTCGTGCAGGGTCACCTCGGCGCCCTGACCGGGCGGAGACGGCGGGACGTCTACACCCACGCCGGTCTGGCGGCGGCCGTCGGCGATCAGCGTGACGCCCAGCACCAGGTCTTCGTCGACCGGCCCCTCCCCGTTGCCGATCTTGCTGGCCACGTCGCCGGCGATCACAGCGCCCTGCGAGAAGCCGACCAGCACGTAGCTGGTCAGCGGGCACCGGTCATTCATCTCGGTCAGCGCCTTGATGGTGGCGCGAGTGCCTTCGGCGCGGCTGTCGTTGTAGCTCATCTGCTTGTCGGCTGACAGCGGGTTATGGAACTGCGCGGTGTAGGGAACCGTGTAGGTCTGCACCCGGGCGGCGTCGAACTGCTGGGCGATCGGGCGGGTGACGGTGAGCAGAAGCGCGATCGGGAACTGGGTGGGGTCGAGCGGGTTGTCCGTCGGCGAGGTCTCCCAGGTACCGGGCACCGACACCAGCTGCACGTCCGGGCAGCTGGCGTCCTGGTAGGCCGGGCGCGGCTTCTTGGTCCGCGTCGGGACCGAACTGGTCGACGGGACGCCCGCGCCCGGCTGCTCCGCGATCGGGGGTGTGGCCGGGCGCCGAATCCAGATCACCACCGCGACGATCACCAGCGCCACCACGAGCGCCATCGCGCCGGCAGCGACCCAGGCGAGGAGGCGGCGCCGGTTAGCTGGGGACTTGCGAGGAGATTTCGCGGATTTGCGCGGGGTTCTCGATGTCTTCTTCTTGGCCATATCGCCTTTCACGGTACAGATCGGCGACGGCACACACTGACTCTGCGTCCAGGGCGGCGCTCACTCGAACTTTCCCGCCCTGGACGCAGAGCCAACGCAGAGGAACTAGCGGCTAGCGGATCGCTCGGCCCAAGCGCGATCCCGCTTCGCCCGGCTTCGCCGCGCTAGCGGATCGCGCCGACGATGTCGCCGGCCATGGCGCCCAGCTGCGAGGCCCACGATCCCCAGCCGTTGTCACCGGCGGAGAAGTCGAAGTGACCGTTTTTGCCGCGCACCTGGCGGTACTGCGAGTTGAAGTACCGACCGCTGCCGGCCGCCTGCGACGGGTCGCCGATCATCGCGGCCGGGTTGGAGGCGCCGCCCAGCGGAGCGTAGATCCAGACCCGGGTGTTGTTCTGCGCCAACAGGGTGGCGTGCACGGTCGGGTCGTGCCACTTCCACCGGCCCAGCTGCGGTGCGCCCCACATGCCGTACGGGTCCACGCCGCCAAAGTTCTGCAGGCCCGCGGCGATGACGCCGCCCTCGGTGGTGTTGGCCGGCCCCAGGAAGCCCGACATCGAGCCTGCGAAGCCAAAGCGGTCGGGGTGGAAGGTGGCCAACGCCAGGGCCCCGTAACCGCCCTGCGACGCACCGACCACGGCGTGCCCGCCCGGCGCCAGGCCCCGGTTGGCCGCCAGCCAGTCCGGCAGCTCACTGGACAGGAAGGTGTCCCACTGCTTGCTGCCGTCCTGCTCCCAGTTGGTGTACATGCTGTAGGCGCCGCCCGCCGGCGCGACCACCGAGACACCCTTACCGGCCAGGGTGCCCATCGCGTTGCCCGCGGTCACCCAGTTGCTCACGTCGGGGTGGGCATCGAACGCGTCGAGCAGGTACACCGCGTGCGGACCTTGGTTGAGGAACGCCACCGGGATGTCGCGGCCCATCGAGGGCGACGGGACCATCAGGTTTTCGAACTGTGCGGCATGTGCGGTGGAGCCGACGATCGTGCCCCCGCCCCACATTCCCAGCATCAGCACGGCTACACACAGCGCCCGCAGCAACTTCGACAGTCCGCTCATATCCACCTCGCTCGTCGGCACAGATTCTCAGATGATTCCACCCGCTGGTCGCGCGCCCTGACCCCGGGAGGTAGTCAATCACACGGCACTCGCGGGTAAGGCAGGAAACGACCGACGGCGACGACCCATCAGGTCGCCGCCGTCGGCGGTACAACTATTCAGCGTTCTGGACTACTCGCCCGAGCTGCTGCTCGCGCCGCTACCCGGCGTGGCACCCAGGTGGCTCTGCAGGTCCGGCTTCATGGCCTGCAGCTGCTGACCCCAGTACTCCCAGCTGTGCGTGCCGTACTCCGGGAAGTTGAAGATCGCGTTGTTGCCGCCGGCCGCGGTGTAGAGCTCCTGGAACTTCTTGTTCGCACCGATCATGAAGTTCTGCTCGAGGAACACGGCCGGGATGTTGTCGCCACCCAGCTCGTTGGCCTTGCCGTTACCGCAGAAGACCCACAGGCGGGTGTTGTTGGCCACCAGCTTGTCGACGTTGACCGTCGGGTCGTTGCGCAACCACGCCGGGTCGCTGTCATCGCCCCACATGTCGTTCTTCTTGTAGCCGCCGGCGTCACCCATGGACAGGCCGATCCAGCCCTTACCGGTGGACGGGTTCAGGTAACCCGACAGCGAACCCGCGTAGGTGAACTGGTTGGGGTGGTAGATCGCCAGCGTCAGCGCCGACGAACCGGCCATCGACAGGCCGACCGCGGCGTTGCGGCTCTGGCTCACGCCGTACTCCGAGGCCAGGTAGGCCGGCAGCTCGCTGGTGAGGAAGGTCTCCCACTTGTAGGTGGAGCAGCCCGCCTTGCCGCAAGCCGGCTTGTACCAGTCGCTGTAGAAGCTGGACTGGCCACCGACCGGCATGATCACCGAGATGCCGGAGTTCAGGTACCACTCGAACGCCGGGGTGTTGATGTCCCAGCCGTTGAAGTCGTCCTGGGCCCGCATACCGTCGAGCAGGTACAGGCCCGGGGAGTCCGAACCGCCGCTCTGGAACTGGACCTTGATGTCACGACCCATACCCGCCGAAGGCACCTGCAGGTACTCGACCGGCAGACCCGGCCGGGAAAACGCGCTCGCCTCCGGGGTACCACCGACGACACCGACCAGTCCCGCCAGCAGAGCCGCGCCACCGGCAGCGACCATCAACCTGTCAAGCAGCTTCATCCTTGGCATCCTCATTCGTTCGTTGCCGTACTTTGCTCATAGCGTGGCCCGACTCGGACCCGATCTGTGCGTACCAACGCAACAGTGCCGGTGTAGTCAACCACAAAAGGCTCGCCATCGAGGAGCCCGCGTTCCATTGCAGGGCCCGCCACCCGGGCTGTGACTGGATTTTGTGACAGTCGCCGTCCTGCGCTCCCGTGGGCATACCAGCCGGTGAGACCCGGCAAGGCGGGTAGCTGCCAGGCCTGGAGAATGACGTCGGTCACAATTTTTGGCTCGGCCCGGCATCAGACGGTCAGGGGAGCTCAGGCGGCATCCCGGTGTAGGTCGGTCGGGTCGGTTCGGGCACGGCCAGCCCGCAGCGGATCAATTCGTCGCGCGGGACCCGCTCGATCCGGTATCGGGTGAAGCCCGGCGAGTGCAACACGTTGGACAGGAACCGGCGCGGGCCCATCGGCGCACGCACCGAGCCCAGCACCGCCGCGGTGTCGGGGCAGCGCAGGGCCGCCTCCGCCTGGGCGATCCAGTCCTGGTCCAGGTATCCCGGGATCAGCGGGTACCACTTGACCCACGGACCGTCGGCCACCACCCAGTCGCGGAACAGGTCCTTGTCGTGGCCGATCCGTCCGTGCTCCAGCCGCTCGGTGTGCGCCGCGATCGGATTGATCAGCCCGATCTGGTCCAGCACCCGAACGTCCAGGCCGGTGTTCATGCCCAACATGCCCATGTTGGTGAAGAAGACAGTGTGCGGCCCGGTGCCGCCCGGATCGGGATCGGTCGGAACGCCGATGCCCGGGGGCACCGGCAGGATGACCGGCACCACGTCCCACTGGTCGTAGTTGCCCGACGGCAGCAGCAACGCCCCGTCGGGGGTGGCGGCGATCGTGGTCAACACCGCGCGCATCCGCGGATAGCCGAGGTAGTCCGCGGCGGTCAGCGGGTGGGCGTTGCCGGTCGCCTGGGAGTAGAACCGGCGCTCGTCGACGATCCCGGAGTAGGTGACGCGGGTGGCGTCATAGCCCATCCCCGGGGAGTTGGCCGCCCACAGCGCCCAGCCGGCCACCGCCAGCCACAGCAGACCGACAGCACCACTGAGCGGGTAGCCGGCTTCCCGGCGGAAGCGCGCGCCGTCGGGCAGCAGTACCGGAATGACCGCCACCGGGGCCAGCATGCAGAACAGCGGCGCCAACAGCACCCGCCCGTGCATGAAGTCGCCGCCCTGACGCACCCAGTAGGCCGCCTGCAGCAGACCGCTGAACACGAAGAAACAGACCACCGCGCCCGGGCTCTGCACCAGCCGGGCCCACGGGCCGACGCCGGGCGGCACCGGCCGGCGCGGCCGGTAGCGGACGGCGGCACCCACCCACAGTGCCGCGCCGAGCGCCACCAGCAACACGGCGGGCACCCACAGCGCGTAGGGGGCGTTGAAGTTGGCCAGGTAGATCATGCCCTGCGACCACTTGTCACCGGCCGCGTCTTTGGCCAGCGCGGTCCCCGGCACCAACAGCGCGTAGTAGCCCATCCGGAAGATCTGATACGCCACCGGCAGCGCGCCGCCGGCCACCAGGATCAGCGCGCGGGGCCGCCAATCCCGCGCCGAGATCAACAGCATGATCAGCGCGCCGCCGCCGATCAGCGCCAATTCGGGGCGGACCAGCACACTGCAACCGGCCACGAAGGCCAGGCACGCGGCGAAAAGGGCACCGCGAGCACGGGATCGGGGCATCCGCAGCGCCTGGGACCAGCAGACCAGCATCCACCACAACAGCCCCAGATAGGCCAGCACCAGGCCGGCCTCCAGGCCGGAGGTGGCGAAGTCTCGGGCCGGGGGAATCGCAATGTAGACCAGCGCCCCGGCCGGCAGCAGCAGCGCGCGGCGACCCTGCAGGCCCGGCGCGTAGAGCCGGGCGGCGCCCAGCATCAGCATCGCCACTCCGGCCAGGCTCAGCGCCAGCGCGAAGATCAGCGCCACATATTCCATACGTACCGGCCCACCGAGCCAGCTGCCGAGATACATCAGGTACGTCCAGGCCGTCGAGGTATTGGCCTCTACGCGCTCCCCGACGTTGAACACCGGGCCGTTGCCGGCCAGCAGGTTGCGCACGGTGCGCAGCACGATCAGGCCGTCGTCGGAGATCCAGCGCCGCCGCCACGCGCCGATGCCGAACATCAGCAGCACCACCGCCACCCCGGCCCACGAGCTCAGCCGCACCGAAGGGCTGTAGGAGACCGCGGGCCAGCCCAGCGGCCGGACCCGGGGGTCCGGCGCTCTGCCGCTCGCAGCCCCCCGGGCCGAGCTAGCCGAAGGCGACGGCAACACCGATGGTTCCGATCCAGGCCAGCGCCGCCAGCTGCAGCACCCGGTCGCGGCGCAGGATGTCCTCGGCTTCGCCGGCCATACCGCCGTCGACGTCGACCGCGAAGCGCAGCACTCCGATGACGATCGGAATGATCGATACCGCGAACCACGAACCCGAACCGCTGTCGCGTTCGAACGCGTACAGGCTGTAACAGACCAACATCGCGGTGGCCGACGCCGTCCAGACGAACCGCAGGTAGGTGCTGGTGTAGTTCTCCAGCGACTTACGAATCTTGGCGCCGGTCTGTTCGGCCAATTGCTTCTCGGCGTAGCGCTTGCCGGCCGCCATGAACAGCGACCCGAACGCCATCACCAACAGGAACCACTGCGACAACGGAATGCTGGCGGCCACGCCGCCCGCGATGGCCCGGATGAGGAACCCTGAAGAGACGATGCAGATGTCCAGCACCGCTTGATGTTTGAGACCGAAGCAGTAGGCCAGCTGGATGGCGAGGTAGATCGCCATCACCAGAGCCAGGTTCGGGGTCAGCCACCAGGAGATACCCAGCGAGGCCGCCGAGAGGACCGCCGCCAGGGCGTAGGCCAGTCCGACCGGCACCACACCGGCGGCGATCGGCCGGAATCGCTTGGTGGGATGCGCCCGGTCGGCTTCCACATCCTGGGCGTCGTTGATCAGGTACACCGCGGACGCCGCCAAGGAGAACACCACGAACGCGATCAGCGACTTACGCGCCAGATCGGCGTAGTCGTAATGGACGCCGCCGCCGAGCGCAGCCAGCGGCGCCGCGACCACCAGGACGTTCTTCACCCACTGGCGGGGCCGCATGGCCTTGATCACCCCGGAGAGCAGGTTGGCCGGCGGGCCGAGCTCCGACGTGCGATCGTGCGTTTCTGCGCTCATGCCGAGTCTCCAGAGTTGTCCAGGCGGATCGCGGCTGCCGCGACGGCGGCGCCGATCAGCGCGCCGGCGGCAACATCACTGGGATAGTGCACGCCGAGCACCATGCGCGACAGCGCCATCGGCGGCACCAGCACCGCCGGCAGGGCTCCACGCCGCAGGCCGGCCGCGCGGCCCAGCAGGATGGCCGCCGCCGCGGTGGAGGTGGCGTGCGCCGAGGGGAAGCTCAAGGCACTGGGCGTGCCGACATTGATCGCGATCGCCGGGTGGTGCGGGCGTTTGCGGCGCACGATGCGTTTGATGACCACCGCCGCGGCGTGCGCGGCGAATGTTCCGGCGCCGGCGAGCAGCCAGCTGCGGCGCCGCTGCGGCTGGAGCAGGGCGCCGAGCGCCGCTACCGCCAGCCAGCCCAGGCTGTGCTCGCCGAAGTGCGACATCGCCCGGGCCACCGGCAGCACGCCGGGCCGACCGGTCAGGGCCGACTGCACCCCGACCAGCACGGCGTCCTCGCCGTGCGGGGGTACCGAATCATCCAGATCTTCCAGGTTCGTGCGGTCGGGGGCGCCGCTGAACTCGATCATGACGTCGTGGCACCGTCGGGAAGCAGCACCGTCTCCCACTGCTGTTTGCTCGCCAGCGTGGGCAGCGCCCGGCGGTAGGCCCGGCGCAGGCTGTCGAACCGGCGCGCCAATTCGTATTGGCGGCGCAGCGATTCGCGCAGCAGCGAGAACATCTTCTCCCGGTCGCGTTGCCGGTAGACCACACCGCGTCCGTCGGCGGTGGTGACGGTGACGCCGTCCTGGGTGCACAGCAGGAACCAGCGAGCGTCCTGGGTCGGCACGTTGAGCTGCGGGCGGCGATGGTGCTCCGGCTCGGTGGCCTTGAGGTTGTGCAGAATGCCGCGGGCCAGGCGGTAGCCGATCGACAGCGGCTGCACCGGCGGGCGCATTGCCCGGCTGCGCCGCGACGGAGTCGGCAGCTCGCTGGCCGCCGGCAGTACCACCGCGTCGGGATAGGTCTTGCGCAGCGCGTGGATGTCGGGCAGTGCCGACTCCAGGATCGAGAAGATGTGCTCGGGGCCGGCCATGAAGTCGTCCAGCGCCTTGTTCTGCACGGCGACCGTCGAGTACTCAAGGCAGGCAAGGTGTTTCAGGGTGGCCTTGAGGTGGCTGCGGATCAGCCCGGAGATCTTCCCGTCCCAGTGCAGGGCCGCCACCATCAATCGGTTGCGCAGGTGGAAGTAGGCCTGCCAGTCGATCGCGTCGTCTTTGTCGCTCCAGGCCATGTGCCAGATCGCCGCTCCGGGCAGCGTGACGGTCGGGTAGCCGTGCTCGCCGGCCCGGATCCCGTACTCGGCATCGTCCCACTTGATGAACGACGGGATCGGCTGGCCGATCTCTTCGGCAACGGCGCGCGGGATCATGCACATCCACCAGCCGTTGAAGTCGACGTCAATGCGCCGGTGCAGATCCGGGGACTCGGCCAGCGAGTCGGTGGCGAAGTTGTGGTCGTACTCGGTGTGCGGGGCGTTGGTCCACATGAACACGCCCGAGTCGACGACCTCACCCATGATGTGCAGGTGCGAGGGCTCCTGCAGGTTGAGCATGTGCCCGCCGATCAGGGTGGGCGTCTTGGCAAACCGGTTCAGTGCCAGCGCCCGCAGGATCGAGTCCGGCTCGATGCGGATGTCGTCGTCCATGAACAGGATCTGTTCACAGCCGGTGTTCTTCAGCGCCTCGTACATGACCCGGCTGTAGCCACCGGACCCGCCGAGGTTGGGCTGGTTGTGTATCGACAGCCGGTCTCCCAGACCGGCGGCGGCCGCGGCGAAGCCGGGGTGGTCGCGAACCTTACGGGTGCCCTGGTCGGGCACGATGACCGCGCTGATCACCTCGTCGACGTCGGGGTCGGAGGTCAGTGCCAGCAGCGCGTTGACGCAGTCGTCGGGCCGGTTGAAGGTCGGGATGCCGATGGCGATGTCGGCCCGGCTGGGAGCCTCGATGGGGGCGTACCAGCCGCCGCGGTCCAGCGTGACCGCGGTGTCGGTGGTGATGTCGAACCAGATCCAGCCACCGTCCTCGAACGGCTGCAGACCAATCTCGAATTCCACCACAGTCGGGGTGTCGCTGTTTTCGACCGACCCGAAAGGCTTGCCGTCCACGGCGATACGCGCACCGGTCGCTTTGGAGCGGTAGACATCGACGCGCCCGGCCCCGGTCAGCTCCAGCTGCAGCACCACCGATTCGACGATCGACCAGCGACGCCAGTAGGACGCCGGGAACGCGTTGAAGTACGTGGCGAACGAGACTTCGGACTCCTCGCCGATCTCCAGGCTGGTGCGGGTAAGCGGGTGCGCACGTCGGCTGTTGGTCTCGGATTCCTCGATGTAGAGCTTGCGCACATCCAGCGGCTCGCCCTGGCGAGGCAGGATGATCCGCGAAAGCCGGCTCACCGCGCGCGAACTGTCGGTCATGCCTTACTGCCCTCCCCCAGCGGCACCCCTTCGGACAGGTGCGGCGCCAGGATGTTGTCGTACATGTTCAACGCACTGGCGATGGCCATGTGCATGTCCAGATATTGGTAGGTGCCCAGCCGCCCACCGAAGAGCACCTTCGCGGTCTCCATCTCGGCCTTGGCGCGCGCCCGGTAGGACGTCAGCACCGCCCGGTCAGCCTCGGTGTTGATCGGGTAGTAGGGCTCGTCGGCGTCGTCGGCGAAACGCGAGTACTCGCGCATGATCACCGTCTTGTCGGCCGGGTACTCCCGCTCCGGGTGGAAGTGCCGGAACTCGTGGATGCGGGTGAACGGCACGTCGCCGTCGTTGTAGTTCATCACCGGCGTGCCCTGGAAATCTCCGGTGTCGAGCACTTCGAGCTCGAAGTCAAGGGTGCGCCAACCGAGCTTGCCCTCGGCGTAGTCGAAGTAGCGGTCCAGCGGCCCGGTATAGACCACCGGGGCGTCGGGGTTGGCTGCCCGGAGCTCGTCGCGGACGTCGAACCAGTCGGTGTCGAGCCGGACCTCGATGCGCTCGTCGGCCGCCATGTTCTGCAGCCACGCGGTGTAGCCGTCGACCGGCAAGCCCTCGTAGGTGTCGTTGAAGTAGCGGTTGTCGAAGGTGTAGCGCACCGGCAGCCGGGTGATATTGGCCGCCGGCAGTTCCTTGGGGTCGGTCTGCCACTGCTTGGCGGTGTAGTCCTTGACGAACGCCTCGTACAGCGGGCGGCCGATCAGGCTGATCGCCTTCTCCTCGAGGTTCTGCGCGTCGGCGGTGTCGATCTCGGCAGCCTGTTCGGCGATCAGCGCCCGGGCTTCGTCGGGCGTGAAATAGCGTCCGAAGAACTGCGACACCAGACCCAGACCCATCGGGAACTGGTAGGACTGGCCGCCGTGCATGGCGAACACCCGGTGTTGGTAACCGGTGAACTCGGTGAACTGCCGCACGTAGTCCCAGACCCTCTTATTAGAGGTATGGAACAGGTGCGCACCGTACTTGTGGACCTCGATGCCGGTCTGCGGTTCCGCTTCGGAGTAGGCGTTGCCGCCGATGTGCGGACGCTTCTCGACGACGAGAACGCGCTTGCCGAGCTGCGTGGCTGCGCGCTCGGCGATGGTCAGGCCGAAGAATCCGGAACCCACGACAAAGAGGTCAAAACGAGCGGTCATCGGCGCCAAGGGTAGCCGACCAGCGCCCGCCCGCATCGTCGGCGCCCCGCCGTCCCCGCTTGCACCTTGACTATCGCCCGCCGATTCCCGGCAGCTCGGCAATCCGGAGGCGCCGAGGCCGCCCCCGGACGCCGAAGAAGGGTTGGTAGCAGTTTCCTCACGATTCGATCTCGTCACTCTTTTCACACGAGTCACACGCGTACCGTCGGTCACGTAGGACAGATGCAAGTGCAGTAAGCGCCACCATGGCCCCCCAAAGCAGAGAAGCAGCGCGGGGCCCGACGGCAAAACATATTGAGGAGACTTCCGTGCCGAACCGACGTCGACGCAGGCTCTCGACAACCATGAGCGCAGTCGCCGCCCTGGCGGTCGCGAGTCCGTTCGCAGTTGTCGCAGTGTCCGAGCTGGCCGCCCACAGCAGCGCGCCTCAGCACCACGACTTCGTCGCGGCTTCGTCCGTGGCCGACCTGCCCAGTGAGCTGATCACCGCCCTGACCCAGGGCCTGTCCCAGTTCGGGGTGAACCTCCCGCCGGTGCCTGGCTTCAGCAACGGGGGCGCCTCAACCGGGATGTACCCCGGCCTGACGTCACCGGGTCTGGGCACACCGGGCCTCACTGACCCGTCCCTGGGCATGCCGGGCCTCACTTCGCCCGGCCTGGGCACGCCGGGGCTCACCTCGCCCGGACTGGGCACGCCGGGGCTCACCGACCCGTCGCTGACCACGCCGTCGCTGTCGACGCCGCCGCTGGGCACGCCCGGGGTGTCCACCACGTCCGGCCTGACGACACCCGGACTGACCACGCCGCCGCTGACCGATTCCGGCCTGACCAGCCCGGGATTGACCAGCCCCGGCCTGACCAGCCCGTTGACCAGCCCCGGCCTGACCAGCCCCTTGACCAGCCCGGGGTTGACCAGCCCGGGCCTGACCAGCCCGGACACCGGCCTGCTCGGGTCCGATGGTCTGCCGCTCACCTCGCCGGTGGGCCTGGACCCCGGACTGGACGGCACCTACCCGATCCTCGGCGACCCGTCCCTGGGCATGCCCGAGGAGAAGGGCGGCCTCGTCAGCGACCTGATGAGCGCCGCCAACCAGCTGGGCGCCGGACAGGCCATCGACCTGCTCAAGGGTGTGGTGATCCCGTCCATCGCCCAGGCCGCGCAGGGCGCCGGACCGGCAGCTGCCGCCGCCCCGGCCCTGCCGCTGCCGTAACAAGACACAACAGCGGAGCTGTTCCGCCCCGACGGCACCGCAGAGTCAGCCCGCACCCGGCGGGCACCGGAGGACTCTGCGGTGCCGTTAACAATGCCCAGGAACCGGCCGGTGTCGGTGGACGCGTGTCGCATCACCAACAACACATGACACATACGTAACATCAGCACGTGCCAACCCGTCGTCGTCCCCCGCCGACGATCAAGCTGACCGCGTCTCTCGCGACCGTGCTGATCCTGCCGTGGGCGTTGAACTCCGGGTCGGGCTTCAAATCGATCGATGCCTCCCAGACGCCCCCCAGCGCTGCCGCGACCAAGCTGACCCAGCAGCCGTTGCCAGATCTGGAGCCGGGCGTCACCGTTCGAGAGATCACCCAGGACGAACCGTTCACCATGGTCGCGCTCACCGGCTCCGACCTGAGCGGCACGTCGGCACGGATCCGAGCCAAGCGCGCCGACGGGACCTGGGGGCCCTGGTATGCGACCGCGCACGAGGCCAAGCAGGAGACACCGGGGCCACGGCCTGCCGATGCGCCCGCCCCCGGTCCGGACGGGACCGAGCCGGTGTTCGTCGGCCGGACCACAGCGGTACAGATCGCGGTGACTCGGACCGCTCCCAACGATCAGGCCAAACCCAAGGCGAAGGGGCCGGCCGCCACGAAAGGCCCGGCCAAGCGCGAGTCCGCCCCCACAAAGCCCGTCCTGGGGCCCGAACTCGGTTATGTGCCGGCCACTGCCGCGCAGCCCCTGGCCCAGAACGTCTCCGCGGTGCTGATCACGCCGCCCAAGGCCCCGGCCGACGCGCAGTGGCAACCGCCCAAGGCGGTGCTGGGCCCGGGCCAACCCCCCAACATCATTCCGCGCAGCCACTGGGGTGCGGGCGCCTACGGCCGGTGCGGCAAACCCGTGGAGAGCGGCCCGGTCCACGCGGCCGTGGTGCACCACACCGCGGGCTCCAACGACTACGCCCCCGAAGACTCCGCGGAGATCATCCGGGCGATCTACGCCTATCACACCCGCACCCTGGGCTGGTGCGACATCGGCTACAACGCGCTGGTGGACAAGTACGGCCAAGTTTTCGAGGGCCGGGCCGGCGGTCTGACCCGGGGCATCATGGGCAGCCACGCGGGCGGGTTCAACAGAAATACCTGGGGCGTGTCGATGATCGGCACCTTCGACGACGCGCCTCCCCCGCCGATCCAACTCGAGACGGTCGGCCGGTTGTTGGGCTGGCGGCTGGGTCTGGACCGCACCGATCCGCGCGGTACCACGCAGCTGGTCTCCGCCGGCGGCTCGTTCACCCACTTTCCGCGCGGCGCGTCACTGATGCTGCCCTCGATCATCGGCCACCGCGACCTCGACGCGACCGAGTGCCCCGGCGAGCAGGGCTACGTCGCGCTCAACGAGATTCGGGAGATCGCCGCCCGGTTCAACGAACCGCCTGGGCCGGAAGACCTCGCCCGGGTGATGGAGGGCGGCGCCATTCACACCCGCTGGATGGAACTGGGCGGTGCAGAGGGCATGCTCGGCGCCCCGACGTCGCCGGAGGCGATCGGCGAGGGCGCCACCAAGTACGCCACCTTCGAACACGGCGCGGTGTACTGGTCGCCGGAGACCGGCGCGCAGCCGATCACCGGGGCCATCTACGACGCCTGGGCGTCGCTGGGTTACGAGCGCGGCGTGCTCGGGCTGCCGACCAGCGCCGAGCTTGCCGAACCCGAATGGGTGGGCCAGAACTTCCAGCACGGCACCCTGAACTACAACCGGGCCAGCGCGACGGTCATCCGGGTCGTCGACGGCAATGCCGAGGTGCTGCCCCCGCCGCCGCCGGAGGGTCCACCGGTGCAGCTCGAGCGCTTCTCGCGGGTGATCGATCCGTTCGCAGTCGGTTAGCTCGGTTGGCTCTGCATCAACGCAGGAAGATCCGCTCCAGGACCCGCGCCAGGCCGTCGTCGGTGTTGGGTGTGGTGATCTCGGCGGCCGCCGCCAGCACCTCGGGGTGGGCATTGCCCATCGCCACGCCGTGTCCCGCGCGCACCAGCATCGGCAGGTCGTTGGGCATATCCCCGAACGCCACCACCTGCTCGATGCCGATACCCAGCGGCGCGATCAGCTCCTCGATGCCGCTGGCCTTGGTGATACCCGCCGGCACTACCTCGATCAGCCCGTTGTTGGTGGAGTAGGTCAGCTCCGCGGCCGTTCCGATATGGGCCTGCAGCTGCTCCGCCATGGCGGCACTGGACATCCCCGCCTTGCGAATCAACAGCTTGATCGCCGGCTGCGACAACAGGTCGTCCAAAGACACCTCGGTGTTGTCGGGGTTGAGCCAGGCGTGTTCGTAGCCCGGCGAACTGACGAACTGCGGCGTGGCCGCATCGTGCGCGCTCTCGCCGATGCGCTCCACGGCCAGGCCCGCCCCCGGGATGGCGCGGCTGGCGACCTCGGCCAGTTTGACCAGGCTGTCGGCCGAGAGTGTGCGTGCCGAGACCACCCGATCGGTGGCGGGGTCGTAAAGCACCGCCCCGTTGGCGCACACCGCCATGGGGGCGAACCCGAGCGCGTCGACCACCGGCGCTATCCACCGCGGCGGGCGTCCGGTCGCCAGGACGAAGCGGGTGCCGGAGTCCACCGCTGCATGAACCGCGTCGCGCGTCCGCGCGGTGATGTTCTCGGTGTCGTCGAGCAGGGTGCCGTCGACGTCGCTGGCGATCAGCGCGGGCGGTCCACCGTGTGGCTGCATCAGCGCGAACTCCGTTCGGCCAGTGTCCGGCGCAGGCGTCCGCCCTGGGCCTGCTCGGTACGTTTGCGATCACGCTCGGCCAGCTCAGCTGCCCGCATCTCCAACGCTTCGGCCATGGTGGGCGCGCTGCCACCCAGCCGGCGCGGCACCCAGTACGCCCCCGCCGGATGTGGGTACTCCAGTTGCGCCGCTTCGAGCATCGCCGCCATGGTGCTCCTCAGCTCAGTGGTGGTCGCCGCCACATCAGCACCCGCAGCCATCGGCGCGCCGACCTTCGCCAGCACCGGAATATGGTTGCGCCACAGATGCTTCGGGTGGTCTTTTGTCCAAACTCGGTGGATTCCCCAGACGATGACCGGGATGAGGGGAACGCCCGCGCTGTGGGCCATCCGGGCAGCCCCCGTCTTGAACTCCCGCAACTCGAAGCTGCGGCTGATGGTGGCCTCTGGATTCAGACCGATCAGCTCGCCTTTCCGCAACTGCGCCACCGCTTCGTCATAGGCGCCGGCCCCGGCGGAGCGGTCGACCGGGATCAACTTGATGTGCTTGATCACGTAGTTGACCACCGGGACCTCGGTCATCTCGGCCTTGATCATGAATCGCAGCCGGCGGTGCCGCTGCAAGGCCGCGATCGAGGCCGGATACCAGTCCAGGTAGCTGGTGTGGTTGACGGCGAGCACCGCCCCGCCGTGCTCGGGAATGTTCTCCAGGCCGTCGATGGTCACATGCGGCCCGTTGGCGTTCGCCAGCCGCGGGACAACAATCTCCAGCGCCCGGAAAAAAGGTTCTGCCATGCGCTACTGCTCCGTGCCAGATGGGTCGGGCCGGCGGTCGCCCGCGCGCTTGCGCATCCGTTCCGTCAGCTCCTGCTCTTCGGCAACCCTAGCCTCGTCGGGGGTGGGCGCGCCGCCGCCAAGTCGCCGGGGCACCCAGAACTCGCCTGCGGGGTGCGGGTATTCCTGCTGCACCTGAGCCAGCAGCGGCGCCATACGCTCGCGCAGTCGGGCGCTGAGCGCGGCGGCATCACCGGATGGGGCCAGCGGTTCGCCCGCCAGTACGGTGATCGGAATCTTGCTGCGCACCAACCTCGCCCTCGGGTGATCCTTGGTCCACAGCCGGTGGGCACCCCAGACGATCAGCGGGACGATCGGCACCTGCGCTTCTAGTGCCATACGGGCCGCCCCGGATTTGAATTCCTTGAGCTCGAAACTGCGGCTGATGGTGGCTTCGGGGTAGACCCCAACCACTTCGCCGGCGCGCAACGCGCTGACCGCGTGCTGGTAGGCGTCGGCGCCGGCCCCGCGGTCCACCGGGATGGTCCCGGTGTGGTGGATCAGGTAATTGACCAGCCGCACCTGCTGCATTTCGGCTTTGATCATGAACCGCATCCGGCGGCCGCGGTGATACGCCGCCAGCCCCGCGGGCAGGAAGTCCACGTAGCCGGTGTGGTTGATCGCGATCACCGCACCGCTCTCAGCCGGGATGTGTTCCAAGCCGTGGTAGTCGACCCGTGCCCCGGCAATCCTCACCGCGCTCAGTGCAGTGAGTTCCAGCGCTCGAAAGACCGGCTGCATGTCAGCGCTACTCCGCGGCACCCGTCGGGCTCGGCGGCTTCTTCTTCCCGGCGGACCGCTCCTCGGCCCTGCGCGCCGCTTCGGCGGCGTCGAGCTCGAGCGCCTCAGCGGGCGTGGGGGCGCTGCCGCCCAGGCTGCGCGGTACCCAGAAGGCGCCGCCGGGATGGTCGTCGGGATAGGAGTCCTGCGCCTGTTCGAGCAGGTGCTGCATCCGGGTCTGCAGCAGGGCACGCAGCTCATCGACCGGGAGCGTGGACGGGATCGGCTCACCGATCGTCACCGTGACCGGCACCTTGGTGCGACCCAGCTGCTTTGGGTGGTCCTTGGTCCACAGCCGCTGGGCGCCCCACACGATGTGCGGGATGATCGGCACCTGCGCCTCGATCGCCATCCGTGCGGCGCCGCTTTTGAACTCCTTGAGCTCGAAGCTGCGGCTGATGGTCGCCTCCGGGTAGACCCCGACCAATTCGCCGGCCTTCAGCTTGGCGACCGCGGTGGCATAGGACTCCGCGCCCTGGCTGCGATCCACCGCGATGTGCTTGCAGCCTCGCATGATCGGGCCGGTGAAGCGGTTGTCGAAGGTCTCCTTCTTGGCCATGAAACGCACCCAGCGCCGCGGTTTCGCGTCGTAGGAGGCCACACCGGCGAACAAGAAGTCGAAGTAGCCGGTGTGGTTGATCGCGACCACCGCGCCGCCGGTGGCGGGAATGTGCTCCCGGCCGGTGACGATGATCTTCAGACCCTCATAGCGCCACAGCGTTCGCGCAGCGGCAGCGACACCGCCGTACCAAGCCTCCACAGCACTCAAGCCTAGGCGATGCCGCCGGCTTGGCCGCCGGTAAGCTCGGGAGGGATCTCTTACAGCGTCGGGAGTAGGAACTAGTGCAGGTCACCAGCGTCGGGCACGCCGGCTTCCGGATCGAGACCGCCGCAGGCAGCATCCTGTGCGACCCGTGGGTGAATCCGGCCTACTTCGGCTCGTGGTTCCCGTTCCCGGACAATTCGGCGCTGGACTGGGACACCCTCGGCGACTGCGACTACCTCTACATTTCCCACCTGCACCACGATCACTTCGACCCGCGGCACCTGGCGGCGCACGTCAACAAGGACGCGGTGGTGCTGCTGCCCGATTACCCCGTGCCCGATCTGCGCCGCGAACTGGAAGAGCTGGGCTTTCACCGGTTCTTCGAGACGACCGATTCGCAGCGGCAAACCGTGTCCGGCCCCAAGGGCGATCTGGACGTCATGATCATCGCGCTGCGCGCCCCGGCCGACGGCCCGATCGGCGACTCCGGGCTGGTGGTCTCCGACGGCGTGACCACCGTGTTCAACATGAACGACTCCCGCCCGATCGACCTGGACGTGCTAGCGGCCTTCGACGCGATCGACGTGCACCTGGTGCAGTACTCCGGGGCGATCTGGTACCCGATGGTCTATGACATGCCGGCCCGGGCCAAGGAGGCGTTCGGCACCCAGAAGCGCCAGCGGCAGATGGACCGCGCCCGCCAGTACATCGCCCACGTCGGGGCGACCTGGGTGGTGCCGTCGGCAGGACCGCCGTGTTTCCTGGATTCCGAGCTGCGTTACCTCAACGACGACCACGGCGACCCGGCCAACATCTTCCCCGACGAGATGGTGTTCCTCGACCAGCTGCGTCGCAACGGTCACGACGGCGGGTTGTTGATGATTCCGGGGAGCACCGCGAGTTTCACCGGAGCGCAACTGGATTCGCTGATCCACCCGCTGGACGAAGCCGACGTCGAGGCTATCTTCACCACCGGCAAGGCGGACTACATCGCCGCCTACGCCGATCGGATGGCGCCGGTGCTGGCCGCCGAGAAGGCCTCCTGGGCGCCCGCGGCCGGCCCGGCGATGCTCGAGCCGCTGCGTGCCCTGTTCGAGCCGATCATGGCCCGCAGCAACGAGATCTGCGACGGCATCGGCTATCCGGTCGAGCTGGCGCTGGACGGGGAAGGCCACACCGAGACGGTGGTGCTGGACTTCCCCAAACGCATAGTGCGCGAGCCGATTCCCGGCGAGAAGTTCCGCTACGGCTTCGGCATTCCACCTGAGCTGGTGCGGACCGTGCTGCGCGACAGCGAACCGGACTGGGTCAACACCATCTTCTTGTCCACCCGGTTCAGGGCATGGCGGGTCGGCGGTTACAACGAGTACCTGTACACCTTCTTCAAGTGCCTCACCGAGGACCGGATCGTCTACGCCGAAGGCTGGTTCGGCGAGAGCCACGACGACTCGGCAACCACCACACTGGGCGACTGGCAGGTTCAGCGTCGCTGCCCGCACATGAAGGCCGACCTGTCGAAGTTCGGGGTGGTCGAGGGCGACATCCTCACCTGCAATCAACACGGCTGGGAATGGGATCTCAAGTCCGGTCGCTGCCTGACCGCCAAGGGCCACGAATTGCGTTGCGAGAAGCTGTGACCGGCGACTCCTACGATGACGGATTGGTCGTCCTGGATCGCCGGGCGATCACGTTGCGCCGCTACCACTTTCCCTCCGGCACCGCGAAGGTGATCCCGCTGTCGGCGATCCGCGGTTACCGCGCGGAGCCGCTGGGCATGCTGACCCACCGATTCCGGATCTGGGGCAGCTCGGATCTGCGGCGCTGGCTGCCGCTGGATATCAAGCGCCCGACGCGGTCCACCCTGATAACACTGGAGCTGCACGGCGACCCGTGGCCGCATCCGGCATTCACCCCGGCGGATCCGGACACGTTCCGGGCACTGCTCGACGAGCTGCTGGCGGCCCAGCGGTAATTGCCGCCGACCGCGCTCAGCGGTCGGCCAACACCTGCTGTGCGGCGTTGTAGCCGGGGATGAACGTGATCCCCGGCCCGCCATGGCAACCCGCACTTCCCAGATACAGTCCTGCCACCGGTAACGGCTGGCCGAGAAAGCCCCGCGGCCCGGGCCGGTTGGGGCCGATCTGGTCCGGATTGAGCAAGCCGTGGCAGTAGTCGCCGCCAGGCGCACCGAACATGGTGCCCATATGACGTGGGGTGAAGGTGGTGTGCCGAGTGATGCTGCGTTCGAAATTCGGTGCCAGCCTGGTGATCTTGTCGATCACCCGCTGCCCCATCTCGACCTTCATCTCGCCGTAGTTGCCGTCCCCCTCGATGGGAAACCACAGCGCGAACGCCGACGCGGCATGCTTGCCCGGTGGGGCCAGCTCGGGATCGTGCAGCGACGGGATCTGCAGCACCACAGTCGGATCGGTCGGGACGATGCCGCGGCGCGCATCCTCCCACTGCTGCTGGACCTCTTCGGGCGTGCAGAAGATTCCTACCGAAGCCTGCATGGCAGGCTCATTGAGCGCCTCATAAGGCGCGGTGAACACCGGTGCCTCCTCCAGCGCGAAATGCATCTGCAGGTAGCTGCCACGGTGGTCGGTGCGGGCGTAGCGCGCGCGGACGTCGTCTGGGACCGCAGCCGCGTCCAGCAGGCCGGTGACGGTGGCGTCGGGAGCGATCGCCGACACCACCACCGGTGCGCTCACGGTGTCGCCGGACTCGGTGCGCACGCCGCTGACCGCCCCATCGGCGACAAGGATTTCCGCGACCGTGGTGCGCAGCCGCAGCTCTCCGCCCAAGCCGGTGAACGTGTCGCACAGGTGCCCGGTGAGCGCGCCGATTCCGCCGCGCAGCTTCTTCATCAGCACGGTGTTCTCGTCGGGCACGCCCAGGCCGTAGGCCAGTGCCGCGGCGCTGCCGGGCGTGGCTGGTCCGCGGTAGAGGGTGTTGACGGCCAGCACGGTGAAGGAGCCGCGCAGCGCCGCGTGCTTCTCCCGGTCGGGTAGGTAGCGGTCCAGCACGTCGGTAACCGAACCGAACAGCATGTCGTCGATGGCCGATCGCTCGAATTCATTGGCGGCGCAGGCATACATCTCGTCGAGCGATTTCGGCGGCCGCCCCGCCTCGAAACGGCCCAGCGCCCGAGTGGGCGCCTGACTCCAGGCCAGCAGCCCGGCCATGCCGTTGACCGCCTCGGCGCCATGCACCTCGGACAGGTGGGTGAACAGCTTCATCGGGTCGGTGTACTGGACCAGCGGGTCGTCACCGACGCCGCGCATCGCCACCGACATGACCTCGAGGTCGATGCTCTCCAGACCGTCGAGGCCCAGCTCCGCGCTGACCGCGGCCGACGTCGGGAACTGCACCGAGCCGGCGATCTCGAACCGATAGCCGTCGAACAGCTCCACCGTGGAGGCCATCCCCCCGGCGTAGCGCCCGGCCTCCAGGCACAGCGTGCGCAGCCCGGCGCGCTGCAGGATGAGCGCCGCGGCCAGGCCATTGTGTCCAGCGCCAATGACGATCGCGTCGTAGTCGGTCATTTCATCCGCCCCTTCCCGCTTTCCGGGAACGCTGGCATGAGTGAAACAGTTTTGTCAATATTGACGTAACTAAAGTTTGCCCAGCGAGTCCAGCGCAGTACGGCACATCCGGGCCAGCTCGGCCAGCGAGCGGTCCGCACCCAGCATCCAGACCTCCATCGCGGCGAACACCGCGGCCGCGATGCAGCGGGAGGTCACCGCGACCCGCAGCGGGTCACTTGACCCACGCCTCGCGGTGGCCCGCATCCGCTCGGCCACCGCGTCGCCGAAATCGGTCTCCACCTGCCGGATGTGGCGCACGATGCGCTCGGGATCGAGTTCCTCCTCGCGCAGCGCGGCGATGCGGGTCACCGCCTCGACGTCGTAGGGAAACGCAAAGATCGCCGCCTGAACCGCCTCGATCATCGGCTCGGCGGGCGGGCGGGCAGCCAGGGCGCTGCGGAACCACTGCAGTCCGGCGTCGTAGTCCGCGAACAGCAGGTCATGCTTGGAAGTGAAGTGCCGATAGAACGTCCGCAGCGACACCCCGGCGTCGGTGGCGATCTGCTCGGCCGAGGTGTCCTCCACGCCCTGCGCCAGGAAGCGGACCAGCGCGGCCTGCCGCAACGCTTCGCGGGTGCGTTCGCTGCGCGCGGTCTGCGGGGCTCGTGGCATGCGCGTAAAGGTACCTCAGCGTCACGCCGGTCCAGATGGCAATATTGACAAAACTTAGGGCGCATGGTGAGACTGACCGCATGATCTCGCTCATCGTGCATGCAGTGCTCGGCCTGGCGACTATCTGGTGGATCGTGGCATCCAACCGCGCGGTCTTCGCGAAACCCGCTGGGGGCAGTGCCTTCTCACCCCTGGAGGTCGTGTACTACCTGATCGGCATCGGCTCGATCGTGCTGGGCTGGTACTTCAACATCCGCTTCGTCCAGGAATACGCGCACGGCCCCAACCACAATCCGATCTGGGGGCCGGGCAGCTGGACACAGTACATCCAGCTGATGTTCACCAACCCGGCCGCGGGTTCGGCCAGCCAGGACTACACGATCATCAACGTCGTTCTGCTGCCGCTGTTCACCATCGTCGACGGCTACCGGCGTGGACTGCGGCGCCCGTGGCTCTACTTCGTGTCGAGCCTGTTCACCAGCTGCGCGTTCGCGTACGCCTTCTACTTCGCCACCATCGAGCGCCAGCACCGGCACGCCAAGGCTGCGACCTAGCGGGGTCGTTGCAGGACTGCCTCCACCACACCGCGATAGGCTGGCCGCGTCGACGAGGAGGAATGTCGTGGCCAAGCCAGTGGCACCGCGCGGATCCGCGCGCGAGCGAGTGCTGCAGGCGGCCTTGGACCTGTTCATCGAGCACAGCATCGGTGGCACATCCATGCAGATGATCGCCGACCGGCTGGGCGTGAGCAAACCCGCTGTCTACTACCAGTTCCGGTCCCGCGATGACATCGTCGTCGCGCTGGTGGAGCCGATGTTCGACGATATCGTCCGGGTCATCAAGATCGCCGAGGCCATGCCGACGCAGCAGGGCCAGCGGGACGTGACCGTCAGTGGCGTCGTCGAACTCGCCGTCCGCTACCGCCGGCTCGCCTTCCTGTTCTACGACCGCGGCATGGAGCACGCGGTGCGGGCCCGCGACGACTTCATGGCCGTCAGCGACGCCGCGGCGGCCATCCTGCGGGGCCCCGATCCCGATGCCAGAACTCGGGTGATCACGACCACCTTGATGGCTGGAGCCTTCACCGCAGCAGCCGACCCCGAACTGGCAGACATTGCCGACGAACAGCTGCACGAGATCCTGCTGGACACGGCACGGCAGATCATGGCGTTACTGACCTAGCGGGTCAGGTCCAGTTCCACACGCCCATGTCGGCAGCGGGGTACTGCTCGCACACATCGGTCGTCCGGGCAGCAACGCCGTGGTTGTTGAAGAACAGCTTGGCCCAGTTCGGCCACGCGAAAGCAAGTTTCTCGTAGTAGATGTCGGTGGCCAGGTTCTCCGAGTAGGCGCGCCGGCCCGGGTAATCCATGCCAAAGAACCAGTGGATCCGATCCTGCACCGCCTCATGTACCTGCGGGGACTTGTTGTTGTAGTCGATCATGTAGCGCTCGTAGTAGACCGGCGTGACATCGCGGGCGGCCGCCATGATCTGTTCGGCGGTACAGGTGGTGTGCAGCATCCGGTTGGGAATCGGGAAGTTCTCCGTCGCATCGGCCGATGCAGTCCCCGCCGCGGCCATACCGGTCAGCAGCCCTACCGCCAGAGCCCAGCTCTTGCGGTTCATCGAATACCTCCAGCGTGTTCCAGAACGGTCAGCTTGTCGGGGCAGTAGGTGCTCAGCGCCGTACCCACAAACTGCCAGGCCTGTTGGGGGTCGGCGCCTTTGATGTTCTTGGCGACGAACGCCGCCGACTCGGAAGCGTCGCGGTCGACGTCGTTGGCCAAGCGCTTGCAGGTGAGCTTGCCGATCCAGGCGTTGTAGTCACGCGCCCCGTAGATCCCGTAGCCGTGCAACCGGCCGGCGAATTCGGTGTCGACATCGGCGTGCGCCGGTCCCGCGAGGATGATTGCCGCCGACACAGCTGCCAACGCGGCTACGGGTCCGAACCTCATCACCAACCTCCCCGATGCGCTCCGCCACCTGACTCCACGAGCTCGTCGCTCGGGTTGCGCTGCAACGGCGCCGGCCAGGGAGAGGGCTTGGGCCGCAGCCGCGGCACCTGCGGCCACCAGAACCATTTGCCGAGCAGCGTCGCGATCGACGGCGTCATGAACGACCGGATGATCAGGGTGTCAAGTAGCAGCCCCAGGCCGATCGTGGTGCCCACCTGACCGATCACCCGCAGTTCACTGATCGCCATCGTCATCATCGTGAAGGCGAACACCAGTCCCGCCGCGGTGACCACCGACCCGCTGCCGCCCATCGCCCGGATCATGCCGGTGTGCAGCCCGGCGTGGATCTCCTCCCGCAGACGGGAAACCAGCAGCAGGTTGTAGTCGGCGCCCACCGCCAACAGGATGATCACCGCCATGGCCATCACCATCCAGTGCACCTGCAGACCGATGATGTTCTGCCAGAGCAACACCGACAACCCGAAGGCGCTGCCGAGTGACACCACCACGGTGCCCACGATCACCAGCGCGGCCACCACGGCACGGGTGATGATCAGCATGATGATGAAGATCAGGCACAGCGCCGCGACGCCGGCGATCAGCAGGTCGTAATTGGAGCCCTCCTGCATGTCTTTGAACATCGCGGCGGTACCACCGACGTAGATCTTCGAGCCCTCCCAGGGGGTGGTCTTGATGGCTTCCTTCGCGGCAAGCTTGATCGCGTCTATGTGCTTGATGCCTTCTGCGCTCAGCGGATCGCCCTCGTGATTGACGATGAACCGCACGGCATGCCCATCCGGCGACACGAAACTCTTCATGCCGCGCTGGAATTCGGCGTTATCGAAGATCTCCGGAGGCAGATAGAACGAGTCGTCGTTGCGAGCCTTGTCGAAGGCCTCCCCCATCGCGGCGGGATCCCCTTGGGCTTCCTGCGCCTGCTTGGCCAGTCCACTTTGGGTGGCATAGGTCGTCAGCATCATGGCCTTGGTGTTCTTCATCATCTGGATCATCGGCGGCATCAGCGTGAGCATCTGCGGCAGCTGCGCGGCCATCGCGTCCATGTCCGGAACGATCTGCTTGAAGCTGTCGGTCATGGTGTCGACTCCATCCATGGCATCGAAGACCGATCGCAGCGCGTGGCAGATGGGGATGTCGAAACAGTGCGGCTCCCAGTAGAAGTAGCTACGCATCGGCCGGAAGAAGTCGTCGAAGTTGGCGATCTTGTCGCGCAGTTCTTCGATGTCGCCGACCATCAGGTGCATCTTGCCGACCATGCGCCCCATGGTGGCGTTCATCTCCTCCATGAGCTCGATCATCTTTGTCATCGTGTCGATGTTGACCTGCATCTCCTCTGCCTGGGCCAACATCTCCGTTGTGCGGTCATCGTTGAACTTGCGGGTCATGTCCTGGCTGACGGCCTGCATGCCGAGCATGTAGCCGAAGGTGGAGTGTTCCATCGGAATACCCTGGGGCCGGGTGATGGACATGACCCGGGACACGCCCTCCACCCCGGTGACTCGTTTGGCGATTCGCTCGATCACCAGAAAGTCCCCGGAGTTTCGGATGTCGTGGTCTGTTTCGATCATGAGCATCTCGGGGTTCATCCGCGCGGAGGGAAAGTGCCGATCCGAGGCCAGAAACCCTTGGTTGGCGGGTAGATCCGAGGGCATGTACGCGCGGTCGTTGTAGCCGGGCTTGTATCCGGGCAGCGCGAGGATTCCGACCAAGGCTACTGCGGTTGCGGCGATCAGAATCGGTCCCGGCCAACGACTTACGGCCGCGCCGATCTTCCGCCAGCCGCGCCCACGGTTGGCCCGCTTAGGTTCCAGCAGGGTCCCGAATCGGCCGGCCACCGAGATGACGGCAGCGCCCATCGTCAGCGAGGTGATGACGACGACAGTCATGCCGATTCCCAGCGGAATCCCCAACGACTGGAAGTAGGGCAACCGGGTGAAGTGCAGGCACAGCGTGGCACCGGCGATGGTCATGCCCGAGCCGAGCACCACATGGGCGGTGCTGCGAAACATGGTGTAGTACGCCTGTTCCCGGTCTTCACCGGAGCTGCGCGCTTCCTGATATCGGCCGATCAGGAAGATCGCGTAATCGGTGGCTGCCGCGATGGCCAGTGTCACCAGCAGGCTGGTAGCGAAGGGTGAAAGCCCGATCAGCCCGTGATAGCCCAGGAATGCCACGATGCCGCGGGCCGAGGCCAGCCCGGTCACCACCATCGCCAGCGCCAACGCCACGGTGGTGATCGATCGGTAGACCGCCAGCATCATGGTGATGATGACCACGAACGTCAGCGACTCGATCATGTGCATGCTGCGAGTGCCGGCCTTGTCCTGATCGGCCGCCAACGCTGCACCGCCGGTCACATACGCCTTCACGCCCGGTGGCGCGGTGACACTGTCTACTGCTTGGTTGACCGCTTTGACCGATTCGTTGGCCAGCGCCTCGCCCTGGTTGCCCGCGGTATAGATCTGCACGTACGCGCTCTTGCCGTCCGGGCTCTGGGCTCCCGCGGCCGTCAGGCGATCACCCCAGAAGTCCTGGATGTGTTCGACGTGGGTGGTGTCGGTCTTGAGTTTGGCGATGATCTGGTCGTAGTAGTGGTGGGCGTCTGCGCCCAGTGGCTCGTCGCCCTCGAGGACCAGCATGACCGAGCTGTTGGAGGTGAACTCCTTGAACACCTCACCCTGCCGTTTGACGGCGATCATCGACGGCGCGTCGTCCGGAGTCATCTGGACCGCGGCCATCTCGGCGACCTTCTCCAGCTGGGGGACGGTCACGTTCGCCAAAACGATGATCGCGATCCAGCCCAGCATGATCGGAATAGCTAGGCGCCGAATCCATTTGGCAATCCGGCCGGGGTTGGCGTGGTCAGTCGCAGCGGGGATAACCTCGGTCGGCGCCTCGGGGGGGAAGTTGTCCGTGGAAGTGCTCATGCAGATTTCACCAAGCAGAAGGTCAGGGCGCTGACGCCGGTGGCGGTTCTCTCGTCTTTGAGCTCGTTGTCGATGCTGATGCGACAGCCCAGGGTGGAGCCTTTGCCCTGCGCGTAGAGGTTCGGCGATACCGCGGACAACGTGGTGCTCAGGGTCACCGACCACGGCAGCGTCGCGGCGTCGACGCGCTGCGGCTTGCTGTCGAGGTCGAGGTAGCTGATGTCGGCCGTCGCGCCGGGTTCACCGAAGACCTCATAGGTCACGACCTTCGGGTTGTACGGCTTGGTGTCGTCGACTTTGGTGCTGATCAGGTGCGAGTTGTCGCCGCCGAAGTAGGTGCGCAGCCGCAGAACGGTCAGCGTCCCGAGCACCACCACCGCCACGATGAGCAGCGGCATCCATGCCCGCCGCAACGCCTTCATCGATCAGACCCCGCCGTGCCGCCGGCCTTGCTGACCACCACCAGGACATGGGTGTCGGCCGCAAACCGATTCGCCGTGGCGCCGAGTTCGGCGATCGCATCGAACAACGGATGGTCGCCAGCCACGATCTCCGGCGCGTCAACCACATAGGCCGTGAAGCCCGGGGCCAGCGTGGCCGGATCAGAGCGGGAAAGCTTGTGCACCTGTGGGTTCAGCATCAGCGACGCCCTTTCCAATCCGGATCTGCGGTTAAGCGTGACGGAAAGCTAAGTTATACGATCAGTAAAGTAGAATCAAGCGATCGGTCAGCAGAACTGTGCGACGTGGCTCACGCCAGTGAGCGGTCGACCGGTGCAGGGAGGCATGGGAGTGGCGAAGACGATGGCGCCGCGGGGTTTCGCGCGGGAGCGCGTATTAGAGGCCGCGCAAGGGCTGTTCGCCGAGCATGGGGTGAGCGGCACGTCGCTGCAGATGATCGCCGACCGATTGGGTGTCAATAAATCGGCGGTGTATTACCAATTCCACTGCAAGGACGACATCGTGGTCGCGGTGTTTCGTCCGGTGTTCGAGGACATCTCCCGGGTGGTCGCCATCGCCGAGGCCATCGACTCTCGCGAGGTGCAGCGCGAGGCCACCATCAGCGGCATCATCGAGCTGGCTGTCCGGCACCGCCGCACCACGGCCCTGGTCCACACCGATCCCGCCGTGGTGGGGATCGTCGAGGCCATCGGAGACTTCCGGGACGCCTCCCGGCGCCTGCAGGCGATCCTGGCGGGACCCCAGCCCGACCCGGCCACCCTCATCGCGATCGCGGTGCTGGTGCCCGGAATTCTGGGCGCGGCAGCCGATCCCGCGGTTTCGGACATTCCCAACGAGGAACTGCACCGGATGCTGTTGGACTGCTCGCGCCGGCTCTTTGCCGCCTGACGCGGACGCGGGTCAGGAGCCGGACGGCTCCAAGACCTCGACGCCGACGTAGGGCACCAGCGCCGGCGGCACCCGCACGCTGCCGTCGGGCTGCTGGTGATTCTCCAGAATTGCCACCAGCCAGCGGGTGGTGGCCAGGGTGCCGTTGAGGGTGGCCGCGGTCTGCGGCTTGCCGTTCTCGTCGCGGTAGCGGGTGGCCAGCCGGCGGGCCTGGAAGGTGGTGCAGTTCGACGTCGACGTCAGCTCCCGGTAGGTGCCTTGAGAGGGCACCCACGCTTCACAGTCGAATTTGCGGGCGGCCGAGGATCCGAGATCGCCTGCGGCGACATCGATCACCCGGTAGGGCACCTCGATTCGGGCCAGCATCTCGCGCTGCCAGCCGAGCAGCCGGTCGTGTTCGCCTTCGGCGTCCTCGGGCCGGCAGTAGACGAACCCTTCGACCTTGTCGAACTGGTGTACCCGGATGATGCCGCGGGTGTCCTTGCCGTAGCTGCCGGCCTCCCGGCGGAAGCACGACGACCAGCCGGCGTAGCGCAGCGGTCCGCCCGACAGATCCAGGATCTCATCGGAGTGGTAGCCGGCCAGCGGCACCTCGGAGGTGCCCACCAGATACAGGTCGTCGGCTTCGAGCCGATACACCTCGTCGGCGTGCGCACCCAGAAAGCCGGTGCCGGACATGACTTCAGGCCGGACCAGCGACGGGGTGATCATCGGGGTGAATCCGTTGTCGACGGCCAGCCGCACCGCCAGCTGCAACAGACCCAGCTGCAATAGCGCGCCGCGACCGGTCAGGAAGTAGAACCGCGAACCGGAGACCTTGGCTCCGCGGCCCATGTCGATCAGGCCCAGCGCCTCACCGAGCTCGAGATGGTCCCGCGGATTCTCGATGGCCGGTGGCTCACCGACCACGTCGAGCACCGCAAAGTCGTCCTCGCCGCCGGGGGGGACTCCGTCGATCACCACGTTGGCGATCGCCATGTGCGCAGCGGTGAACGCGGTCTCGGCCGCTCCTTGGGCGGTCTCGGCCGCCTTGACCTGCTCGGCCAGCTCTTTGGCCTGCGCCAGCAGGGCGGGGCGTTCCTCGGGTGAGGCCGCTCCGACCGACCGGCTGGCGGTCTTCTGTTCGGCACGCATCGAGTCCGCGGCCGCGATGGCGGCGCGACGTGCGGTGTCGGCGGCCAGCAAGGCGTCCACCAGGGCCGGGTCCTCACCGCGACCCACCTGGGAGCGGCGGACACGGTCGGGATCTTCACGCAGCAGCTTCAGGTCGATCACGGCAAAACCCTACAACCTGGCCGGCTGTATCACTTTCGCATCATTTGTCACGCCCCAGCGGCTGCCTGTCAGAATGGACGCGATGTCAGAGGCAGCCGACCAGGAGAATCCACCCGCCAAGCGGGTGTCTTGGCGACGCACGCTCCAGGCCGCCCCTACGCGCCGCGCCCTGTTGCTGACCGCGTTGGGTGGGCTGCTGATCGCCGGTCTGATCACCGTGGTGCCCGTCCTCGGCGAGGGCCCAGGCGGGCTGCTGGGCCATCTGAACGCCGAGCCGGCACCGGGTGCGGGCGGCAAAGGCACCGGTCCGGGACTGGGGCTGGGCACGGTCAAGGGCAACGAGGCGATCGACCATGCCGTTGCCGGCGACTGCCTGAACTGGCCGGAGAACGACTTGGACGCGGCGACGATCGTCAGCTGCGCCGACGAGCACAAATTCGAGGTGGCCGGCCCGGTGGACATGAAGATGTTCCCGGGCGCCGAATACGGTCCCGATGCCCCGCCGCCGTCGATGGCCCGCATCGAGCAGATCACCCAGGAGCAGTGCGAGTCGTCGGTGCGCCGCTATCTCGGTGCGAAGTTCGATCCGCACAGCAAGTTCGTGGCCAGCATGCTGTGGGCGGGCGAACGCGCGTGGCGCCAGCACGGTGAGCGCCGGATGTTGTGCGGCCTGCAACTGCCGGGCGTGGGCGGCCAGCAGACCGCGTTCGTCGGCAAGATCGCCGACATCGACCAGTCCAAGGTCTGGCCGCCGGGCACCTGCCTGGGCATCGATCCGGCCACCAACCAGCCCAACGACGTTCCGGTCGACTGCGCCGCACCGCATACCAAGGAGGTCACCGGCACGGTCAACCTGGCCGAACGGTTCCCCGATGCGCTGCCGCCCGAGCCTGAGCAGGATGCGTTCATCAAAGAGTCCTGCACCCGGCTCACCGACGCCTACCTCGACCCGGTGCAGCTGCGCGATACGACGCTGACGTTGACCTACGCCACTGTCTCCCTGCCCAGCTGGTCGGCGGGCAGTCGCGAGGTGGCCTGCAGCCTGGGCGCCACCCTGGGCAACGGCGGCTGGGCGGCGCTGATCAACAGTGCCCGCGGATCGCTGCTGATCAACGGCCAGCCCCCGATCCCGCCGCCGTCGATCCCCGCGGAGCGGCTGAACCAACTGCCCACCGGTAGCCAGCCGCGGTGAGTGTCCAGATGGACCCGCGCCGGTTCGACGATCTCGTATCCGACGCGCTGGACCTGATTCCGCCCGAGCTGGCCGCCGCCTTCGACAACGTGGTGATCCTGGTGGCCGACCGCAACGCCGAGGAACCCGACCTGCTCGGCCTCTATGAAGGGGTGGCGCTGACCGAGCGCGATTCAAGCTATGCCGGGTCGTTGCCGGACACCATCACCATCTACCGGGATGCGCTGCTGGAGATGTGCGAGTCCGACAACGAAGTGGTCGACGAGGTCCGGATCACGGTGATCCACGAGATCGCCCATCACTTCGGCATCGACGACGACCGGCTGCACGAACTGGGCTGGAGTTAACGGCGCCCGACGCGGCGCGCCGGAACGACCTTGTCGGCACGCAGTGCTAGGAACGATCCATGGATGATCACTGCCGAGACTGCCGGGCGGGGCTGGAGCACTGCCACGGCACACTCATCCACCACGTACAGCAGGCCGCGGAGTGCACTGAGGACGGCTGCCCCGGCGAGGTGCTGCCGCACTCGTTCGCCCTGGACTGCGAGGCGGTCGGGTGCCGCTGCGCCGAGGTGTACGCGCTGGCGGTCTAGCCCATCGGGTCGGTGTCGGACCGCAACGCGTCGCCGACCGGGTCCGGGTGCGGTTCCGGATAGAACGGCGGCGTCAGCGAGCCCCACTGCACACAGCTCCATCGGCCGTCGGTGATCGGCGCCAGCACCACGGCGGTGGCGTTCTCCAGGTGGTTGTCCAGCACGAAACTGCCGTCCACACCCGCCAGCGTCGCCGCCGCCAGTCGGATCGCCGCGCCGTGGCTGACCACGACGACGTCCCCGGTCCAGTCGTCGTCGTCGAGGTAGCGCAGCCGCAGATCGGTGACGACCGGCAGGTAGCGATCGAGCACCTGTTCGGCCGATTCCCCGCCGGGCAATGCGATGCCGGGTTCGCCGGAGTGCCAGCGCTGATAAATCGCGTTGAACTCGGCGATCGCGTCGTCGTCGCTGCGGTTCTCCAGCGAGCCGGCCTGTACCTCGTGAATACCGTCCAGGGCGCGGGCGGTCACGCCGAGCCGTCCGCTGATCTCGGCAGCGGTCTGAACCGCGCGGGTGGCCACCGAATGGGCGACCAGCATCGGACGGTGGATGCCCTCGGCGGCGAAAGCCCTGGCTTGGTCGCGACCCAGCGGGGTCAGTTCCGATCCCGGCGGGCGGGTGTCGAGTCGACGGTCGACGTTGCCGTAGGACTGGCCGTGGCGCAGCAGCACCAGACGCCCGCTCATGACACCACCCCGCATCGACCTACCGGCTCGATGGGCCAGGAGCCCAGGTAGCGGACGTCGGCGCAGCTGCGGCGCAGGGCCTGCAGTGCCTCGGCGACGGCTTCGTCGTCGATGTGTCCGACGCAGTCCAGGAAGAACAGATACGTGCCCAGCTCGGTGCGGGTCGGGCGCGACTCGATGCGAGTCAGATCGATACTGCGACTTCCGAACTCGGTCAGGGCTGCCGCCAACGCTCCGGGCGCGTTATCGAGGCGCAGCACCACCGACGTCCGGTCGGCGCCGGTGCGCGCCGGAGGAGGCGCCGGGGCACCCACCAGCACGAAGCGCGTGCGCGCATTGGGCTCGTCGATGACTCCCTCGGCCAGCGCCACCAAGCCACGCTGCTGGGCAGCCAGCGCGGTGCTCACGCCGGCATCCACCTCACCGTCGTAGACCTGCTGCGCCGCAGCGGCATTGGAGTTGGCCGGCACAGTGTGGGCCCCGGGCAGGTGCTCGGCCAGCCAGCGCCGCACTTGGGCACCCGCCACCGGATGGGCGGCCACAGTGCGAATTGCCGCTTCGCCGCGACCCGGCGCGACGACGATCGAGAACGAGACGTCCAGGGCGGTTTCGGCGAATATCTGCAACGGCGCCCCGGCCGCGAGGCCGTCCAGCGTGGGCGTCACCCCGCCCTCGATCGAGTTCTCGATCGGCACACACGCGTAGTCGGTGGCGCCGGAGCGCACCGCCTCGAGAGCGGCCGGCGTGCTCTCGGCCGGCACCGGTTGAAGGTCGGCGCCGGGAACCCGTCCGGCGCCATTCAACGCGAGCAGCGCCGCTTCGGTGAAGGTCCCCGCCGGGCCGAGATAGCTGATGCGGGTCACCGGACAACCCTATCGGCCGCAGCCCGTCGGCGCGCTCACCGGCGGCGCGAGCGTGAGGTCATTCCGCAATTCCTGTTGCGCCCACCCGAGTCATTAATTAAGTTAGGCTTACCTCACTTCGAAAGGTGATCGATGGCCACGACTACAGCAGCAACCGTCCCGACGTCCGCCGAGCGGATTCGCAGCGCCTGCATCCGCGGTCAGGCCCTCTTGGCGATCGCCGACGCCGCCGACGCCGCCCCGGTCAACGCACCGGTCTGCCACCTGCTGCGGGACGGATCCCTGGTGGTCGCGGTCCCGGTCGAGGACCCGGTCGCGCGGGCCGCCGCCGACTCCGGCGTGCAGGCGATGCTCGAGCTGACCGATCACGCGCCGTTGCGGCTGCGCGAACGCGTGCGTGCGCTGGCGTGGATCCGGGGCCTGTTGCGCCCAGTGCCCGACCGCGAGATCCCGATACTTCTGGACCGGATCGCGGCGGTCGACCCCAACCCGGCTCTGCTCCAGGTCGTCTCACCGCGCTCGGCGTCGCACTCCCGCGATATGGCTGCACCGGAGAGCAGCGACGCAGACGTCGACTACGCGCTGCTGCGGCTGACGCCCGAGTCGGCGGTGCTGGCCGACGCCACCGGAGCCGAGGCGGTCGACGTGCACGAGCTGCTGGCAGCCCGACCCGACCCGTTCTGCGCGATCGAGGCGCATTGGCTGCAGCACCTCGACTCGGCGCACCCCGAGATGGTCGCCCGGCTCGCCGCCGCCAAGCTGCCGCCGCAGCTGCGCCGCGGCCAGGCCCGCCCGCTTGCGGTGGATCGCTACGGCATGTGGCTGCGGATCGAGGCCACAGACGGGGACCGCGACGTCCGGCTCAGCTTCCCGCGGCCGGTCGAGGACGTAATGAGCCTGAACCGGGCGGTGCGCGCACTGATGGGCTGCCCATTTCTCAACGGGCTACAGCCCCGACGCCAGGAGCAGTAGCCGCACGGAGTCGAGCGGCTACCGTGGCGAGGTGACCGAGCGCCAGACCCCGCGCACGCTGCGCCTGGAGATCATTCTGGTTCTGGCGGTCACTTACGGCCTGAGCGCCGTCACCGCGATTCTGCAGCTCGCCGACGCGGTGCTGCGCGACCTTCGCGCCCAGCGGATCCCCCTGAACCCTCGCCGGTCTTATTTCGACCTGATCGACCTCGGTCTCAACGCCGCCTGGGCGGTGCAACTGATCGCCTGGGGCGCACTGGCGTTGTACCTGCTGTGGCGCAGCGGATTCGGACCCGCCCGCATCGGACTGAACGGGCGACCCCGCCGCACCGACCTGGCCGGAGCACTCGGCCTGGCCGCCCTGATCGGGTTGCCGGGCCTGGGCCTGTACCTGCTGGCGCGAACCCTGGGCCTCAATGCCGACGTCATTCCCGCTGCGATCAACGACACTTGGTGGCGCGCTCCGATGCTGATCGTGATCGCGTTCGCCAACGGGTTCGCCGAGGAAGTGATCGTGGTCGGCTACCTGCTGACCCGGCTACCGCAGCTGCGGGTTTCGCCGCGGGTGGCGCTGGCCTGTTCAGCCCTGCTGCGCGGCGCCTACCACCTCTATCAAGGCTTCGGGGCCGGCCTCGGCAACATCGCGATGGGCCTGGTGTTCGGCTACGCCTGGCAGCGCACCGGACGGTTGTGGCCACTGATCCTGGCGCACGCCCTGATCGACACCGTGGCGTTCGTCGGGTACGCGCTGTTCGCCGACAAGCTCGGCTGGCTGCGGTGACCGCTACCGCGGCCCGCGCAGACCTCAGCCCGCAGCCCGGGTCACCGTGACGGTGATGGTGGTGGCGCCGGCGTTGGATTCGATCACCAGCACCGAGGCGTTGTTCGCCGAGACGACCTCACCACCGGTGACGCTGACCTGGTAGCCGTCCGGGAACTGGACGTCCGGAATCGAGATCCGGGTCTCCGACCCGGCGTCGAAGTTGCCCGCGCCACCGGCGATCGCCGTGGAGTAGCTGAACGAGAAGACCCCGTTCTCGAACGACCAGCTGTTCGGGATACCGGCGATCACCTGCGGATACGGCTGGGCCAGCGTCGCCACAATGGGCTCGTTGACGTTGTCGCCGGTCGGCGGCAGGTTGGTGTTGTGCACCAGCGAGCCCGTGTCGTTGTAGCCCCAGTACAGCCAGCCGAACTTGTGCGGGTTGATCGAGTTCAGCTGGCTGGCGATGGTGTCGATGTTGCCGGTGGCTCCGAACTCGGTGACCACGCCCGGAACGCCGTAGCGGTCGATGTAACGCTGGGCGTTCTCCATCATCATCCCGTCCCAGAGCGAGCAGCCGGCGGAACTGCCAGCGCCCAGGGCGTCGAAGATGCAGTAGTCGTGGAACGAGAAAACGGCGTTGTCGTCGTCGACCCCGCGCATGTTGATGCCCGCAGTTGCGTTGCCGAACAAAACGTTCGGCTCGTAGTACACCGTGGTGCTCGAGTCCACTGACCGGATCGCCGAGATCACCTGGTCGTAGAACGGGGTCAGCGACTGGGTGTCGAAGTGCGGGTTGCCGAGCAGGCTGCCCAACCACGACGAGCCGGCCCACGGCTCGTTCATGATCTCGTAGCCGACCACGCCGGGGGTGCCACCGAAGTAGTCGGCGACGGTCTGCCACATCCTGGCGTAGTAGTTCTGCAGCCCGATGCCGTCGACCTTTTCGTTGGCCCAGAACGCATCCCAGGCCTGGTTCTGCGCCGGGTTAAGCGCGTAGGCGAACGGGAAAGGCTGGGTGGTGTCGTTGTTGTCGGGGTTGAACATCGTCGCCCAGTCCGGTGCGCCGTGGCCGCCGATGTCCACACCGTAGAGGTCCTGGTGCATGTCGAGGATGCTGACGATGCCGTGCGACTTAAGCGTCTGGATGGTCTCCATGACCGACTCGAGGTAGGCCCAGTTGTAGACCCCGGGCTGCGGTTCGATCTGGTCCCAGTACAGGCCAACGCGTACCGCGGTGAAGCCGTTGGCGGCCAGGAACGCCGCGTCGTCGTCGCCGAAGCCGCCACCGCCCGGCGTGAACGGCGGCGACTTGTACACCTGGTTGACGCCCTGCAGGATGACCACCCGGCCGTCCTGGTCGACGATCCAGTTGCCGGATGTGTGGAGTTCGGCCAGGGCCTTCTCCGGAGCTCCATCCAGCGTGCCGAAGTGGCCCACCGCGCCGTGGGTGCCCAGCGATCCGGCGAGCCCGCCCGCCCCGCCCAGGGCGGGCAGATCCCCCTGGCCCAGGTAGACGCCGTTGCCGCCGTCACCGCCGGCGCCGCCGCCGCCGAACCAGATCGACCCGTTTCCGCCGTCACCGCCGTTGCCGCCGAGGTGGGTGCCGTCGCCGCCGTCACCACCAGCCCCGCCAATACCGAGCATCCACCCGCGCCCGTCGCCACCGGCCCCGCCGATGCCGCCGTTGACGCCGTCGCCACCGGCTCCGCCGGCGCCACCGACGCCCATGTACCAACCGCCGGCTCCGCCGACACCACCGCTGCCGCTCTCGCCGCCTTCACCACCGGCGCCACCGTTACCGAAGAAGCCGGCCGATCCGCCGGCTCCACCGGCGCCACCGACCTCGGTGTTGTCCCAGCCGGCCCCGCCGTCACCGAACAACCAGCCGCCCGCACCACCGGCGACGTGCTCGGCAGTGCCGTCCGCGCCATCGCCGATCATCAGGCCCAGGCCCAGCGCCCCACTGATCTGGTTGTACACATCGACCACCGGCGCCAGCAACGGGTTAGTGACCAACCAGTCGATACCGCTGTAGAGCGGGTTGTAGACCCAGTTCTGGACCAACGCCGCCACGTCCGGGTACAGCAAGCTGTCCAGGCTCAACGACCCAGCTGCCGATCCAGCCAGCAGGCCATCCCAGTTGGCCGAGGAGGCGAACGCGTCCCAGGCCGCCGGACTGAACACCGCATCCCAGTCCAGGCCGCCGGTAGTCGTATCCATAAACGGCGCCAGTACCTGTTCGAACACGTCCTCGAAGCCCTCGGCAGACGCCACCGGCGCCGGTGCCATCGGCATCACCCCGAACGCCAGAAACGCCCCCACGGCCGTACCCAACCCGGCGACCCGGCGGTTCAGCGAGGCTCGACGTAGGAGAGGCGAAGCTGGGACCGCCGCACCGACCCGACTGTTCCGCTTCGTGCTGCACTGACGAGTCATCTGCGGGTAGACCTCTCTTCATGTTCGCGGCGGCGAATGACGTGGCCAAGATAACGATTTCTTCGGAAGATTACTAATAATCGCTGAGAATTCCGCGGAATTTGGACGGCGGGCTGGGAATCTTCGGTGTCCATCGCGCAGCTGAGCCGGCCCTGAAGATCGCCCGGGGGCCTATCGATACGTAGATTGGGCAGGTGAACGGTGATCGCGGGCCGGGCCAACCCTGGCACCTTCCACCGCCGCGTCGTGAACCGCCGCCGATGTTGTACCGCGACCCCCATGGCCGGCCGGTCTCGCCGCCGCCACGGGCCGTCCGGCGGCCGGCAACCAAGCCCGCACCGCGCACCACGGAACCCCGCCCCTACCCGGCGGCTCCGCCCGCGCCGCGTCCGCCGGCACCGCGCCCACCGGCTGCACGTCCCCACACGCCGCGGCGCCCCGCTGCGCGCCGACGCCGGTCCTGGCCGCGCCGACTGGCGGTGCTCGCTCTGCTTCTGGCCTTGATCGCCACCTCGTCGGTGGTGGGCGCCGCGGCCTGGCTCGACACCTCGCTGCAGCGGACCGTGGCGTTCGCTGATTACGCCGACCGCCCGACGCCGGGCCGCGGGACGACGTGGCTGCTAGTCGGTTCGGACAGCCGCGCCGATCTCACACTCCAGGAGCAGCAAGACCTGAGCACCGGCGGGAACATCGGCAACGGGCGCACCGACACCGTATTGCTCGTACATCTACCCAGCCCGGGATCTGAGTCAACGGCCACGGTGGTGTCGCTGCCGCGCGACTCCTACGTCACGATCCCCGGCTACGGCAAAGAAAAGATCAACGCCGCATACACCCTCGGCGGGGCTCCCCTGCTGACCCGGACGGTGGAGCAGGCCACCGGGCTACGGCTGGACCACTATGTCGAGATCGGATTCGGCGGTTTCGCCTCGCTCGTCGACGCCCTCGGTGGGGTGACCTTGTGCCCGGACGAACCGATCGACGACCCACTGGCCGGGCTGAATCTGCCGGCCGGCTGCCAGAAACTCGCCGGCGCGGCCGCGCTCGGCTACGTGCGTAGTCGGGCCACGCCGCGCGCCGATCTGGACCGGATGGCCCACCAGCGGCTGTTCCTGTCGGCGCTGCTGACCCGCCTCGCCGATCCGGCCGTCTGGCTCAATCCGCTGCGCTGGTACCGCGTGCCGCACGCTGCCGCGCACGCGGTGACCGTGGACGACAGCTCCGGCGTCATAGACCTGGCGGCCCTGGGCTGGGCGCTACGCGGCGCCACCACCACGCTGACCGTCCCGATCGGCGAGTTCCTCCGGACCGACGTCGGCGACGCGGTGGTGTGGAACCATGCCGAGGCCGCCCGGCTATTCGAGGCATTGCGGCGCGATACACCACCACCATCGAGCGCAGATAATTGAGTCAAACCTAATTCCGACGCGCCACTATTCAATTTCAGCCTACCCTATCTTTACTTAGGCAATGCTGACCTGAGTAAGCCTCGCCTTGGATGCAAACCCACTCTGACCAGGGGTAGCATCGCGTTCATGATCGAGAACGACAGCCACAAGACGAAATTTCACGCGCTGCTTCAAGAGCAGATCTACCACGAATTTACCGCGGCACAGCAATATGTCGCGGTTGCGGTTTATTTCGACGGCGAGGATTTGCCACAATTGGCCAAGTTCTTTTACGCCCAGGCCGTCGAGGAACGTAACCACGCGATGATGTTGGTGCAATACCTGCTCGACCGGGACATCCGCGTCGAGATTCCCGGCGTGGACGCGGTACGCAATCACTTCGACGCCCCGCGGGATGCCCTGGCGCTCACCCTGGAGCAGGAGCGGACCGTCACCGAGCAGATCAGTCGGCTCACCAGCGCCGCGCGCGACGAGGGCGACTACCTCGGCGAGCAGTTCATGCAGTGGTTCCTGCGCGAACAGGTCGAGGAGGTAGCCGTGATGACCCGGTTGCTCCGGGTCGCCGACCGCGCCGGGCACAACCTGTTCGAGCTGGAGACGTTCCTCGCACGCGAGATCACGGTCGGCCAAGAGGCCGGCGCGCCGCGCATCGCCGGCGGGTAAACCCCTCGCCCGCCGATCAGCCCGCCCGCAACCGCGCCTTGGTTCGGGCGGGCTGATTTGTCGCAATCCACGCAACCCCGACATCCCTACAGAAGTCGACGTCTTCATTGCGGTCGACGGTCCAGCAATACAGCGCGCGACCCCGTACGGCGGCCTGGTCCACCAACTCCGGATGTTCCCGCAGCGTCTCGATCGACGGACCGATCGCAGTGGCACCCACCGTCGTCGCCGCACCGCCACCCAGATAGCGCGCGCCCGACCCGAGCAGAACCGTCGGCAGCAGGGGCGCGGCCCGGCGAATCCGCCACACCGCGGCCGCCGAGAATGACATGACCACCGCACGCGACCGCGAGGCCGACGCCGGCGCGGCGAGCCCGAATCGATGCAGCAACGCGAGCACCTCACGCTCAACCATCGAGCCGTATCGCACCGGATGCTTAGTCTCGATAAAGATCTTCACCGGCCGGTGCCAGTCCAGAACCAGCGCAACCAGTGCATCGAGGGTGAGCAGACCGGTGTCGCCGATCTCGGCACCCTCCGCTGAGCCGGTTTGCCCGTTTCGGTGCCACGCGCCGTAGTCGAGGCGCTGCAGCTGCGACAGCGTCATCTCGCTGACCACTCCGGCCCCGCTGGAGGTCCGATCCACCCGGCGGTCGTGTACGCAGACCAGGTGGCCGTCACTGGTCAGCCGCACATCGCATTCGACGCCGTCCGCCCCCTCCTGCAGCGCCAAGTCGTAGGCGGCCAGGGTGTGTTCCGGGCGGTCGATCGACGCACCCCGGTGTGCGACCACGAACGGGTGTTCCGAGACGACATCGCCGGCCGGGGTCATGGGCTTATGCTGCCGGTTCCCGCCCGTCGGACTCAAGAGCCGGGGCCGGGGCCGTGCCTTCTTCCGGTTTCGGCGCGGCGGCCGGAGCCGCCGGCGGTGCAACGGCGGTATCGCGCCCGTCGGCCACCACCACCCAGTGGTGGGCGGGCCGGCCCATCGATCGCCGTTCGAATCCCTCGACCACCCGGGCCGCCGTCACCACTGCCGCCAGTCCGAGGAGGTATGCCACCACGGTCGCCACCATGTTGTTGGCAATGCCCTGTGCCCCGTCGGCCCAGCTGGTGGCGGTAGCGAAGATCGCTACGGCAGTGCTGGCAGCCCACACGGCCCACCACACCACGATGGGCTTGCGCAGCCGGTCCAGCCGGTCCTCGCGTTTGGCCAGCTCCATGACAAACACCGGCGCCCAGGCCAGGTTGACCACCGGCACCAGGCAACCGGCCCACACCGCCCAAGCCGGGCGGGTCTCGGGCAGGTGCAACCGGGCGAAGGTCACCGAACGCCGGGCGAGCAGCCACCTAGTCAGCACCACGGCACAGCTGACCACTGCCGCGATCGCGGCCAGCCCGGCCAGCCGGCCCAGCCACACCGCGCCACCGGCGACCAGGGGATTCAACAGCATGGTGCGATTGACGATCATCAGCACATAGATCAGGGCGTGCACCAGGGCCGCGATGCCCAGCGCGGCGACCGCGGCTGCGAGCGCCTTCTCCAGCGAGCGCGCCGTGGGCGCCGGCCGCTCCCCCGGTTTCTGCTGTGCCGCAGCACGAATCGGCCCGCCCATCAGCGTCCAGCGGGGCATCACCGAATAACGCGGGGTGGGTCCCAGCGGACGCCGTGCCGGCGACTGCGGAGGCGGCGGTCCTGGCCGCACCGCGATCCAGCGGTAACCGAGCCCCGGCCCCGGCGGCGCCTGCCCGGGCGCTGCCGGCGATGCGGGGGGCCCAGGTTGGGTCCACTGCAACTCAGCTTCTTGCTCGGGTGTCAGCGGCGCCCACAGCGCACCGTTGCAGCGTGGGCACCAGGCCCGCTGCTGGTCACGCACGTTCCACCGCGTCTTGCAGCGGGAACACACCTGGATCACCGCACCAGCCTAGCGGCGACCGCAAGGTCGGCGGGACCGACCGCAGCCGGGTCGACGCCATTAAGACCGCTGCGACCGCAAGGTCGGCCGAGCCGCGGCCAGAGCCATCGGCGAACGGCGCCGAAGACGCCCCGCGCGGCCCGGCAGCTACCACTAGCTATCCACAGTTTCCACAGGTTTATCCACACACCGATCGACAACCCCACGGGGCGTGATGTGCTTTTTACATGCCGACAGACGCATCGGTTGTGGATAACGCAGCGTCGTCGAAGCGAACCGACTAACAGCGTCGAGCGAAATCGCTTGATCGGCTAAGCAGCCGCCTGCCGCCCGCCTTTGATGGCCGCGAGGCCCCGGAACACATCGGTGCAGGTAAGTCGGGTTATCCAGGTGAATTTTTCCACTAGGCGAACAAAGCGCTATGATCGCCGTCACAGAACAGATGTGATGCGCCTCACGGGGGTGGGCGCACGGTGAGGTTGGGGGCAACACAGATGACGGCACGGCCGATCGGACCTGTTCCCGTCGCGGCGGCGTCGGGCTGGCATGCGGGATCGTCCACTTACAAGCGCGCCTATTTGCTGGCGTCGCTGCGCGCCGGAGTGATCGCCCTCGTGCTGCTGTCTTTCCTAATTGCGCTCGTCCTGACCTGAAGCTCCGCGTGAGCATTGCGATCGGCTGACACCGCGCGTCAGCTCCACCCGTTGTTGCGGTACACCCGGTGTTGGAGCAATGTGGTTGAAGGTGGCCCCATCACACCGCGACCGTGCTGGCAGTGGGGTGCCGCTAGACCGTCAATGCCTCTCGACAATGATCAACGGTGATCGACACCGGATCAGTACTGACCGAAGGAAGGAACCCCGTGGCCGACTACACGTTGCCGGACTTGGACTGGGATTACGGAGCTCTTGAGCCGCACATCTCGGGTCAGATCAACGAACTGCACCACAGCAAGCACCACGCCGCCTACGTGGCCGGAGCCAACTCCGCATTGGAGAAGCTCGCGGACGCTCGGGCCAACGACGACCACGGCGCGATCTTCTTGAACGAGAAGAACCTGGCGTTCCACCTCGGCGGGCACGTCAACCACTCGATCTGGTGGAAGAACCTGTCCCCCAACGGCGGCGACAAGCCGACGGGCGAACTGGCCGCGGCTATCGACGACGCGTTCGGATCGTTCGACAAGTTCCGTGCGCAATTCACCGCGGCCGCCAACGGCCTGCAGGGTTCGGGCTGGGCGGTGCTCGCCTACGACACCCTGGGCGGGAAGCTGCTGACCTTCCAGCTCTACGACCAGCAGGCCAACGTGCCGCTGGGCATCATCCCGCTGCTGCAGGTCGACATGTGGGAGCACGCCTTCTACCTGCAGTACAAGAACGTCAAGGCCGACTACGTCAAGGCGTTCTGGAACGTGGTCAACTGGGCCGATGTGCAGTCGCGTTTCGCGGCCGCCACCTCGAAGACTTCGGGGTTGATCTTCTAGCCGGACCACCGGTATGGGTGGGGCGTCGCGCCGTTGGCGCGGCGCCCCACTTGTTTTATCCGGCTTTTTCACCGTTTCGTTATCCGCCGCCTCGCCGTGTCACCTTGAATCCGGTTGTCGGGTGCCGCATGCTGCCAAATAACCCACCCGCTGAAATGCGAGCAGGCGAATCAGCCAACAAGCCAAAATGTCGCGGAGGGTGCGCGATGGAGACGACAGGTTCCGGCCGGGCGATCGAAGTCGCCCCGTTTCACTCCCGTGGCGAGCTTCGCGGATTCGTAGTTTTCGGCCGCTGGCCGGATTCGACGAAGGAATGGGCACAACTGCTCAGCATCGCCGTCCGAGTCGCTTCGATGCCCGGATTGCTGCCCACCACAACAGTATTCGGCACTCATGAGGAACTGCCAGACAATCCCGGTCCGGGCACCGTCGGGTTGTTGCTGGCCGAGGGCACTGTCGTCGGTGAATCGGCGATCGCACCGGGGTACTTCGCCGGCCGCCAGCCCTCAGCGCTGCTGATGCTGCACCCGCCGTCGGAGACCGTTCCCTCACTGCCCGAATGTCGGGGCGCGGCATCAGGATGCGTTTTGCTGCCCGGCCTGCCCTACCTGGGCCTGGAGCATCGCGCGGCTTGGGTCGAAGCCGAGTCCGACGGCACCGTCACCTCGATGGTGAGCCGGGTCGGCGTTGACCCGGTCAGCCACCCCGATACAGCGGTACTGGCCATGTTGCTTGCCGCATAAAGCAATTCGCGACGAATTGTCCCTTCGCCGGATCATCGAGGTTGATTCGGCAGTCCCGGCTTCGCCTCGCCTCCGCCGGCCCTCCGGGCCAACTCCGGCGACCCTTGCCGAACCGCCGAGTTCGGCCCGCCGAAATTCCCTGTCGGCTGGCGGCCGGGCCGCGGAGTCATTAGCCTCGGCAGCTGACGAAAGGGCGTGCCCGCATGTTTGCCGCCATGCTGATCAGCCTGGGCGTGGTCTTCCTCGCCGAACTCGGCGACAAGTCGCAACTGATCACCATGACGTACGCGCTGCGGCACCGCTGGTGGGTGGTTCTCAGTGGAGTGGCTATCGCGGCATTCGCCGTCCACGGCATCTCGGTGACGGTGGGGCACTTTCTCGGGCTGACGTTGCCCGCCCGCCCGATCGCCGCCGTCGCCGGCGTTGCCTTCATCGGTTTCGCGGCGTGGTCGTGGCGCGAGGGAACCAACTCCGCAGCTGGGGAAGCCCCCGTCCGTGAGCCTCGATTCGCACTGTTCGCAGTGGTGTCCTCGGTGCTGTTGGCCGAGCTCGGCGACAAGACGATGTTGGCCACGGTTGCGCTGGCCAGTGACCGCAACTGGCTGGGCGTGTGGCTGGGCGCGACGATCGGCATGGTGCTCGCCGACGCGGTCGCGATCGCGGTCGGGACGGTGCTGCACCGGCGGTTGCCCGAACACTTACTCCACACCGCGGCCGGACTGCTCTTCCTGGCGTGCGGCTTGTGGATTCTCTTCGATGAGGCACTGGGCTGGCGGCCGGTGGCCATCGCCTCGGTTGCGGGATTGGTATCGGTGGCGTTGGGGTCAGCGCTTTGGCGGGCTTCGCTCCGACGTTCCGGACAGACCGCCGGAGACGATTCCACCACTCGGTAGCAAATCCTGCCGACAGCCCAACACACGGTGGAAACTTCACTTCGCCGGAGGGGCTTCCAGCAGTGAGGACCAACAGACCGGTGTTGGTGGGTCTCTTCGTTCGTCGTTGCCGATGCAATTGTGCTTGGTACGACAAGAAAATCCGGCTGCAGGGGCCTCTGCGGAGAACCGAATGAACTGCACCAAGCCCGATCTCGTGGTTCAAGATCGAACTCGCCACCGAAACACCCTTGGTTGTGTCGGTAACTATCGCTACGATGATCAGCAAATCATCAGGCGCTACCGCTTGCCCCCTCGCGGAGCGCCTGTCGGCCGCCTGCCTACCCCCTGGAGGTCCTATCGATGAGCGCGACGTTCGCTGTCCGCTTGAATCGCCTTTTCGATGTGGTCTATCCACCCGGCCGCGGACCGCATACGTCCGCTGAGGTAATCGCGGCACTCAAAGCGGAGGGCGTCACGATGTCGGCCCCCTACCTTTCCCAGTTGCGCTCGGGGAATCGGACGAACCCGTCCACCGCCACCATGGCCGCGCTGGCCAACTTCTTTCGGATCAGGCCGGCGTTCTTCACCGACGACGACTACTACGCCAAGCTCGACGCCGAGTTGTCATGGCTGGACAGCGTCCGCGACGCCGGCGTACGGCGCATCGCGACCCAAGCTGTCGGGCTCTCGCCCGAGGCCCAGGAGGACGTCCTGGCCCGCATCGACGAGCTTCGCCGCAAGGAGCACCTCAGCGCCTGAGGCGTCGGCGCCGCGATTAGGGTGACTTGATCGGTTCCAGCGAGACACCGGGGAGGCGGCCGCGATGGGCCTGTTCAGAAAACGCAAGAGCCGCGCGACCCGGCGTGCCGAAGCACGGGCCTTGAAGGCCGGCGCCAGGCTTGAGGCGCGGTTGGCGGCCAAGGGCGAGGCGAAACGCTTCAAGGCCAGCCAGCGCGCGGATTCCCGTGCGCTGAAGGCTCAGATCAAGTCGGACCGCAACCGCGACCGCACCGCACGCAAGGCCGCCGAAAGCCAGCTCAAAGCCGCCCGCGACGGCCGGTTCCTCTCGCCCGCTCGCGTCCGCCGGACGCTGGTGGTCACCCGAATGCTGGCGCCGGTCGTTGTGCCGCTGGTGTACCGGGCCGCGATGGCCGTGCGCGGCCTGATCGATGAGCAGCGAGCGGCCCGGCTCGGGGTACCGCTGGCCCGCATGGGCGAGTTCTCCGGCCCCGCAAGAAACACAGCCCGGCTCTCGGCGCGGATCGCCGGGGCAGAGAAGACCCTGCGCCTGGTGCAAGACCGCAAGCCCAAGGACTCCGAAACCAAGCAGTTCGTCACGGCGATCACCGATCGGCTGTCGGACCTGTCGACGGCAGTGACTGCCATCGAGACCATGCCGGGAGATCGTCGCCGCGTGGCCTCCGCCTCGATCAGCGACCAGCTCGATGGGATCGACGCCGATCTGATGGCTCGACTGGGGCTGCCGTCATGAGCGCCCGAATGCGCGCCCTAGCGCTGGCCGCCGCGGTCACCGCAGCTTCCGTCGTCGGCGCCACTCCGGCCTGGGCGCACGTACACGCCAGCAGCCCCGGCGCGGTGCGCGGCGGGGTTGCGATGGTCACTTTTGAGGTTCCCAATGAGTCACCGAGCGGTTCTGCCACAACGGAACTCACCGTGACGCTGCCCGATGTGGCCTCGGCTCGCACGGAAACCAAGCCCGGCTGGACCGCACGCCTGGACCGCGACCCCAAATCGGGGGCGGTGCGCTCGGTGACCTGGACCGCCGCTGCCGGCGCCGGCATCGGCACCGACCAGTTCGGACTGTTCCGGATCGCAATGCGCCTGCCCGACACAGAAACGGTGAACTTCCCGTCAGCACAGCGGTACGCCGACGGCACCGAGGTGCGCTGGGACCAGACTCCCCCGCCCGGCGGCGGTGAGGCGCAGCACCCGGTACCCACGCTGCAGCTGGGCACCGGCCCCGCGTCGGCGACCGAACACCACGCCCAGCACCCGGAGCCGGCCGTATCCGCCGGCCCGGCACCCGAGGCGGGATCCGAGGCCGGCGAGCATCACGGCGACAATGCGGCCCGGCTGCTCGGCGGCGCCGCACTGCTGGTCGCGGCACTGGCTGCCACGATCGCCCTGGGCAGGCGGCGCGCGTGAGGCAGGCGTTGCGCGGCGCGCTGGCGGGCCTGTTCCTGCTGGGGATGCTTTTCGCGGCCACCGGGGTAGCCGCCGCGCACGCCGTACTGGTGTCGACGGACCCGGCACGCGACGCTGAATTGTCACGTGGCCCAGAGCGCGTCAGCGCCACCTTCAACGAGCAACTGCAGTCCGACTTCGCGGCCATGACCGTGGTGGGCCCCGACGGGCACCTGTGGTCCACCGGGGACACCCGGGTGGACGGCGCAGTCGCCAGTGTCGCGGTGCGTCCACTGGGACCCACCGGCACCTACACGGTCCACTATCGGGTCACCTCCGCCGATGGGCATGTGGTGTCCGGTTCGTGGCCGTTCCAGCTGACGGTGGCCGGCACCGGGGAGCCGGGTCCCGCGGTCACCGACCGTACCGACGCCGCACCCGCCATTCCGCGCCGTTACGCCGACCCCCAGGGTGACCTGCCGATTTGGCCCTTCGTCGCCGGTGCCGTGGTGCTCGTCGGCATCGGTTTGTGGTTCAACCGGCCTCGATCCTGACTTTCGCCCAGCGGTCGCCGCTGGCAGATGCTGGCATGATGGGAACGTTGCCGGTGACGCCGAGTTGATCTCCAGACGAGAACCCGCCAGAGGAGCTGCCGTATGACCGAACCGCAAGGCCAGCCCGACCACGAAGCCGCGGCTTCGCCCGAGCCGGTTACGCCGGCTGCAGCCGACCTGCCGGCCGAGTCGCCGGCTCCGGCGCCGCAGCAGACTCCCGCGAAGAAGGCACCCGCCAAGAAGGTCGCGGCGAAAAAGGCTCCGGCTAAGAAGGCCCCGGCAAAGGCCGCCAAGAAGGCGCCGGCGAAAAAGGCTCCCGCCAAGAGCGCCCCCGCGGCGCCAGCCCCGGCCCCGCCAGTCCCCGCCCCGCCTGCGGTCGCCGCCAACGGCTCGGGCCACCTCGCTGACGGCGCCAAAGAGACGGCTGCCCAGGCGAAGTCCACGGTGGACTCGGCCCGCAACCCGCTGAGCGCGCCGGTGTCACCGGTACGACGTTCGCCCGGCCCGCTGCTGGCCGCCGGAATCCTCGGCGTGTTCGCACTGCTGCTGCTTCGCCGGCTGCGGCGCGCGCGCCGGGGCTGACCGGCGGTGACCGCACGCTTCCGGCCCACCGCCGACCTGGTCGACGAGATCGGTCCCGACGTCCGCAGCTGCGACGTTCAGTTCCGCCAACTCGGCGGCCGCACGGAGTTCGCCGGTCGCATCAGCACCGTGCGCTGCTTCCAGGACAACGCGCTGCTCAAATCGGTGCTCTCTGAGCCGGGCGACGGCGGGGTGCTGGTGATCGATGGTGGCGGCTCGCTGCACACCGCGCTGGTCGGTGACGTCATCGCCGAGCTGGCGCGCAGCAACGGCTGGGCAGGGCTGATCGTGCACGGCGCGGTGCGTGACGCCTCGACCCTGCGCACCCTCGACATCGGTATCAAGGCGCTGGGCACCAATCCGCGCAAGAGCACCAAGACCGGCGCCGGCGAGCGTGACGTCGTCGTCGAGTTCGGCGGCACCGCCTTCGTGCCCGGCGCGATCGCCCACAGCGACGACGACGGCATCGTCGTCGTCTAGGACGGGCACGCCGATGGACGCCACTTTGCGGGCGCGTTGGGAACAGCTCCGCGCGCGCGTCGACGACGCGTGCCGCGCTGCGGGCCGTTCACCCGAGGACGTCGCAGTGCTGCCGGTGAGCAAGACCTTCGGTCCCGAGCTGATCCGAGAAGCCGTCGCTCTGGGCATGCACCGGTTCGGCGAGAACAAGGTCCAAGAGATCAAGGACAAAGCCGGGCCGCTGTCCGACTGCGGGATCGACTGGGTGATGATCGGACACCTGCAGACCAACAAGGCCGGCGTGGTGGCGCGGTTGGCCGCCGAGGTGCAGTCCTTGGACCGGTCCAGACTGGCGGTGGCGCTGGACCGCCACCTGCGCGCCGAGAACCGCGTCATCGACGTACTGGTGCAGGTCAAGACCTCCGACGAGCCCAGCAAGTACGGTCTGGAACCCGATTTGCTGCTGCCGTTCCTCGAGGAGCTGGCCGGCTACTCCACCATGCGGGTGCGCGGCCTGATGACGCTGGCCATCAACACCGACGACCCCGACACCGTCCGCGGCTGTTTCCGCCGGCTGCGCCAGCTACGTGACACTGCCGCCGAACACGGACATGACGTGCCGCGGTTGTCGATGGGGATGAGCGGCGACTTCGCACTGGCGATCGCCGAGGGCGCTACCGAGGTACGGATCGGGACCGCGCTGTTCGGGTCCCGACCCTACCCCGATTCCTACTACTGGCCAGAGCGCGCTTAACGAAAGGCGGCGGCCCGCTAGACGCTTACCGGCGCCCGGTGCTTGCTGAACTTCAGCGACTTCTCGTCCACCTTGCCGTGTCGGATCAGCCGCAGGTCCAGCAGATAGTTCTGCTTGAGACGCCACGGCGCCTCCGACCCCGAGCGCGGCAGGTCATCCATCGCCCGTCGGAAGTAGCCGGGGCTGAAGTCCATGAACGGCTCTTCCTTGACCGCGGCACCGGGGTGCTGCGCCTCGACCCGGTCGAAACCGTTGTCATCCATGTAGTTGAGCACCCGGCAGACGAACTCCGACACCAGGTCGGCCTTGAGCGTCCACGACGCGTTGGTGTAGCCGAAAGTCACCGCGGCGTTGGGCACGCCGGAGAACATCAAGCCCTTGTAGGTCATCGCCTTGGGCAGATCGATCGGCTCGCCGTTGCGCAGCAGCGACGCCCCGCCCAGCAACTGCATGTTCAGGCCGGTCGCGGTGATGATGATGTCGGCCTCGAGTTCCTGGCCGGAGCTCAGCCGGATCCCGGTCTTGGTGAACGTGTCGATCGTGTCGGTGACGACGTCCGCCTTGCCGCTGCGGATGGTCTTGAACAGATCACCGTTGGGCGCCAGGCACAGGCGCTCGTCCCACGGGTTGTACCGCGGCCCGAAGTGCTTCTGCACGTCGAAGCCTTCCGGCAGCCGGTGCTTGGCCATCGTCATCAACGTCTTGCGCATGTACTTCGGGAACTTCCGCGCCAGCTGGTACTGCAGGGTGCTGAAGCCGATCGCCTTCCAGCGGTTGGCGAAGTGCGCCGCCTTGGTCGGCAGGAACCGGTTCGCCTGCACCGCGAACGGGTCGACCAGGGGCAGCGCGCCGATGTAGGTCGGCGACCGCTGCAGCATGGTCACGTGCCCGGCCCCGGAGTTGGCCAGCGCGGGGATCAGCGTGACCGCGGTGGCGCCACTGCCGATCACCACGATCTTCTTGCCGGCGTAGTCCAGGTCCTCGGGCCAATGCTGCGGGTGCACGATGGTGCCGGCGAAGTCCGCGGCGCCCGGGAACTCCGGCGAGTAGCCCTCGGCGTAGTTGTAGTAGCCGCTGCACGCGAACACGAACGACGCGGTGATCTGCTCTTGCTCGCCGTTGTTGTCGACGGTGACCGTCCACTGGTTGTCGGCGTCGGACCAGTCCGCCGAGACGACCCGGTGCCGGTAGCGGATGTGCTTGTCGATGCCGTTCTCGGTGGCGGCCTCATTGATGTAGTTCCAGATGTCGGCGCCTTCGGCGATCGAGTGCGCCGACCGCCACGGCTTGAACCGGAAACCCAGGGTGAACATGTCGGAGTCCGAGCGGATGCCGGGGTACTTGAACAGATCCCAGGTGCCGCCGAGGTTGTCCCGGCTTTCCAGGATGGCGTAGCTCTTGTTCGGGCAGCGGTCCTGCAGGTGCCAGGCCGCGCTGATACCGGAGATGCCGGCGCCGACGATCACAACATCGAGGTGTTCAGTCATGGCGCCAGGTTATCAACGGTGTGTTGAGTCAGTCAACACCCTGTTGATTAAATCGACATCGTGTAAAGTGGCCGCCATGACCAGCCCAAATGCGACCCGTCACGGACGCCGAGGAACGCGGCCATCCGGCGACGATCGGGAGCTGGCCATCCTGGCCACCGCCGAACGACTGCTTGAGCAGCGTCCGCTGGCCGAGATCTCGGTCGACGATCTGGCCAAGGGCGCCGGGATCTCGCGGCCCACCTTCTACTTCTATTTCAAGTCCAAAGACGCGGTGCTGCTCTCCCTGTTGGAGCCCATGATCGCGGCGGCCGACTCCGAGTTCGTCGGAGCGGTGCAACGACTGCCCACCGACCCGCGCCGGATCTGGCGCAGTGGCATCAAGGCGTTCTTCATCGCGTTCAGCTCGCACCGCGCGATCGCCCGGGCCGGAACCGAGGCACTGGCCACCAGCCCGGAATTCAAGGCGATGTGGAACGGCTTCATGCAGAGGTGGATCGAGCAGACCGCTGCGATGATCACCGCGGAACGCGAGCGCGGCGCCGCGCCGACGACCATCGACGCCCTGGATCTGGCGACATCACTGAATCAGATGAACGAGCGCACCATGATGGCGGCGCTGGTGGCCGAGCAGCCGTCGGTGCCGCACGAGAAAGTGGTCGACACGTTGACCCACGTCTGGGTCAGCAGCATCTACGGCCAGGCGTCCTGACGCTGGCGCAGCCAGACGCCGTCAGAACCCGCCGACGCCGAACCCGGCCAGCAGCACCGCAAAGCCGCCGACCTCGCCGATGATCAGCAGCACCATGCCGGCGTGCAGGCGCCAACCGAGCTGCTCGAACTGGTTAGTGGTGTCGCGCAACGCGCCGTGCAGCATGTAACTGCCGATCGCGACGACGAAGAAGAACACAATGACCATTGCCGCGGCCATGTTCACCCAGGTCGGCCAGGCGCTCAGTTCCACGAACACCGCGACCAGCATGGTCGCGAAGGAGTACATCAACGCCGCTCGATGTGCGATGTCAACGTAGACGTGCGCCTGGCGGTTCTCCGAGGTGGCGATCTGTTGGTACTTCCACGCACCCAACAGCAACGCGAGCAGAAAGATCAGGCCCGCGGACAACAAAGTCACCTTGGTGTCGATGTCCAGATTCATGACCACCTGGCGAGCCTACTGCCCGTCACCTGAAGTTTGCCTCTCCGCCGATAACTTGGCCGCTCGGCTGCTGGCAGCTCCGCCGGCCTTGCGATCGCCGCGGGGTTCATGGCGGCTAGGCTCGGCGGGATGCGCTTCGCGTTCAAGACTTCACCGCAGAACACCACCTGGTCGGACATGCTGGCCGTGTGGCGTGCCGCGGACGACATCGACGTCTACGAATCCGGCTGGACCTTCGACCACTTCTACCCGATCTTCTCCGATCCGACCGGCCCGTGCCTGGAGGGCTGGACCACCCTGACGGCGTTGGCCCAGGCCACCACCCGCTTGCGCGTGGGCACATTGGTGACCGGCATCCACTACCGCCACCCCGCGGTGCTGGCCAACATGGCTGCCGCGCTCGACATCATCTCCGGCGGCCGGTTGGAGCTGGGGATCGGCGCGGGTTGGAATGAAGAGGAGTCGGGCGCCTACGGGATCGAGTTGGGCAGCATCTCCGAGCGCTTCGACCGTTTCGAGGAGGCCTGCCAGGTGCTGATCGGCCTGTTGAGCGCGGACACCACCACCTTCGCCGGCACCTATTACCAACTCACCGACGCCCGCAACGAACCCAAGGGTCCGCAGCGCCCCCACCCGCCGATCTGCATCGGCGGCAACGGTGAGAAGCGCACGCTGAAGATCACGGCGAGATACGCCCAGCATTGGAACTTCGTCGGCGGCACTCCCGCCGAGTTCGCCCGCAAGCGCGACGTGCTGGCCGCGCATTGCGCCGATATCGGGCGCGACCCGAAGCAGATCACCTTGTCGGCGCACCTGCGGTTGCAGCCGGATCTCGATTACGGGCAGCTGATCGAGGACGCCGAAGCGCTCGGCGCCGAGGGCCTGGATCTGGCGATCGTCTACCTGCCGGCGCCCCACGACCCGGCGGTTCTAGAGCCGTTGGCCGAAGCCATCCGTGACTCCGGACTGCTGGCGTAGATTACGAACTGATAACGGTCAGCAAACTCTTCTCGGGGACTGCGGCCGCCGGCTCGATCGGCGCTATGTCGCGAAGCGCAAAAGTTCGTCGGCGGTGATCAAGCGCTCATGCTTGGCGGGGAACTCTCGGCTTCGGCGCGGATGGCGCAGCAGTGACCAGGCCATACGGCCCATCCGGTATCGGTATATCGGGTTGATGTACACGGCGCTGACCCCCGCCCCGGTTCGGACCAGATTGGAATAATGCGGACCATGTTAACACGTTGTTAACGCGGATCACATAGCTGTCCATTAGACACCGGGCGCATGGCAAACAAAACCCGACGCGCCGAGTCGTGGGGCAGAAGTTGCCTAAGTGATGTGTGTAGCTGTAGTGGCGATTTGGTTGGCGGCCAGCCGACGGGCCCGGACGATCGGTGCGACAGACTGTTCGACTTTGGAACCCACCAGCGCGCCGTCGTAGAGCAACTGAAGGTCACCTGCGCGCTCCTGCGCATCGGCTACACCAGCTTGAGCAAGTAGTCCCGCCAACGTCGTATGCATCCAGCGCCGATGCGCCACCACCGGCTCGAGTTCGGTACCGGCATACGCGCCGGCGGCGTTGACATACAGGCATCCGCGGTAGCGGCGCTTCTTGGCGGCCGCCGCGGCAAGGTCAAAGAACAGCAGGATCTGCTCGACGGGATCGTCGAGTCGCGCCGCGGCCCCGTGGTATCGCTTGCGATCAGCCTGATCCAAAGCGGTCAGGTAGGCCAGCACGAGCGCTTCCTTCGAGCCGTAGAGGTTGTAGAGACTCGCCTTCGCAACCCCGGCTTCGGCCAGGATCCGGTCAATACCCACTTCTCGAATGTCCTGTGCCGCAAAGAGTTCCGTCGCCGTCTCGAGCAGCCGTTGTGCGGGCGGTGCGGCACGCCTGGAATGCGAGGCATGCTCGCGGCCCGGTCCGGTCGTGCGCGTCATGGCAGCAGATTAACCCAGCCGCCTCGATAGACAGGGTTGTCTATCGCTGGCACCGTCGTAGCCATCCGACGGCGAAAGGCAAACCCAATGACTCTGTACCTCTACGAGATCGCTCCGCTGCGCCTCGACCGCTCCGACGCCGACCGCGCGATCAAGGAACTTGACGCTGTCATCCACCGCGAGGGTGGCGAACTGATCGAGGCCCAGGTGGCCGGTGAGGCACACCGGATCTTCGCGATCGCAGAATTCGGCTCCTGTCAGGCGCCTTCGGTGGACGCCGCAACGTTGTCGGTGGCCGAGGCCAGCGGCCCGCACTCGGTACGGCTGGTCGGCGCCGAGCTCGCTCAACTCAAGGCCGCCCGCCCCGCCGCGGGCTATCTCGTCGAATGGGACCTGCCCGCCGATCTGGACATGGACACCTACCTGGCCCGTAAAAAAGCCAAGTCCCCGAAGTACGCCGATGTCCCCGAAGTGACCTTCTTGCGCACCTACGTTCGCGAAGACATGGACAAGTGCCTGTGCTTCTACGACGCCCCCGACGAGACCGCGGTCCGCCGGGCTCGGGAAGCCGTCACCACCCCAATCGACCGCCTGCACCGCCTGGAAGGCGAGCAGCGGTGAGTGCTCCGGTGCACCTTGTGCACACCGCGCTGGCCGACCTCACGGCGATCGTCGCGGATCGCGCCGAAGCGCTCGACACCGGCCGCCTCGACGTGCGCGACGACCTGGCGCGGTTCGGGTCGGCGGGACTGTTCGAGGCGGCGCTACGCGACGACGGTCTGCCGGACTTGGTGTCGGTGATCGAACACACCGCGGCGGCCAGCCTGGCGGTCGGATTCTCGCTGTGGGCGCACACCATGGCGGTGACCTATCTGGCCCACGCGCCGGAACCGGCACGTGAGGAACGCTTGGAGGCACTGAGCAGCGGTAACCGCGCGGGCGTGACAGCGATGGCAGCCGGACTCAAGCAGGTGGCCGGCCTGGGTCCGGTTCCGCTGGTCGCCGACGGTTCCGGTGACCACCTGCGGATCACCGGACCGATTCACTGGGCGTCCAACGTCTTCGACGATTCCCTGATCGTGTTGCCGGCCCGCCGCCCCGATGGCACAACGCTGGTAGCCGTGGTCGATGCGAACCTGCCGGGCATCACCGTCAACCCCGCTCCAGACCTGATGGCGCTGGGGGCCACCGCGTCGACGTCGCTGCGCCTCCATGAAGTCCCGGTCGCACCGGAGCAGATCCTCACTGAGGACCTGGCAGCCTTCGTCAGCACGATTCGACCGACATTTCTGTTGCTGCAGACCGCCTTCTGCGTCGGCGTGGCCGCTGCCGCGCGCGAGGGCGCCGAGCAAGCGACCGGCCAACTGGCCGAGCAGTTCGGTACCGAGCGCACCGAGCTGGGCCAACAGCTTCACCGGCTGCGCGACACGCTGTTCGCGTTGGCTCGTAACCCGCAGGCGGCCGGTCTCGCCGAGATTATTCGACTGCGCCTGGACGCCGCGACGACCGCGGTGGACGCCACCCGGCTGGAATCGACATTGGCCGGTGGCGCCGGCTACGCCACCCGCAGCGCGGCCAACCGACGCTTTCGGGAAGCGGCGTTTCTCCCTATCCAATCTCCATCGGAAGGACAACTGCGGTGGGAACTGAGTCGGTACGTGTAACCCAGGGCAGCAAGCGGTTTGGTTCGGTCACCGTCTTGCGTGACATCAACCTCGCAGTCGGTGACGGGGAATTCGTAGCGGTCCTGGGCAGCAGTGGCAGCGGCAAGTCGACGCTGCTGCGAGTGCTGGCCGGGCTGGAGCCACTGGATGGCGGCACCGTCACCTGGAATTCTGACGGCAACCGGCCGCGCACCGGCGTGGTGTTCCAGCGTCCGCTGCTGATGCCCTGGTTGAGCGTCGCCGAAAACGTCGCGTACGCACGGCGGTTCGCCGCCCACCGGGCAGACTTCGACCAGGCGCGCGCCGCCGAGTTGATGACCCGATTCGGTGTCGACCAGCTGGCCGATCGCTATCCCGATCAGCTGTCCGGAGGTCAGGCCCAACGCGTGGCCATTCTGCGTGCGGTGGCCACCAACCCGCGGCTGTTGCTGCTCGACGAACCTTTCAGCGCACTGGATCCGACCACCCGCGCCGACTTACAGGGCTGGCTGGCCCAGTTGGCGGCCGAGCTGGGAGTGACCGTCGTCTTGGTGACGCACGACGTTGACGAGGCGCTGCGGCTGGCCGAGCGAGTCGTGCTCCTCGGTGCCGATGGACGCCTGCGCAACCAGTGGGCGGTCGGCGCCACCACGCCACCCGACGGTCACGCCGACCTGCGCCAGGAGATCTTGGCGCACTACGACGGCGACCCTATCGGCGTTGCCGGAGTGCGGTCGTGACCACGCTGACCCGACGCAGTCTGCTGATCGGGGCGGCGGCAACTGCGGCGGCAGGCGGCGTTTTCGGGATCGGCGACCTGGCCCGCAGCGCCACCGTCAGCCGCGCAGCCGATACCGGTGGCCCGCTGCGGATCGGTTACCTACCGATCACCGACGCTGCCCCACTGTTGCTGGCGCACAGCGCCGCGCTGTACCCGGCGGGGCTGGTCAGTTCGGCCAAACCAGTACTGTTCCGCAGTTGGGCATCGCTGGGCGAGGCCTTCGTCACCGGCAAGGTCGATGTGGTGCATCTGCTGATGCCGATGGCCGTCCAGCTGCGCTACGCCTTGGGCGGTGGCGTCCGGGTACTGGGCTGGAATCACACCAACGGTTCGGCGCTGACCGTGGCGCCGCACATCAAGGACCTGGCGGATCTGGCCGGTACCCAAGTGGCGATCCCGTTCTGGTGGTCCATTCACAATATCGTGCTGCAGCAGTTGCTGCGCGCACACGGCCTGCGACCGGTGGTGCGGCGCAGCGCTTCTCGTGCCGCACGCACCGTGGAGCTGATCGTGATGAGCCCCTCGGATATGGTGCCCGCACTGGCGAACCGCTCGATCGGCGGCTACGTCGTCGCGGACCCGTTCAACGCGGTCGCCCAGATCAAGAAGATCGGCCGCATCCACACCTTCCTCGGCGATGTGTGGCGTGACCACGCCTGCTGCGTGCTGATTACCCGCGACGACGTGATCGCCCAGCGGCCGAACGCCATCCAGCAGGTGACCGATGCCGTGGTCGGCGCGCAGCTGCTGCTGAACACCGATCGAGTCAAGGCCGCCAAGGCCCTTGGCGGGGGCCACTACCTGCCCCAACCGGTGCCGGCGGTGCAGCTGGCGCTGACCTATCCCGATCCCCCGTATCCGCTGGCGCATCCGGACTGGCAGCCGCAACGGCTGGGCTTTACCCCGTTTCCCTTTGCCAGCTTCACGGACCGCCTCGTAGAAGCCATGGGTGAGACGGTCATCGACGGCGATCGCCGCTTCCTGGAGCGGCTGGATCCCGCCCGGGTGCACGCGGACCTCGTCGACGACCAGTTCGTGCGGTCCGCCCTGGCGCAACACGGCGGACCCGCAGCGTTCGGCTTGGCCGCATCATTGACCCGCGAAGAACAGGTACACGCCTCATGACCACCATCGCCGTGCAGCCCAATGACCAGCGGCCCCCAGGCGCCGAAGCCGGCACCCGGTCTGCGTGGTGGCCCCGGGTCTGGCCCCCGGTCGTCAGCGTGAGCGTGGCCATCGCGCTGTGGTGGGCGGCGACTTCGGTGCTCTGCGCCCCGCAGTCGCTGCTGCGACAAACGGCACCGCAGCACGTCGTTGCGGCACTGGTGGACCTGATCGGTCGGGGCGTGCTGGTGTCTGACACTGCCGTGAGCCTCTACCGTCTGCTGATCGGCCTGCTGATCGCTGCGCTGGTCGGCATCCCGACGGGCCTGCTCATCGGCTTGAGCCGCACCGCGGAGCGGGCGGCCGGACCGGTTGTGGCGTTCCTGCGGATGATCTCTCCGCTGTCGTGGACCCCGATCATCGTGGCGGTGTTCGGCATCGGCAGCCAGCCGGTGATCTTCCTGATCGCCGCCGCAGCGGTCTGGCCGGTGCTGCTCGGAACGGTCGCCGGAGTCCATGCGATCGACCCGGGCTATCTGCATGTCGCGCGGTCGTTGCACGCCAGCCGGTTCGAGCAGTTGACCGCCGTAGTGCTGCCGGCGGTCCGAGTGCCGGTGCAGAACGGTCTGCGCCTGGCGCTGGGCATCGCCTGGGTGGTGCTGGTGCCCGCCGAAATGCTAGGCGTGCGATCGGGTCTGGGATATCAGATCCTCAACGCCCGCGACCAGCTCGCCTACGACCAGGTGGTCGCGGTGATCGCGGTGATCGGCGTTCTCGGCTACCTGCTCGACCTGGCAGCCCGCATCCTTCTCGCACCGCGTCGTAACGCCGCGAGCTGAATGCGGGCTGCTCGGCTCAGCGAAGCGGCGCCGCGGTCGCGGTGATCGGCGAGGGCAATGCGGTGCGGCCCATCAGGTACCGGTCCACGCTCGCCGCGGCACCGCGCCCCTCGGCGATTGCCCACACGATGAGGGATTGACCGCGGCCCATGTCGCCGGCGACATAGACACCCGGCACCGCGGTGGCGTAGTCCGCATCACGCGCCACACTGCCGCGTTCGGTGAACTCCACACCCAGATCGGCCAGCAGCGGCGAACGCTCCGGCCCGACGAATCCCATTGCGAGCAGCACCAGGTCGGCTTCGAGTTCGAAGTCGGTACCGTCGACCTTCTCGAAGCTGCCGTTGCGGCGGCGCACTTCGTGGGCCCGCAACCCGGTCACCCGACCGTCACGGCCGGTGAATTCCTCGGTGTTGACCGAGAACACCCGATCACCGCCCTCTTCGTGCGCGGACGTGGTCCGCATGATCAAGGGGTAGGTCGGCCACGGGGTGGACGGATCACGGATCTCCGGCGGACGCGGCATGATCTCGAACTGGTGCACGCACGTCCCGCCCTGGCGGTGCACCGTGCCCAGGCAGTCGGCGCCGGTGTCACCGCCGCCGATGATGACGACTTTCTTGCCGTGCGCGGTGATCGGCGGCTCAGCCAGGTCGCCGGCCTGCACCCGGTTCGCCCACGGCAGGTACTCCATCGCCTGATGGATGCCCTCGAGCTCCCGGCCCGGGATCGGCAGGTCTCGCCAGGCGGTGGCCCCTCCGGCCAGCACAACAGCGTCGAAGTCTTCGCGCAGCTGCTCGACGGTCAGATCTACCCCGACATTCACGCCCGTCTTGAACGTCGTTCCCTCGCCGGCCATCTGCTCCAGCCGCCGGTCCAGAATTCGCTTCTCCATCTTGAATTCCGGTATGCCGTAACGCAGCAGACCACCGATGCGGTCATCGCGCTCGAAGACCGTCACCGCGTGCCCGCCCCGGGTGAGTTGCTGGGCAGCGGCCAGTCCGGCCGGCCCCGAGCCCACCACCGCGACCGACTTCCCGGTGCGGACCGTGGGTGGGATCGGTTGCGCCCAGCCTTCGGCGAAGCCGCGTTCGACGATCTCGTACTCGACCTGCTTGATGGTCACCGGCGGCTGGTTGATGCCCAGCACACAGGCCGGTTCACATGGCGCGGGGCAGAGCCGGCCGGTGAAGTCCGGGAAGTTGTTCGTGGCGTGCAGCCTGTCGAACGCCTCACGCCAGCGCCCGGTGCGTACCAAGTCGTTCCACTCCGGGATGAGGTTGCCCAGCGGACAGCCATGGTGGCAGAACGGGATACCGCAGTCCATGCAGCGTCCCGCCTGCTGGCGCAAGGTGTCTTCGGCGAAATCCTGATACACCTCGTTCCAGTCGCTCACCCGCTCGGAGACCGGACGGCGCAACGGCAGGATGCGCTGGGTGTTGGTCATGAATCCTCTCGGGTCAGCCATGAGCCGCCGCCATAATTGCCTCCTCAGGATCTGTGCCACTGGCTTTCGCCTCGGCGACCGCGACGAGCACCCGCCGGTAGTCGCGCGGCATCACTTTGACGAAGTCCCTTCCGCGGTTGGCCCAATCGGCCAGGATCGCGCGGGCGGGTACCGAGTCGGTGGCGGCGGCGTGAGCCGCCAGCACGTCACGCAGCCAGGCCACATCGTCGGCGTCGAAATCGTCGAATGTGTCCAGGTCCACCATCTCGGTGTTCAGCCGGTCGCCCAGCTGCCGGTCCGGGTCGTAGACGTAGGCCACGCCCCCGGACATCCCGGCGGCGAAATTGCGCCCGGTCGGGCCCAGCACCACCACTTTGCCCCCGGTCATGTACTCACAGCCGTGGTCGCCGACTCCCTCGACCACTGCTATCGCACCGGAGTTGCGGACTGCGAACCGTTCCCCGACCACCCCGCGCAGGAACACCTCGCCGGACGTGGCGCCGAACAGAATCACGTTGCCGCCGATGATGTTTTCCTCCGCGACGTAGCCGTCGGGCGCATCCAGCGGGGGGCGGACCACGATCCGGCCACCGGACAGCCCCTTGGCGACGTAGTCGTTGGCGTCGCCAAAGACCCGCAGGTTTATCCCCGGCGGCAGAAATGCCCCGAAGCTGTTGCCGGCCGACCCGGTGAAGGTGATGTCAATGGTTCCATTCGGCAACCCCTGGGCACCATAGGCTTTGGTGACCTCATAGCCGAGCATGGTGCCGACGGTCCGGTTCACGTTTGATATCGCACTGGTGAACTTGACCGGGGTGCCCGCATCGAGCGCCTCACGGCTCATAACGATCAGCTGCTGGTCCAAGGCTTTGTCTAGACCGTGATCCTGACCGGAGGTGCAGTACAGGTCCTGGTTCATGAACGCTGACTCCGGTTCATGCAGGACCGGCCCGAGGTCGAGCTTGTGGGCCTTCCAGTGCGCGCGGGCCAGCGTGGTATCCAGCGCATTCACCTGCCCGACTGCCTCGTTGATGGTGCGGAATCCCAAGGCCGCAAGGTACTCGCGCACCTCTTCGGCGATGAACCAGAAGAAGTTCTCGACGAACTCCGGTTGTCCGCTGAACCGTTCACGCAATTCCGGGTTCTGAGTTGCCACGCCCACCGGGCAGGTGTCCAGGTGACAGACCCGCATCATGATGCAGCCCGACACCACCAACGGCGCGGTGGCGAAGCCGAATTCCTCGGCTCCCAGCAGCGCCGCGATCACCACGTCGCGCCCGGTCTTGAGCTGGCCATCCACCTGCACCACGATCCGGTCCCGAAGTCCGTTGAGCAGCAAGGTCTGCTGGGTTTCGGCCAGCCCCAACTCCCACGGCGCTCCGGCGTGCTTGAGCGAGGTCAACGGCGCCGCCCCGGTGCCCCCGTCATGGCCGGAGATCAACACCACGTCGGCGTGCGCCTTGGACACTCCCGCCGCCACCGTTCCGACACCGTTCTCGGCGACCAGCTTCACATGGATGCGGGCTTCCGGGTTGGCGTTCTTCAGGTCGTGGATCAGCTGCTTGAGGTCCTCGATCGAGTAGATGTCGTGGTGCGGGGGCGGAGAGATCAGCCCGACACCCGGGGTGGCATGCCGAACCTCGGCGATCCACGGGTACACCTTGTTGCCCGGCAGCTGACCACCCTCTCCGGGCTTGGCCCCCTGCGCGATCTTGATCTGCAGGTCGGTGCAGTTGACCAGGTATTCGCTCGTCACGCCGAAACGCGCCGAGGCGACCTGCTTGATCGCGCTACGCCGCCAGGAGCCGTCGGCGTCGGGTAGGAAGCGGCTGGCATGCTCGCCGCCCTCACCGCAGTTGGAACGGCCGCCGATCCGGTTCATCGCGATCGCCAGGGTTTCGTGTGCCTCGGCAGAGATCGAGCCGTAACTCATCGCGCCGGTCGCGAACCGTTTGACGATCTCGGTGGCCGGTTCCACCTCCTCCAGCGGAACCGGTGGCCGCTCCCCGGCCTTGAACCGCAACAAACCACGCAGCGTGGCCAGGCGTTCACTCTGGTCGTCGACCAGCTTGGTGTACTCCTTGAAGACGGTGTACTGGCCCGAACGGGTGGAGTGCTGCAGTTTGAACACCGTCTCCGGGTTGAACAGGTGGTGTTCGCCCTCACGGCGCCACTGGTACTCCCCGCCCACCGGCAGTTCGCGGTGCGCCCGCTCTTCTGGGCGATCCAGGTAGGCCAGCGCGTGGCGGGCGGCGACATCAGCGGCGACGTCGTCGAGGGTGATCCCACCGATCGGGCAGTACAGGCCGGTGAAGTACTCGTCGAGAACGTCTTGCGAGATACCGATCGGCTGGAACAGCTGCGCCCCGGTGTAGGACGCCCGCGTCGAGATCCCCATCTTGGACATGACTTTCAGCACGCCCTTGCCGGCGGCCTTGGCATAGTTGGCCAACGCCTTGTCGCGATCGAGGCCTTCGATCAGGCCCCGGTCGAGCATGTCCTCGACGGACTCGAACGCCAGATACGGGTTGACCGCGGCGGCGCCGAACCCGATCAGCGCCGCCATGTGGTGCACCTCGCGGGCGTCGCCGGACTCCACCACCAGGCCCACCTTGGTGCGGGTCCGCTCGGCGACCAAGTGGTGATGCACCGCCGCGGTGGCCAGCAGTGACGGAATGGGGGCCATCGTCTCGTCGGATTCCCGGTCGGAGATCACCAAGAAGCTGGCACCCTCGGCGATCGCCTCCGAGGCCCGGGCGCACACCTGCTTGAGCGCCGCGCGCAACCCGGCACCGCCCGCCGCGGGCGGATAGAGGCAGCTGATAACGGCCGTGGACAACCCGTGCGGGCCCCGGGAACCGATCCGCTGTTCCGGGCTCAATTTCAGCAGCTTCGCCAGCTCGGAGTTGCTCAGGATCGGCTGGGACAGCACGATCTGCCGCCAGGTGGGTTCACCGGTGTTGAGCAGGTCGCCTTCCGGGCCCAGCGCACCTTGCAGGCTGGTGATCACCTCTTCGCGGATGGCGTCCAACGGCGGGTTGGTGACCTGGGCGAACAGCTGCTGAAAGTAGTCGAACAGCAGCCGCGGTCGCGCCGAGAGCACCGCCACCGGGGTGTCGGTGCCCATGGAGCCGATGGGCTCAGCGCCGGAGCGCGCCATGGGCGCGAGCACCAGGTTGAGCTCTTCGTAGGTGTAGCCGAACATATGCTGCCGCAACAGGACCCGGTGACGTTCCATCCGGGGTGCATCGCCGGGGGGCAGCTCGCCGATTCCGATCAGGCACTCATCGATCCACTGCTGGTACGGCCGTTCGGCGGCCAGCGTCGACTTGATCTCACGATCGGAGATGATCCGCCCGGCGGCGGTGTCCACCAGGAACATCTTGCCCGGCTGCAGCCGCTGTCGGTGCACCACCGTAGCGGGGTCCAGGTCGAGAACACCGGCCTCGGACGCCATCACCACCAGCCCGTCTTCGGTGACCCAAATACGCGACGGCCGCAGGCCGTTGCGGTCCAACACGGCACCCACCACGGTGCCGTCGGTGAAGGTCATCGAGGCCGGGCCATCCCAGGGCTCCATGAGCGAGTCGTGGTACTCATAAAAAGCGCGGGTAGGCCCATCCATGCTTTCGTGCCGTTCCCAGGCCTCCGGGATCATCATCAGCACCGCGTGCGGCAGGCTGCGGCCGCCCAGATGCAGCAGTTCGAGCACCTCGTCGAACCGGGCGGTGTCGGAGGCGCCCGGCGTGCAGATCGGGAACAGCTTGTCGGCGCTACGGTGGCCGCCCTCGGAGCCGAAGACGTCGGTGCGGATCAGCGCCTCCCGGGCGCGCATCCAGTTCTCGTTGCCGGTGACCGTGTTGATCTCACCGTTGTGTGCGATACGCCGGAACGGGTGAGCCAACGGCCACGACGGGAACGTGTTGGTGGAGAACCGCGAATGCACGAGGCCCAGTGCGCTCTGCATCCGCTCGTCGGCCAGGTCGGGATAGAACGCCTTGAGCTGCGGCGTGGTCAACATGCCCTTGTACACCATGGTCCGGCTGGAAAGGCTTGGGAAATAGACGGATTCCCGACCCGGTCCATCCTGGCCCGGCCCCTTGCTGCCCAGCTCATGTTCGGCGCGCTTGCGCACCACGTAGGCCCGGCGCTCCAGAGCCATGTCGGAAGCACCGCCGATGAAAAGCTGCCGGAAGGTCGGCATCGCATCTCGAGCCAGCGCGCCCAACGACGAGTCGTCGATCGGCACCTCGCGCCAGCCGAGCACCTGGAGGCCCTCGGCCTCGACGATCTTCTCCATGCCGACACAAGCTGCCGCCGACTCTTTGGCCGACTGCGGCAGAAATGCGATCCCGGTGGCGTAGCTGCCCTCGGGCGGAAGATCGAAATCGGTTACGGCACGCAGGAATAGATCCGGAATCTGGATCAGGATCCCAGCGCCGTCACCGCTGTTGGGTTCGGCTCCGGCAGCGCCGCGATGCTCCAGGTTGAGTAGCGCCGTAATCGACTTATCGACGATGTCGCGACTGCGCCGACCATGGATATCGACCACCATGGCCACCCCACACGCGTCATGTTCGAACGCGGGGTTGTAGAGCCCCACCCGACTGGGTGCCATCGCCACCTGAGTCACCTGACCCTTCGCACGTCCTTGCCCGTTGCCCGATATGGACAAGCGGTCAAGGGGGTTGGTCCGTGCGACGTTGAACGGCGTTCCTGCCTGAAAACTCTCACAGGCAACGCCACGATATACCCCGACCTAGCAAACACGCTAGTTCGCTGGACAGCGAGCTTGCGGTGAGGTTTGTGTTACGCCAACGCAATAACTGGATGATGTCCAGGAAATGTGGGCTGCCTATCGTTTGGCTGTCTGCACGCGAAGGAGACCAATATGGCCGCCGACATTTTCAAGCTCGTCGCCGACGAGTCAGTCGAGTACGTCGACATTCGATTCTGCGACCTGCCGGGGGTTATGCAGCATTTCTCGATCCCGGCGGAAGCGTTCGATGAAAGTGTGTTCGAGGATGGGCTCGCCTTCGACGGTTCGTCGATCCGCGGCTTCCAGTCCATCCATGAGTCGGACATGCTGCTGCTGCCCGACCCGGAAACCGCCCGCATCGATCCGTTCCGGGCCGCAAAGACGCTGAACCTCAACTTTTTCGTCCACGACCCGTTCACTCGGGAGCCCTATTCTCGCGACCCGCGCAACATCGCGCGCAAGGCCGAGAGCTACCTCACCAGCACCGGCATCGCCGACACCGCTTACTTCGGCGCCGAAGCCGAGTTCTACATCTTCGACTCCGTGAGCTTCGACTCACAGATCAACGGCTCTTTCCACAAAGTGGATTCGGTCGCCGGCTGGTGGAACACCGGCCGCACAACCGAAGCCGACGGCAGCCCCAACCTCGGATATAAGGTTCGCCCCAAGGGCGGCTATTTCCCGGTCGCGCCGACCGATCAATACGTTGATCTGCGCGACGCAATGTCGACCAACCTCACCAACGCCGGATTCACCGTCGAACGCGGCCACCACGAGGTCGGCACCGGCGGGCAAACGGAGATCAACTACAAGTTCAACACCCTGCTGCATGCCGCTGACGATCTGATGTTGTTCAAATACATCATCAAGAACACCGCCTGGGCGCACGGCAAGACGGTTACTTTCATGCCCAAACCGCTTTTCGGGGACAACGGTTCAGGTATGCACGTGCACCAGTCGGTATGGCAGGACGGTGAGCCGCTGTTCTACGACGAGATCGGCTATGCCGGACTGTCCGACACCGCCAGGCACTACATCGGCGGCATCCTGCACCACGCGCCGTCGCTGCTGGCGTTCACCAACCCCACCATCAACTCCTACAAGCGACTGGTTCCGGGTTACGAGGCACCGATCAACCTGGTCTACAGCCAGCGCAACCGTTCGGCCTGCGTGCGCATCCCGATCACCGGCACCAACCCCAAGGCCAAGCGGCTGGAGTTCCGCTGCCCGGACTCCTCCGGCAACCCCTACCTGGCGTTCTCGGCCATGTTGATGGCCGGCATCGACGGCATCAAGAACAAGATCGAACCGGCCGCGCCGGTCGACAAGGACCTCTACGACCTGCCGGCCGACGAGGCGGCGGCGATCTCACAGGCCCCCACCACACTGGCCGAGGTGATGGACAACCTCGAGGCCGACCACGAATACCTCACCGAAGGTGGGGTTTTCACCCCGGACGTGATCCAGACCTGGATCAGCTACAAGCGGGACAACGAGATCACCCCCGTCAACCTGCGTCCGCACCCCTACGAGTTCGCCCTCTATTACGACTGCTGACCGGTGAGCCAGCCCGACTCGCGCTTCTCGGGCTGGCTCACGGTAGATCGGCGCCTCCACGACTAGGCTGCGGTTGTTGGGCCACCTGGCCGTACCGCCGCCGTATGCCTCGAGGAGCCGATGAACGCAGACGACGACTTTCTGCGGCAGCGGATGCCGCCGCAGCAGCAACAGCCGGGACCCTGGACGCCGCCTCCCCAGCAGCAACCGCCGCAGCAACCGCCGCAACCCCCACTGCCGGCCCCCATGCCGCGGCCGCAGCCGGCCCGTGGCTGGCGGCGCATGGTCCTGTCCGCGACGCTGGGGTTGGTCAACCTGGGCCCGTCACCGGCCGAGCGGGAAGAAATGGCCTACCAGGTGGCCATCCGATCCCTGCCCAACGGAAGCTACAAAGTCGGCGTACTCGGAAAGGGCGGGGTCGGCAAGACGACCGTGGCGGCCAGCGTCGGGTCAGTGTTCGCCGCACTGCGCCGGGCCGACCACGTAGTGGCCGTGGACGCCGACACCGCGTTCGGCCGGCTCGGCAGCCGCATTGACCCGCGCGCCACCAGCTCCTACTGGGATCTGGCCGCCGATCAGAGCATGCAGTCGTTCGCCGACATCAGCAGCCGGGTCGGCGCCAACGCGGCGGGGCTCTACGTCCTGGTGGGCGAGCCCGCCGCGGGAAGTCGCCGGATCCTTGACGCGGCGTTGTACCGGGAGGCTGCGCTGCGCCTGGACCGGCACTTCACCATCTCGATCATCGATTGTGGTTCGACGATGGACTCGCCGGTGACCCAGGAGGCCCTGCGTGACCTGGACGCCCTGATCGTGGTCTCTTCGCCGTGGGCGGACGGTGCCGGCGCGGCCGCCAAGACCATGGAATGGCTGGCCGACCGCGGCCAGGGTGGGCTGCTGCAGCGCACCGTGGTGGTGCTCAACGACTCCGACGGCCATGCCGACCGCCGCACCCGCTCCGCATTGACGGCGCAGTTCCTGCAGCACGGCCAGGCGGTCGTTGAGGTGCCCTTCGACCCGCACCTGCGCCCGGGCGGGGTCATCGACGTGATGAGCGAGATGGCACCGGCAACCCGCCGCCGATTCCTACAGATCGCCGCGATCGTCGCGCACTACTTCGCGTCCCGACCCCGGGGGCGGGACGCGAAGCCGGGCCGAACTCAGAGCACGTAGCGCACGACACTCTCAGCGACGCAGGCCGGCTTGGCGCTGCCATCGATAGACACCGTGGTCGAGAAGGTCACCTGGTGGGCACCACCGCCCACATCGGCGACCTCGACCAGGGAGGTCTCGGCCCGGATCTTGGAGCCGACCGGCACCGGCGCCGGGAAGCGCACCTTGTTCAGTCCGTAGTTGATCGCCAACTTGACCCCATCGAGGCGGCTGATCTGCGCCATCAGCTGCGGCAGCATGGCCAGGGTCATGTACCCGTGAGCGATCGTGGTGCCGAAGGGTCCGGTGGCCGCACGCTCGGGGTCGACGTGAATCCACTGATGGTCACCCGTTGCGTCGGCGAACAGGTTGACGGCGTCCTGGGTGATGGTCACCCAGTCGCTGTGCCCGATCACCTGGCCCTGGCATGCGGCAAGTTCATCGATCGATGCGAAAGTGCGCACTTGGTCCCGCTCCTTTACTAATCCGTTGCCACCGCGCCGCTTTGGCGCAGCCGGTCGATCTCGTCGGTGCTCAGACCCAGCCGGGCGGCCAGCACCTGCTCGGTGTCGGCGCCCAGCGCAGGTGCCGCGACGGCGGGCGGGTGGGCGCCGTCGATCGACGCGGGCAGCCCGGCCGCCAAGTACTCCCCCACCCGGGGCTGATGCAGCGTGGCGAACATCGGGTTGTCGCGTAGGCGCTCATCGGCAGCCACCTCGGCAAAGCTGCGGTACCGGTCCCACAGCAGCGACGTCCCTGCCAGGGCGGCTTCGATCTGCGCCGCCGGCCGCTCGGCAAACCAGCCACTGAACAGCCCGGTCAGCAAGTCGCGGTGACGATAGCGCTGTCCTTCGTCGCCGAAGTCGATTCCTCGCGCTTGAGACAGTGCCGCAAGTACTTTCGTTGATCCGGTCAGCTCGGCAAGGTCTCGGAAGTGTCGATCTGTCAGCGTGACGACCATGAACGCCGCTCCGTCACCGCTGGCGAAGCTCTGCCCGTACTGCCCGTAGACCGCGTTGCCGATACGTTCGCGGCGGTCGCCGTTCACCATGGCCTCGGTGAGGAAACCCAGGGCGCTGGCGGTGCCCAGCGCCACGTCCTCCAGTGCCAGCCGGATCCGGCAGCCCTCGCCGGTGTGGTCGCGACGGTGCAACGCGGCGGACACCGCCAGCGCGGCGTGCAGCCCGCAGGCGATATCCCAGGCCGGCAGCACGTGGTTGATCGGGGCGGCGTGATCGCTGGGTCCGGTGACCAGCGGAAAACCGACACCGGCGTTGATGGTGTAATCCACCGCTGTGGAGCCGTCGGCGCGTCCGAGCACCTCGAGGTGGATCAGGTCGGGACGCTGCGACACCAGCGTTTCGTAGGAAAGCCACTGTCGGCCAGCCATATTCGTAATCAGCACACCGCTGTCGGCGATCAATTGCTGCACCACACGCTGCCCCTCGGGCGCGCGCAGATCGGCGACCACGGAGCGCTTACCCTTGTTAAGGCCCGTCCAGTAGATCGAGGTGCCGTCATCGGTGACAGGCCAGCGCCGGTAGTCGGCCGCACCGCCGACCGGGTCGATCCGCACCACGTCGCAGCCCAGTTGTGCCAGCGTCATTCCAGCGAGCGGGACGGCGACGAAGCTGGCGATCTCGATGACGCGCACCCCGGCCAGCGGCCCGGGCGCCTGCGCAGCACTGGCCTGCATGACCTGCCCTTCGTCGATGATTACGTCGACTATATGCCTACCAAAACACCCACCCCGGCCGGTGGCGAGTCCGCGCTGAATCTCAATCGTTGCCGAACCGCGATATGAAAACCCGTGGCGGCGAACAGGACACGGCTCCGACCCGTGTTTGACTCCGTTCAGAAGGGCTAGACCGCACGACATTGGGATGGGACAAGAGCTATGAAGAGCGTTGAGAAGTTACGTAACGCGGCCAGTCGGCTACCGCGCCGGCTGATGGTCGCGGCGGTGGGGGCCGCGCTGCTGAGCGGCCTCGTCGGGGCTGTCGGCGGTGCGGGTAACGCGTCAGCGTTCTCCCGCCCGGGCCTGCCGGTGGAGTACCTCCAGGTGCCGTCTGCGGCGATGGGCCGGGAGATCAAGGTGCAGTTCCAGCCCGGCGGCACCCACGCCGTCTACCTGCTGGACGGCCTACGCGCCCAGGACGACTTCAACGGCTGGGACATCAACACCCCGGCGTTCGAGGAGTACTACCAGTCCGGGTTGTCGGTGATCATGCCGGTGGGCGGGCAGTCCAGCTTCTACTCCGACTGGTACCAGCCCGCGTGCGGTAAAGCCGGCTGCCAGACCTACAAGTGGGAGACCTTCCTGAGCCGGGAGCTGCCGACCTGGCTGCAGGCCAACAAGAGCGTGTCACCGTTCGGCAACGCCGTCGTCGGCCTCTCGATGGCGGGCAGCTCGTCGCTGACACTGGCCGCCTACTACCCGCAGCAGTTCCCCTACGCGGCAGCACTTTCCGGCTTCCTGAACCCGTCCGAGGGTTGGTGGCCGACCTTGATCGGGATGGCCATGAGTGACGCCGGCGGCTACAACGCCTCCAACATGTGGGGTCCGTCGTCCGACCCGGCATGGAAGCGCAACGACCCGATGGTGCAGATCCCGCGACTGGTGGCCAACCGCACCCGAATCTGGATCTACTGCGGCAACGGCACGCCCAGCGAGCTCGGCGGCGACAACCTGCCCGCCAAGTTCCTGGAGGGCATGACACTGAGCACCAACAAGACGTTCCAGCAGAACTACACCGCCGCCGGCGGCAACAACGGGGTCTTCAACTTCCCGGCCGACGGCACCCATGACTGGCCGTACTGGAACCAGCAGCTGGTCGCGATGAAGGCCGACATCCAGCGCACCCTGGGCGTGGGCATCGACCCGACCTGATCGACCCCCCAACACGTCGGCGGCAGTGCAATCCAGCACTGCCGCCGACGTGTTTGTAGGAGAAGGGAAACCGGTGTGCGCCTAAAGCGGGTGAGCCGTCAGCGCCACAACCCGCGGCGGTCGACATAACGATGGCTGTACCAGGTGGCCATCAGGCAGATGGCGGTGGCGGTAGCCAGCATCCAGGTACCACCGACGAACACGCTGATAATGCCACCGACCACCGCGCCCGAGATGTAGCCGGTCAGCAGCATGAAGTTGAAGAACCAGTCGTGAATGGATCCGCCGCTGATGTGGCGCTCGATGCCTTGTCCCAGCTTCACCACGGTGCCGGTCACGTAGCTCAGGGGAATCGACACTTCGCCGTCACGGACGAATGTGGTGTTCAGCGCACCCACCCCGAACGCGACGAGCAGAATCGGCAGCAGGGGCACCGGCAGCGCGGGCCCGCCCTCGATCCAGTCGGTCACGGTCGCGGCCAGCAGCGACACCGCGGTCAACCGCAACGCGCCGTGTGGCCGGCTGCGCCAAACGTGGCGATGGCACAGCGAGGCGATCACCACGCCGGAGATGAAGGACACCAACAGGGCTGCGGCCGAAATCGACATCCACTGGCTGTCGGTGAACAAGCCCAGCGCCGCGCGCCCGGCGTTGCCGGTCATGAAGGTGACGAAGTAGCCCTCGGAATGGGTGTAGGCCGTGGCAGCCAGCACACCGGCCAGCCCAGCAAGAACCCACGACAGTCTTGCTTCACTGCCATAACGTTTATCTAGCACACGCGCCTAAGTGCGTCAGCCGACCGGACCTGGAACCAGGGTCACGGTGGCGCTGTGTTCGCCGCCGCCCGGGTTACGCCACGTAAGCGTGACGCTGTCGCCCGGGTGGCGCTGGTCGAGTACGTCGGTCAGGTCGGTGGCCGAGTTCACCGGCCGGCCGTTGACCGAGGTGATGATGTCGTCGCGGGCAATACCACTGCCCGCAGCGGGGGTGCCGTCGAGCACCTGGGCGACCCGTGCGCCGCCGTTGCTGTCGACCACGCCGACACCCATGAATGCCGTCTCACCGATGTGCACGGTGTTCGACGAGATGCCGGCCCGGATCTGGCCGGCGATGGCCATCGCCTGGTCGATCGGGATCGCATACCCTTCGCCGCCGGGCTGGGCGAACTTGTAGTTGTCCGACGCCGCGGTGTTCATTCCGATCACCTGGCCGGCGGCGTTCACCATCGGACCGCCCGAGTCACCCGGACGGATCGCGGTGTCGGCCTTGATCATGTTGGTCAAAGTCTCGGTGCTGCCGGTCAGCTCGTCGGCTGCGGAAACGGTCTGGTTCAGACCGATGACGCGTCCGGGCACCGCACTCGGCGTGCCGCCGTGGCCGCCGGCATTGCCCATCGCGACCACCGGGTCGCCGATGGCGACCCGCGAGGAGTTGCCGATGTTGGCAGCGGGCAGCCCGTCGGCGCCGCGCAACTGCAGCACCGCGACGTCGTGGCTGCGGTCGAAGCCGAGCACGTCGACCTCGTAGGTCTGGCCGTTGGCGACCGAGACCGCCGTGAGCCCGGTGGCGCCGGCGATGACGTGGTTATTGGTCAGCACCACGCCGCCGGGGTCCAACACGATGCCGGTACCGGCGCCGACTGCGCTCTGATAACCCATCTGGGCGTCGATGTTGACCACCGCGGGAGCGACCTGAGCAACCATCGCCGACGGGTCGAGCGGAGGAGCGGGCATAGTGGGCGACGCCTGAGCCGGCACCGCCACCAGCCCCGCGGTGGCGACCGCCGTGGTCATCACGCTGAGCAGCCGCCACCGTCCGGGGCGATGCGCTCTGCTCATACGTCATACCTCCTGCAGTCAGGGTCACGGTCCAGGCGGCTTCGCCCCGGCACGTCCCGGGACGTCGCAGACGTTGGACTCGCGAAACAAGAATGCCCAGCTTACCGGAACCGCAATTCCCCCTGGCAAACGCTATATGCCGGCAGGGCACCGTCACCGCGGCGCAACTCTTGTGCTCAGCGCCCGTTGAGGGAAGGCTGAACTGCGGAGGAGGCTGCCATGGCAGACAAGACCGGGACTTCGCGAGGCGGCGCTGCTGCCCCGATCGCGGCCACGCCGGCCGCCATCCGCAATGTCGTTCTGGTCGGTCCACCCGGCTCCGGGAAGACCACTCTGGTCGAGGCGATGTTGGTGGCCGCGGGGGTGTTGCCTCGAGCCGGTTGCATCGCCGACGGCAGCACGGTCTGCGACTACGACGACGCGGAGCTCCGTCAGCAGCGTTCGGTCGGTGTCGCGTGTGCCTCGCTGGCACACAACGATGTCAAGGTCAACCTGATCGACACCCCGGGCTGCGCCGACTTCGTGGGAGAACTGCGCGCCGGGCTGCGGGCCGCCGACTGTGCACTGTTCGTGATCGCAGCCAACGAAGACGTCGACGACGCGACCGCCGCGCTGTGGCAGGAGTGCAGCCGGGTGGCTATGCCGCGCGCGGTCGTCGTCACGAAGCTGGACCACGCACGGGCCGACTTTCCGGCCCGCCTGGCCGCCGCCCAGGCGGCGTTCGGCGATACCGTGCTGCCGCTCTATCTACCCGCGCCCGCCGAAGGCGCCGCGCTGATCGATCTGTTGGCGGCGGAACCGCCGCCCGAGGCCGAGCAGCAGCGTGGCGCGCTGATCGAGGCGATCATCGAGGAATCGGAGGACGAGTCGCTGCTGGACCGCTACCTGGGCGGAGAACAGATCGACCCGGCGGTGCTCACCGCCGATCTGGAGTGGGCCTTGAAACAGGTCCTAGCGCGCGGTTGCCTGTGCCCGGTCATCCCGGCATGCAGCGTCACCGGCACCGGCATTCCCGAACTGCTTGAGGTCATCACGACCGGCTTCCCCTCGCCGCCGGAGCATCTGCTTCCTGAGGTGTTCAACCCGAATGGCGTGGCGCGCACCGGGCTCAGTTGCGACCCGGACGGGCCACTGCTGGCCGAAATCGTCCGGACGACATCGGACCCCTACCTCGGCCGGGTCAGCCTGGTGCGAGTGTTCTCCGGAACCATCAAGCCCGACAGCGGAATCCATGTCAGCGGTCATTGCGCGGCTTTCTTCGGCGATGGGACCGGCCGCTGCGACCACGACGAAGACGATCGGATCGGGAACCTGGCGTTTCCGCTGGGCAGACAACAACGCCCTGCCGCGGTCGTGATGGCCGGGGACATCTGTACCGTCGGCCGCCTGAGCCACGCTGAGACCGGAGACACGTTGTCCGGCAAGGACGAACCCCTGGTGTGCAAACCGTGGTCGATGCCGGATCCGCTGCTGCCCGTGGCGGTCATCCCGCACGCCAAGACCGACGAGGACAAGCTCGCGGTCGGGCTGGCCCGGCTGGCCGCCGAGGATCCCAGCCTGCGCATCGAGCGGAACCCGGAGACCCATCAGACCGTGCTGTGGTGCATGGGCGAAGCACACTCCGGGATCGTGCTTGACGCACTGGCCCACCGCTATGCGGTATCGGTCGACACCGTCGGACTGCGGGTGGCGCTGCGAGAGACGTTCGCCACCAAGGCCAAAGGCCACGGCCGTCATGTCAAACAGTCCGGAGGGCACGGCCAGTACGCGATCTGCGATATCGAGGTGGAGCCGGCGACGCAGGGCGCCGGCTTCGAGTTCGTCGACCGTGTGGTCGGCGGGGCCGTTCCCCGCCAGTTCATCCCCAGCGTGGAGAAGGGTATTCGCGCCCAGATGGAGCGCGGGCTGACCGGCGACGCCGGCGGCGGTTACCCGGTGGTCGACATCCGGGTCACCCTGCTCGACGGCAAGGCGCACAGCGTCGACTCCTCGGACTTCGCCTTCCAGATGGCAGGCGCAACCGCCCTCCGTGATGCCGCGACCAACGCGACGGTGCGACTGCTCGAGCCGATCGACGACGTCACCGTGCTGATACCCGACGAACTGGTCGGCGCGGTGATGGGCGATCTGTCCGCGCGCCGCGCCCGGGTGCTGGGCACCGATAAAGTCGGGGCCGACCGCACCTGCGTGAAGGCCGAAGTACCGCAGACCGAGCTCATCCGGTACGCCGTCGACCTGCGATCGTTGACCCACGGCGCCGGTTCGTTCACCCGCGGCTTCGCGCGTTACGAACCGCTGTCGGAGTCAGCGGCCGCGCACGCCGCCAGCACCGCCTGATCGCCGCAGAGAGGACGAACATGTCGACAATCGCCGGGTTGCCCGCACACGTCCTGCTGCTGCACGTGGTGGTCTCGCTGGTCCCGCTGACCGCGGTCCTGCTGATCGTGTGTGCGGTGTGGCCGGCGGCCCGACGGCGATTGGTCTGGCTGGTCGTGACGTTTTCCGCCATCACGCTGCTGGTGACGCCGCTCACGGTCACCGCTGGCGAGTGGCTGGCCGACACCGGCAAGTTCGCCCCGTCGCCCAAGTTGGACGCGCACATGGCCGCCGGCGAGTACGCCCTCTATATGGCGTTGGGCTTGGCGGTCGCTGCGGTATTGCTGGCCGGCTTGCACGTGGCGATGTCACGCGGTAGCAACGTCGGTTCACTGCTGCGGCTGGGAATCGTCACCGTGGTGATCGCACTGGCCGGCGGGTCGATGTTCGCGATCCACACCATCGGCTCGACCGGGACCGAGGCGGCCTGGGGAGACCTGCTCACCGCGTCAGACGACGGCTAAACCTGCGCTGATGGCGTTGCTGTTGGCACAATGGACGGCATGCGCAATGTGAGGCGGGGAATTGTGGCGATTGCCGGGTCGATGGCCCTGGCTCTCGGGTCTGTAGGGGTGTCGGCCGGTATCAGCGAAGCAGCTCAGAGCTCGCCGGCACGGGGGCTGGCCGTCGCGGCGATTGAGCCGGCCGCCGGATCGGTCGTGGGGGTCGCCTACCCGGTGATCGTGACATTCAACGGACCGGTCCGGGACCGAGCGGCCGCCGAGCGTGGGATCCACATCAACTCCACGGGCAATAATGCCGGCCACTTCGAGTGGACCAGCAGCGATGTCGTGCAGTGGGTCCCGGACGGCTACTGGTCACCGCACAGCAAGATCAGCGTCGACGCCCACGGGATGTCAACGGGCTTCGAGACCGGCGACGCGGTCGTGGGACTCGCCGACATCTCCGACCACACCTTCACCGTCAGCGTCAACGGCGAGATCCAGCGGATCATGGCTGCGTCCATGGGTAAACCCAAGCGCCCCACGCCAATCGGTTCCTTCACCGCGTTGTCGAAAGAGCGCACCATCAAGTTCGATTCGCGCACCATCGGCATCCCACTCAATGACCCGGAGGGCTACCTGCTCAACGGCGAGTACGCCGTTCGGGTCACCTGGAGCGGTGTCTACGTGCACTCCGCCCCTTGGTCAGTGGGCTCGCAGGGCTATTCGAACGTCAGCCACGGTTGCATCAACCTGAGCCCCGACGACGCCGCGTGGTACTTCAACTCGGTGCACCTGGGCGACCCAATCATCGTGCAGGCCTAGCACTTAAGGCCTAAGGCAGTCGTAGACGCGGCGATAACTCGCCGCGTCTACGACCGTCTTGGCTCTGGCCTGGGACGCACCGCGTCAGCAGGCGCCGAGCACCGCTGTGGGCATGTGCGCCACGTAGCGCTGAGCGCGCTGCTCACGACGCACTTCGCGACGAGCGGCCAGGCGGCTGCGCAACCGGCTCACCATGCGGTTGCCCGCCTGGTAGTCCGTCGAGCCGTCGAGAGCCAGAACACTGATGGTGATGAAAGCCATGATTTTCTCCTGCCGGGAAGCTCACCGGCCGACGCAACCCGTACGGGTCGCCGGAACTCGTGGTTCAGGCCCTGGAAGGTACTGAAAATGCTTCAGCGGAGGCGCCGGAACCGGTGAGGAACAAATCGATCGTGGAACACGGATACGGATGCGGACCGTCACTAGAACTCACTTCGCCCTCACCTCCTTCCGGTCGAGACACACGGGCATGTCGTGGCATTAACCACCATGGTGGCATCGAAATACAGGACCGTCAAACGCAAACGGGTTCCGGCGGTGCCGGCCATCGCAACAGCGGCGACCAACACCGGCCCGAAACCCCTTCGCAGCAAGCGCTATTCAGCGCTTCACTCAGAGCAGTCCGAGCAGCTGCAGATCGGTGACGTACTTGACGATCACCGCCGGCGTGACATGCGGGATGTCGGGATGCTCGGGGTCAGGCCCGATCCCGGCCGACTGCACCGCAGCCCGGAACCTGTCCGTCGGTGCGATCGACCCGCAGATCGGCGGCTGCGGCTTCTGGTAGTTGTGCAGCAGCGGTAGCAGCGACGCCTGGCGCTGGTTTTCCGGCAGCGCCCGCAGCGTGGTCTCGAACCGCTGCAGCCAGTCGCCGTAGTCGGCGATCCGCCGGATCGGGTAACCGGCTTCGATCAGCCAGTCGACGAATTCGTCCATCCCCAAACCGTCGTCGTACGGGTTCATCACGTGGTAGGTGGTGTACCCGCCCGTCGCAAAGGACCCCAGCGTGGTGGACGCCTCGGCGATGAACTCCACCGGAAGGCCGTCGTAGTGCGCGCGCTGCCGCTGACCGTCGGCGCCCAGTTCGTAGAACGAACCCGGCGCCACGCCGGCCGCAACCAGGCTGAACATCATCCGGGTGAACATGTCGGGCAGGTTCAGCTGGCCGGCGTAGCTGGTGTCGGCCAGGATCATGTCGCAGCGGAACACCGCGACCGGCAGGCCGCACAGGTCGTTGGCCTCACGCAAGAGCACCTCGCCGGCCCACTTGCTGGTGCCGTAACCGTTGGCGTACCCGTCGTTGATCGCCCGGACCGCACTCATCACCCGGACATCGGCGTCCTCGGTGAACTTGCCCAGCGGAATCTGGTCGCCCACACCAATTGTGGAGAAGTAGGTGAACGGCTTGATCTTGCTGGTGAGCGCGATCCGGATCAGCTCGGCGGTGCCGAGCGCGTTCGGGCCGAACAGCTCGCTGTAGGGCAACACGTGGTTGACCAGCGCCGCCGGGTCGACGATCGCGTCGACGGTGTCCGCCAGACGCTGCCAAACTTCTTGGTCCAGGCCAAGGTTCGCTTCGCCCTTGTCACCGGCGATCACCTCAAGGTGCTTGGCGGCCAGTTCGCTGTAGTGCGCCAGCAGCTGCTCGTCTCCACTGTCGAACACATTGTCCAGCCGTCGGCGGGCATCCTCGTCGGACTTCGCCCGCACCAGGCAGATCAGTTTTCCGTCCACCGGGGCCAACCGCTGCAACCACTCCAGCGCCAGGTAGCGACCCAGGAAGCCGGTCGCACCGGTCAGCAGCACGGTGCGCACCTGCTCGGAGGGGCCGGGCAGCGACGGAGCCGCAGCCAGGGTCGCCTCGTCGAGGAACTTGTCCAGGGTCAGGTCGGTCGCAGCCACCTCGACCGCGTCCCGGCCGTGCACCGAGGCGAATGTCGGCCTCTTGGAGCCGTTGCGCTCGGCGGTGATGTAGTCGGCGATCGCCGCCAAATCGTTTGCCGGGCTGACGATCACGCCCACCGGCACGTCGACGTCGAAGATGTCACGCAGCAGGTTGCCGAATGTCAGCGCCGACAGCGAGTCCCCACCCAGGTCGGTGAAATGGGCCTCTGGGGCCAGGTCGCCGGCCGAGGCTCCCAACAGCGCCGCGGCGGCGCGGCTGACGGTCTCCAGCGCCGGGCGCTGCGCTCCATGATGACGCAGTTCGCTCAACTCACTGGCCTGCCCCTCGGCCAGCTCGGCGTAGCGGCGCTCAAGGCGATCGCCGTAGTGCGCCTTCAGCTTCGGCCAGGCCAACTTGCGGATCCCGGTCAGCAGTCCGTTCTCCAGCGTGAACGGCTCAGTCTCGACGATGAAGTCGCGCGGAACTTCGTAGGACTGCAGGTCGGCGTCTTTGGCCACCTGCTGCAGCGACTCGGCGATACCGGCCTTGAGGGCGGCCTCGGAGTCGAAGCGCGCCGCAGCTTCCGGGGTCGGGACCACCACGGCCAGCAGATAGGGCTGAGCGCTGTTGCCGTACACGTAGATCTGGCGCACCAGCGGGCTGTTGCCGAACACCGCCTCCAGCTTCGCCAGGGTGACGAACTCGCCCTGGGCCAGCTTGAGCACGTTGTTGCGCCGGTCGACGTAGACCAGGTGGTCCGGTGCGATCTCGGCCACCACATCGCCGGTCCGGTAGTAACCGTCGGCGTCGAACACCTCGGCGGTCACCTCAGGCCGCTTGTAGTAGCCGGGGAACAGGTTCTCGGTCTTGAGCAGCAGTTCGCCGCGCGGGTGTGGGGTGTCGGTGCCGAAGTAGCCCAGGTCCGGCACGTCGACCAGCTTGTAGTCGACTACCGGCGGCCGCTGCACTTCGCCGTCGAAGAGCACCATGCCCGCTTCGGTGGAGCCGTAGCCGTTGAGCACATGCTGCTCGGTGAGCTGATCGACCCAGGACCGCAGCTCATCCGAGATCGGCGCCGAGCCGGTCATCGCGAACACGCACCGCCCGCCGAGCAGCTCAGCGCGCATCTGCGCCAAGACCTGCGTTTCGGCCGCGGCCCGGTCTCCGCTCACGCCATCGACTTCGCTGCGGAAGTGCTGGTAGAGCATCTCCCAGATCCGGGGGACGAAGTTCAGTTCGGTCGGGCGAACCAGGGCGAGGTCTTCGAGGAAGGTGGACAGGTCGCTGCGTGCGCTGAAGTAGGCGGTACCGCCGTTGCCGAGGGTGCCATACAAGATGCCGCGCCCCATGATGTGGCTCATCGGCATGAAGTTCAGCGTGATCGAGACGGCAGTCGGGCCGAACCAGTTCTTGGTCGACCGCACCCACATCCGGGCCACATTGCTCTCCGGGTACATCGCACCCTTGGGGGCGCCGGTGCTGCCCGAGGTGTAGACCAGCAGTGCCAGTGGGTTGGCGTCGTCGCCGGAGTCTGCCTGGGCCGGCAAGGAAAGAGCGCGACCGCGGGCCAGCAGGTCGGCGAGCGGCTCGACAACCACCTCAACGCCGGCCAGTTGCGCCCGAGCATCGGCAAGCGCCTCGCGGTGGTCGTCGACCTGCTCGTGGTAGTCGAAGACCACCAAGCGGGTGGGGGTCGGGCCCGTCCGCACCAATTCGACCGCATCGGACAGCGAGTCAACGCTGGCAGCGATGACCCGGGGCTCGGTCTCGGTCACGATCGGCACCAACGTGCTGATCGCCGCTGAGGTCTGCAGCGGCACTGAAACAGCGCCGATCTGGCCCAGCGCCACGTCGATGACGGTGTAGTCGACGCTGGTGAACCCCAGCACCGCAACCCGGTCGCCGGGCCGCACGGCGCCGGCGGCCAGGGCGGCGGCCGTGGCGCGGACTCGCTCACCGAGTTCGCCATAGGTGATGGTTTCGTAGCGCGGAAGCAGGGCTGCGGTGCTGCGGCCGGTGGCCGGATCGGTGACGTACTCGACGGCACGCTGCCCGAGCGCCGGCCGGTCGGCGTAGCCCTCGAAGACGGTCCGGGCGATCTGCGCCAGCCGTGACTGTCCTTCGACAGCGGTGGCGACGGCCGGGTCGGGCCGGCCAGCGGCGAACTGCGGGTCTGTGGCGACCAGGTTGGCGATGCGGCGGGCGAGTTGCTCCTCGTCAGCGGTGGTGGAAACAGTCGACATATCGAACCTCTAACGGATATTTCGTGAAAGTGATTTTCAGGGGCGCAGTCTGCGCCGATGTAAACTACGTTAGCAAAACTAACTTAATTTCGGACCCCTGAACTGGTGTGACGTTGCACTCACGGCTGTTTGCCAGTGAGGGTCAGCTCAGCGATTCCTCCAGCCACGGGAGCAGCCACTTCACCCCTTCGGGCGTGAGGTGAATGCCGTCGCTGCGGACCTTGATGCCGTCGACTTTGGCGGTGTAGGTTCCGGCCGGCCCCAGCTTCTTGTTCAGGTCCATCACCGTGACGGCTTCCCGCCCGGCGACCTCCCGGCGCAGCAGGGCGTTCCAGCGGTCGACGCGCTCCGGTTTGTCCTCAGGCCACAGGCTGCCGTCGGGCCGCTCGCCGTAACGGCTGTAGGGCACGGTCGTCACCACGACCCGGCTGCCGGCGGACTCCAGCACGTCGAGCGCACGGCGCAGCTCCGCGGTCAGGTAGGCGTCGAAGGTCGGGTCGCCGATGTGCGACCACTGGCCCTCGTTGACTCGGTCCACGGTTTCCCAGCGGCCGACGAACAACAGCACGACATCGGGCTGGTCGGCCTTGACCTGCCGAGTCCAGCGCGCCGGCCATCCGTCGCACTCCTTGCCCTGGTCGATGACCTTGCCGGCCCAGCGGTACGGGCCGGCTCGCACAATGCTGCAGCCGACGACGGTGTGGTCGATGAAGTCGTAACCGGGGGTGTCCGGCAGATAGTGCATCAGGGTCCAGCCGATCGAATCACCGAACACCGACACGGTGCGCGGCCGGTTGGGGTCGCGTCGCGCGGCCTGCGTTGGTGGCTTTTTGGACTCCGAAAGCCGCGCAGGCGGCGAGGGAGACACCGCGGCCGCCGCGGCCACATCCGGGGTCACCCCATTCTCGGCCGTGGGCCGCTCGACGACCGGGACCACCAGCACGGTGACCGCCACCGCAGTACCGCTGACGGCGGCCCCCAGCGGCAGCAGCGACACCCGCGCCGGCCGCCAGCGGCGGATCGGCTCCTCAAGGACCCACCATGACACCGTCGCGAGCAGCAGCGTGGCGGCGCACCGCACGGCGAACAACGCCCACCCCGACCACCCGGTGCGCTGGCCGTTGAGGACCAGGAAGACCGGCCAGTGCCACAGGTATACGCCGTAGGAGATCGTCCCCAGCCACACCAGCGGCGACCAGGCCAACGCCCGGGCGACCAGACCGCTCTGATGCAGCGCGATCGGGGCGATCACCGCGATCGCAGCGACGGCCACCAGCGTGAGCAGGCCGCCGTGGAACTCCGCGGCCGTGCCGGTAGCGCGGTGGGCCGCCATCGCCAGTACGGCCAGCCCACCCAGCGGCAGCAGCCGAGCGACCCACAGCGCGCGGCGGGTGCGCACCACCGACCAGCCCGCGGTGAGCGCCGGCCAGTCCCCCACCAGCAGGGCCGCGGCCGCGGCACCGATCAGCAGGGCCTGCGCACGAGTGTCGGTGCCGAAGTAGACGCGATCGCGGGTGGCGTCTGAGGCCAGCATCTCCGCGGCCGTCGCCGAAGCCGCCGCCCCTGCGCTGGCCAACAGGAAAACGGTCAGTCGCACCCCGCCGACGGTGGCCCACCCGCCGCGGCGCCGGGCGCGAGCCCCCAGCAGCAACGCGATCGCGATCAGCAGCAGCGGCCATAAGAAGTAGTACTGCTCCTCGACGCCGAGCGACCAGGTGTGCTGCAGCGGCGACGGCGTGCCGGCTTCGGTGAAGTAGTCCGTGTGTTGGGCGACGAACCGCCAGTTGGCCACCCAGAAGAAGGCGGCGATCGCGTCCTCGCGCAGTCCCACCACCGCCTCCGACGGCAGCAGCTCGTGGGCTATGGCGACGGTCAGCACCATGAGCACCAGAGCCGGCAGCAGCCGGCGGATGCGCCGGATCCAGAAACCGGTGAGGTCGATCCGGCCGGTCCGGCCCAGCTCGTCGATGAGCAGCGAGGTGATCAGGAATCCGCTCAGCACGAAGAACAGGTCCACACCCAAGAACCCACCCGACAGTCCGGGGATGCCGCCGTGGTCGGCCAACACCAACGCGACGGCCAGCGCACGCAGACCGTCCAACGCGTGAATGCCCGGGCGTCGTCGCTCCCGCCGAACGCGGTCGGCGGCGCGCGCAGTGGTCAACCGGGCGGCACGCGGGGCCGGCGCAACCCAGCGGGATTTACCCGAGGTGCGCATCGAGGTGGCCTGGCGAGTCCGGTTCCCGGCCGGTCGACTCATGTCATCTTGGTCGCCGTTGGCGCCGATTGGTCGATCCTCTCGCTGGTGGACCACCGAAAGCTTAGGGGGCGAGCGGTCGTCTCAGCCGGATGACACGCGCGCGATCAGTAGACCAATTCGGCAGTGCGCCACCAGATCAGCGCGATGAACAGTGCCAACAGCGCAAGGCTGGCCACCGCCTGAATCCGGGTCCGGCTCGCCTGCGGCGGGTAGACGTAGGCGAACGCGATCAGCACTCCGGTGATCAGACCACCGACGTGTCCCTGCCAACTGATGTGCGGAATGGTGAAAGTGAAAATCAGGTTGACCACGATCACCGCGCCCACCGCGCGGACGTCCATCCGCAGGCGGCGTCCGATGACCAGCGTGGCGCCGAACAAGCCGAAGATGGCGCCGGAAGCGCCGGCGGTCGCGGTGGTGATCGGCGCCAACAGGTAGACGGCAACCGAGCCGCCCAGCGCACTGAGCAGGTACAGCGCGCTGTATCGCACCCGACCCAGCAGGCCCTCGAGCTCGGGTCCCACCACGTACAGCGCCCACATGTTGAGCAGCAGGTGCATCGGGCCGTAATGCAGGAACGCCGACGTCAGCAGCCGGTAAACCTGGCCGTGGGCCACCGCCGGTGTCCAGAGCACCAACTCGGACTCGATCTCCTGCGACGACAACTGCGCGAGGAAGGCCAGCACGCTCAGCGCGATCAGCCCGTAGGTGACCACCGGTGTTCCCGCGGCGGCGCGGACCCGCGGCCGCGCCGCCCGGCGCACCGGCGTGCCACCCGCCTGCGCGCAGTCCACGCAATGCTGGCCGACGGCTGCCCCCCGCATGCAGTCCCCGCAGATGTAACGGTCACACCGGGTGCAGCGCAGCGCGGTGGCCCGATCGGGATGCCGGTAGCAGACGGTCATGGCTATACCCTCTCAGAGCACGTTTGCCGGGGCGCTGCCGGTAGATTTCAGACCATGTCGTCTCAAGCTCCACGCCAAGCGTTCAATGACGTCGTCACCCGGTTTTGGAGCTTCGCCGCTCCGGCCTACGACGCCCAATTTCTGCAACGTTGGGTCTACCGTCCGGCCCAGGACGAGCTGATCGCCGCGCTGCGGTCGCACCAGCCGGCCCGGGTGGCCGACATCGCCTGCGGCACCGGCATCCTGGCCGACCGGATCGAGCGTGAGCTGTCCCCGGCGGCGGTCTACGGGGTGGACATGTCCGACGGCATGCTCAACGAGGCACGGGAACGCTCGTCGCGCGTGCAGTGGCTGACCGGGCCCGCCGAGCAGCTGCCGTTCGAAGACGGCGCGCTCGATGCGGTGGTCACCAGCTCGGCGTTTCACTTCTTCAACCAGCCGGCCGCGGTGCGCGAGTTCTACCGAGTGTTGGCGCCGGGCGGGATGGCGGCGGTCACCGCGATGAGCCCCCGGCTATCCGACCCGCTCAAGGCGCTGGCCGGGATTCGGTGGAACCCGGCGCGCCAGCCGACGCCCAGTGAGATGCGCACGCTGTTCACCGACGCCGGTTTCACCGTTCCCGACCAGCATCGCGTGGCACGTCCGGCCTGGACGCTGGTCGTGTCGGACCTGATCACGGTCGGCGTCAAACCGTAAACGGCCGGCGACGCCCCGGCCCCTGCGATTCCTTCCCGGTACCTTCGTTAGGTATGAGATCGATGAAGCTGGCCGGGACGACGGCGATCGCGCTGACAACCTGGTTGACTGCGGCCGGGATCGCCGGGGCTGATCCGGCCCCTCCTCCCCCGCCCGCGCCTAAGCAGGTGATCGACGGCGACGGCACCTTCGCGGTTGGCAAGGACATCGTGCCGGGCACCTACCGCTCCGACGGCCCGCGTGACGGCGAGGCCTGCTACTGGCGCCGTATCGGCGGCGGTAAGACCCTCGACAGCGCGATGACCAAGAAAGCCCAGGTCGTGCTGATCGAGCCGAGCGACACTTCGTTCCGGACCGACCGCTGCCAGACCTGGCAGCTGACCGAATGCCCACCCACCTGCGCGCCGGTACCGCAACAATCGGTGGGCCTGCCCGACGTATTGAAAGGCTTCGTGCCGCAGCCTCGGCCGCCGGCCCCGGCCCCTGCTCCTAGCGGCGGCTAGGTCAAACGCCGACGCCCACCCGCGAGTCGGAGTCTCACGACGGAACACGCCGTGGACGCGTCGCCAAAGTCCGACTCGATCGGGCGCCGCCAGATCGTTGAGGAACGCCCGGCCGCCTGAACTGAGCATTCAATGAAAATTGCCTGTACGTCACGCGGGATCGCGCCGTTGCAAAGGACAGACCGCAGCGACCTTCAGCTCAGACTGGTTCCGCCTGGGACAGCAATAACGTTGCGCCGTCAACCAGTGTTCCGATCACCTCGTCGGTGCTGAAATCACTGAGCCACAGATTTGGGGCGTCGGTGCGATGCAGCATCGCGACGCCGTGCAGTGCCACGGACAACGCTGCGGCGATCCGGTCCGAATCGGGATCCGAGTCCGAATCCGGCGTCTCCCCCCGGCAGGCCAGCAACCCTCTGGTCACGACGGCCAGCGCCCGGCGGGCCGCCGGCGGAGCGTGACCGTCCTGGGTCATCAGGGCGTAGCGCAACGGGTGGCGCTGCGCGAACGACACGTATACCCGACATCCGATGAGCAGGCGTTCCCGCGGGTCAGTGGCTCGCTGGACGTGTTCGGCGATCTCGTCGGAGACCTGAACCCAGCTCGACTCGGCGACTGACTCGAGCACCCGCTCCAAGTCGTCGAAGTGTGCGTACACCGAAGGTGCGGCGATGCCGGCCTCCCGGGCGATGCGGCGCAGCGAAACCTCGGCTTCGCTGTCCGCCCCGTCGATAACCCGAACAGCGGCAGCCAGGATCTCGTCGCGCAGCAGCGCGCCGTGACCTCGCAAATTGCGCCGACGAGGGGGAGTGGGCACGCGGTGATCCTAACGGTCTGTTAGTTGTCCTCACTTGCGTTCGGCATAACATCTTGCGCGCGCAAGTGTGAGCTGGCACCATTTAACTTTACACTCGTTTCGTTACGGCCGTAAGGTTAATGGTCATGAGCGTAATGAGAAAGCCGGGAAGTCTTCGAGGCCTGCTCGAGCGACTGTGGATCGTGCTGGTGATCGTCCCGGTCGCCGCGATCGGCGGGCTGGTCATCTACCGGTTCCACGGCGTGTTCGGCGCGGACGGGGCGGCGGTCGCCGGCGGCACCGGTGGCGAAATCGTCTCTACCGTGCCGAAGTACGTCACCTACGAGCTCTACGGCCCCGAATCGACGTCGGGCATGGTCAGCTACGTCGACGAACGCGCCCAGTCCCGGGAGGCCCAGTTCCACTCGCTGCCCTGGTCGTTGACGCTGACCACCACGCAGCCGAGTGTGTTCGCCAACGTCATGGCCCAGGGCGACAGCCGCGAGCTGGGTTGTCGAATCACCGTCAACGGCGAACTGCGCGACGAACACCGGGCCGACGGCCACAGCGCCGCGACATTTTGCGTGGTGAAAGCGGCATGAGCGGCGACCGCAATCCCACCGGCGCCAAAGCCCCCTGGTTCCCGCGGCTGATCCGCGCGTGCGCCATCCCGATCATCTTCTTCTGGCTCGCCGCAGCCGCCGCGACCAACCTGCTGGTGCCACAGCTGGAGGTCGTCGGCGCCCGCAACGCCGTGTCGCTCTCCCCGCAGGATGCGCCGTCGGTGATCGCGATGAAGCACATCGGCGAGAAGTTCGGCGAGTTCACCAGCGACTCCGTGCTGATGATCGTGCTGGAAGGCGAAACCGAGCTGGGCGAGGATGCCCACCGCTACTACAAGCGGCTGGTGGCGACGTTGCAGGCCGACACCGCCCATGTCGAACACGTGCAGGACTTCTGGGGCGACCGAGTCACCTCGGCGGGCTCGCAGAGCGAGGACGGCCGGGCCGCCTACGTGCAGGTACATCTGGCGGGCAACCAGGGTTCGGCGCAGGGCGTGGAGTCGGTGGACGCGGTGCGCGAGATCGTCGAAGGATCTGACCCGCCGGCCGGACTGCGCTCCTATGTGACCGGTCAAGCGGCGCTGGTCGCCGACACCAATGAGGCCGGTGACGCCTCCATGGTGAAGATGACGGGCATCACCATGGCCGTCATCGCGGTGATGCTGCTGGTGGTGTACCGCTCGATCGCGACCACGATGATCGGGCTGCTGGTGGTCGTCACCGAGATGAGTGTGGCCCGCGGGCTGATCGCGCTGCTGAGCAACGCCCACGTCTTCGCGATCTCAACATTCGTGGTCAGCATCCTCACCGCGCTGGCCATCGCGGCCGGAACCGACTATTGGATCTTTTTGATCGGGCGCTACCACGAGGCGCGCAACGCCGGTGAGCAGCGTGAAACCGCCCAGAACACCACGCTGTCCAGCGTCAGCCACGTCATCCTGGGCTCCGGCCTGACCATCGCCGGGGCGATGCTGTGCCTGCGCTTCACCCGGCTGAACTACTTCAACACCCTGGCGGTGCCGTGCGCGCTGGGCATGTTCACCATCCTGGCGATGGGGCTGACTTTTGCTCCGGCGGTGCTTGCGGTCAGCAGCCGATTCGGGCTGCTGGACCCCAAGCAGGTGACCAAGACCGGCGGATGGCGCAAAGTAGGCACCGCCGTGGTGCGCTGGCCACTGCCGATTCTGGCCGCCGCCAGCGCCATTGCGGCGGTGGGCGTCCTGGTGCTGCCCGGCTATAAGACCAGCTACGACAACCGGCACTACATCCCGGCCGGCGTCCCGTCCAACATCGGCTATGCCGCAGCCGAGAAGCACTTCAGCTCCGCGCGGATGAACCCGGACATGCTGATGGTCGAGTCCGATCACGACATGCGCAATCCCCGCGACATGCTGGTGCTGGACCGCATCGCGCGCAACATCTTCCGGGTCCCCGGCATCGAACGGGTGCAGAGCATCACTCGGCCGCTGGGGCCGCCCATGGAACACGGATCGGTGCCGTTTCAGATCAGCGCGCAGGGCGTCACGATGCGGGAGAACCTGCAGTTCTTGCACGCCCGCCTCGACGACACCCAGACCATGGCCGATCAGCTCTCGTCGATGGTCACGGTGCTGGACCGGCTGCACGGCCTGACCGTGCAACTCTCCGATGCCACCCACGGCACCGACGAGGCGACCCACGACATGGAAGGCACCGTGGCCGAGGTCCGCGACCGCATCGCCGACTTTGACGACCAGTTCCGCCCGCTGCGCAACTATTTCTATTGGGAGCCGCACTGCTTCAACATCGGCGTCTGTAACGCGTTCCGCTCGGCCTTCGACGCCACCGACGGCTTCGACAAACTGGCGGAGAACACCACGGCCCTGGCCCAGCAGCTGGACCGGGTCGACGAGATCACGCCGGCGATCGCCGATCAGATCCCGCCGATGATCGCCATCACCACCAACATGCGCGACCTGATGCTGACCATGCACAGCAGCTTCAGCCAGGTGGTGACCCAGCTGGAGCAGATGACCGATACCGCTGCGGTGATGGGCCAGGTGTTCGACGACGCCAAGAACGACGACATGTTCTACCTGCCGCCGGAGGCGTTCGACAGTCCCGACTTTCGGCGCGGGATGGAGTTGATGATGTCGCCGGACGGCTCCGCGGCGCGCATCCTGATCACCCATGACACCGATCCGGCGACCGTCGACGGCATCTCGCACGTCGGCGCCGAACTGCAGGCCGCCAAGGAAGCCGTCAAGGGCACACCGCTGGCCAAGGCGAAGTTCTATCTGGGCGGCACCGCCGCCACCTACGCCGACATCGCGACCGGGGCGCACTACGACCTGCTGATCGCGGCGATCGCGGCGATCGTGTTGATCTTCGTGGTGATGCTGCTGATCACCCGGGCGCTGGTGGCCTCGATTGTGATCGTGGGCACCGTGGTGCTCTCGCTGGCCTCCTCGTTCGGGCTGTCGGTGTTGTTGTGGCAGTACGTGTTCGGCATCGAGTTGCAGTGGCTGGTGATCGCGATGTCGGTGATCGTGCTGCTTGCGGTGGGCTCCGACTACAACCTGCTGGTGGTCTCGCGGATGAAGGAGGAGATCAACTCGGGGTCTCGGACGGGTCTGCGCACCGGGCTGATCCGGGCGATGGGCGCCACCGGCAAGGTGGTGACCGCAGCCGGCATGGTGTTCGCCTTCACCATGATCGCGATGATCGCCAGCGACCTGCGGTCCGTCGGGCAGATCGGCACCACCATCGGACTGGGCCTGCTGTTCGACACGTTCATCGTCCGCAGCCTGATCACCCCGTCGATCGCGGCGTTGCTGGGCCGGTGGTTCTGGTGGCCGATCAACGTGCACCGGCGCCTGGCGCCGATCCCGGCTAAGCCGCGGCCTCCCGCCGATTCCCGCGCCGAATCCCCCGCCGAGCGTGAAGGTGGCCGCACGGTGGGCGCCGAACGTAAAGGCAGCGTCACGTTCGGCCCGGGTAGGCCGGCCGCGACGCCGACGCCACCCGTCCCGGCAGGCTAAGAATCTTACTGTTACGCCAAGATACTCTTATTTTTCTTAATTTATCTGTATGGTGGGTCCCTGGCGTCACGGAGAGGGGCTTGCGATGGTCAGATCGGGTACGTCAGCGGTGGTGCTGGGAGCCGGGATAGCCGGGTTGCTGGCGGCGCGAGTGGCGTCGGAGTCCTACGACTCCGTCACGGTCGTGGACCGCGATCGGCTCCCCGATCACCCTGCCCAGCGCAAAGGGGTCCCGCAGGGACGCCATCTGCACAGTTTCCTCACCCGTGGCACCGGCATCCTCGGCGAACTGTTTCCCGGGATTCTCGACGAGCTCGCCACCGCCGGCGCGGTGGTGATCGACAACGGCGATCTGTCTGGGCGCTACGCCCGCATCGGCCGTCATGAGCTCAACCGCACGGGCACGCTCGCAGATCCCCAAGCTCTGGCGATCTACAGCGCGAGCCGACCGTTCATGGAGTTCCACGTCCGTCGACGCGTCGACCACCTCACTAACGTCGCGTTCCTCGACGGCCACGACGCGATCGAGCCGGTGCACGATCGCGGGGTCGTCCGCGGTGTGCGAGTCACGAATCGGCACAACAAGCTCACCCAGGTTCTGCCCGCCGACCTTGTCATCGACGCGACCGGACGGGCTTCGAGGACCGCCGAATTCCTGGCCGGCCACGGCTTCGGCTGCGTGCCCGACCACCGCCTGCGCCCCGCTTGGGCTTACTCCAGCCAGCTGCTGCGCATCCCGCCCGGACGGCTCGCCGACCAAATGGTCTTCATCAACCAGGGGCGCGCCTATCCCGGCCTGCTGCTGGTGGCCTACGAGCACGACACCTGGATGCTGTCGATCGCCCGCCACGGTGACTACGGCTCTCCCCCAAGAAATTTCACCGCCATGCAGGTCGCAGCCAGGCAGCTGCTTCCGGCATCGATCATGGCCGGGCTGCGCGACGCCACACCGGTGGGCGATATCGCGGTCTCCCATGACACCGGAGCGCTGTGGCGCCGCTACCACCAGATGACCCGCTTCCCCGAAGGGCTGGTGGTGATCGGCGACGGGCTCTGCCGACTCAATCCGCTGCACGGACAAGGCATGACGGTCGCGGCACTGCAGGCGCTGGCGCTGCGCGACTGTCTGGCAGATGGCGGGCCGGAGCTGTCGCAGCGCTTCTTCCGCGCGGCGGCCGCCCAGATCGGACCGATCTGGGCGGCAAACGCGACCCAGGATCGTCCCACTGCCGACGACCGCCCTTACTCGATCCGCCGCCGGTTGGGCGGGTGGTTCACCGAGGCGGTGGGGACCGCCGTGTCCCGCGACATCGCCGTCACCGAGCGCATTCTGCGAGTGCGCAACCTGGTGGATTCCCCATCGCGGTTGCGTGATCCGGTCCTGCTGGCCCGCATCCTGCTGGCGAACCTGCGGGGCCCGGGATTCGCCTCATGAACGATGACGAAACCGCCATCCGGGAGCTCATCGCCCAACAGGTCGCCGGCTGGAATGCGGGCGATCCCGCGGCCTACGCATCCGTCTTCACCCCCGACGCGGACTACGTCACTTTCCTGGGCGACCGCTACCAAGGTCGGGAGGCCATCGCCGCGTCGTATGCCCCGCTGTTCGCCAAGTTGCTACGAGGGACACGGCTGGAACTCAAGGCATCTACGCTGCGGTTTGTGACACCGGACGTCGCACTGATCCACTCCCGCGCCGTAGTGACCAAAAATGCGCGAGGCCCCAACCGGGGTGTGCGGATCAACACCAGCGTCGCGGTGCGAACCAGTGCCGGCTGGTTGTTGACCTCCTCGCAGAACACAACCCATCGTCGCCTGACCCAAAGGCTCATGCGCACAATCGTTTCCCGACGCCGCGACACAGGAGTCTCCCTTGCTTGACGCCAGCTACCGAGCCGCACGCGGCAGGATCAGCACCCTGGCGGCCGGACTCACCGAGGACCAATTGGACCTCGCGGTTCCGGCCACTCCCGGATGGTCGGTACACGATGTGCTGGCCCACCTCACCGGCGGCGCCGCAGATGTCTTGGCGCAGCGACTCGATGGGGCGCCGGGCGAATACTGGACCGCACGGCACGTCGCCGAACGTCGCGACCGCCCGGTCGACGAGCTGCTCACCGAGTGGGAACGCGCGGCCCCGGCGGCAGAGGCGAGCCTGCCGGAGCGGTTCGCCGGGCCCAACCTCGCCGCGGACGCGATCTGCCATGAGGGGGACCTACGCGAGGCGCTGGGTCTGCCGCGGGTCGACCGCGAGCACTGGCAGCTGTTTCTGGACGTCCTGGTCCGCTTACCCGGCCGGCGCCTCCCTGACACCGATACCCTGGTGATCAGCGACGAGCTGGGGCAGGAATGGCGTTGCGGTTCGGGTGAATCCGTCACCGCGTTGCGGGCGGCAGGTTACGAGTTGCTGCGAGGCCTGTTCAGCCGGCGCTCCCGCAGTCAGATCGCCGGCTGGGACTGGTCCCCGGAGCCGTCGGCGCGACTGGTCGACAACTTCGGCGCCTTCGGCCACCGCGACGACGATCAACCGATCCCGGTCTGCTGACCTCAAGCTCCGCAGGAGGTCAACCGCGGCGGGGAGAATGCCACCGATCCGACCCCGCCGTCGACGGCACCGTTGTTGGCGAGTTGCATCGTGGTCAGGTAGGTACAGGTTTGAATCTCGGTGGATAAATTCAGGTAGACCACGTTGTAGGTGTAGGCGAACGTGCGGACCAACTGCTTGGCATCCCAGGGCACATCCAGCACGAAACCCAGCGATGAGTCGATCGTCCGGATCCAAATTGCCCGCACACCGGTCTCACCGATCGACGGCGCCACCGAAAACGCCGAACCGTCGGGTTTGGTACCGGCGATGCTGATGCTGTCGATGCGGTAGCCGGTGGCTTCCGCCGGCACCGGCGGCCCGGGCTGAATCCTGGTGGTGAACTGGATTGCGTAGTTGGTTCCGCCGCCAATCGCCCTGGTGGTGGAGAAGCTGGTCCAGCTGAATTCCTCCGGCAACTCCACAGCGCAGTTGTCGATCAGCTCGTACGGATCCCCGCACCCGGTCGAGCCGGCCGGCACGGCCAGCGCACGCGGGCCGGCGAGCGCGGCACCGAATACCGGCAGCGACCAGGCGGCACCGCGCAGGAAGATGCGGCGCGAGATCGCCGTCTTCGCATTGCCGGTCACGAATTCACAGTAGGCGATCAGCCCGCATTCGGTTGTTCGCCCAATGATTCGGTGCCATGCTCGCCGGATGGTGTGGGAGCGATTGTCCGCCGCCGTCGCCGGCCGCCGTTCCTGGCTCGTTGCGCTGATTCCGATCCTGATCGCCGTCGCGCTGATGGTGCTCAGCAACGACAACGCCGCAGCGACCCAATCACCCGAGGCGCTGCCGGCCAGCGCCGAATCCGCCCGAGCCGCCGCGGCGCTGTCCACCTTCGCCGGCGGGGAACAGGCGACCGCGCTGCTGGTCGCCACCCGCAGCGATGGTGCGCCGCTGACGCCGGCCGACCTCGCGGCGGTGACTGCGGCCCGCGATCGCATGACGCAGCTGCCCCAGGTGCTCACCGGCCCGGCCTCGCCGGTGCTGCTGTCCACCGACCACCGGGCGGCGCTGGCTACGGCGCCGTTGAATGCCGAGTTGTCCGGTTTCGGGCTCGCCGATGCGGTCAAAGCCCTGCGGGCGGCCGCCGCCGACGGGTTGCCACCGACGCTGTCGACCCACATCACCGGCGGGCCGGCGTTCGGTGCCGATATTGCCGATGCCTTCACCGGCGCCAACGTCACCTTGTTGGCAGTCACCGCGCTGGTGGTCGCGCTGCTGTTGATCATCACTTACCGCTCGCCGGTGTTGTGGCTGGCGCCGCTGCTGGTGATCGCGTTCGCCGACCGGGTGGCCTCGGTGGTGGGGGCCGATGTCGCGCGCGCCGCGGGCGTGACCTTTGACGGCTCCACCGCAGGCATTACCAGCGTCTTGGTCTTCGGGGCCGGCACCAACTATGCGCTGCTGCTGATTTCGCGCTACCGCGAAGAACTGCGTACCGACGCCGACCATCGCACCGCGCTGCGCCGTGCGGTGGCCGCCGCCGCCCCGGCGATCCTGGCCAGCAACGCCACCGTGGTGCTGGCCCTGCTGACGTTGATCTTGGCAGTCACCCCGAGCACCCGCAGTCTCGGGATCTGCGCCAGCTGCGGGCTGGTGGTGGCCGCGGTGTTCGTGCTGTTGGTGTTGCCCCCGCTGCTGGTGTTGGTCGGCCGGAAGGTGTTCTGGCCGTTCATTCCCCGCGCCACAGGCGGTGCCGCTACGCCGGACGGCCCATGGCATCGTGTCGCCGAGGCGGTCTCGCGCCGCCCGGCCCTGGTGTGCACAGCGGCGGTTGCCGTTCTGGCGGTGTCGGCCGCCGGATTGGTCGGCGCCGGAATCGGGTTGTCGCAGACTGAGCAGTTCCGGTTACAGGCCGACTCGGTGACCGGATTCGACACGCTGGCAGCACATTTTCCGGACGGCGCGGCGAGCCCGACCGTCGTGATCGGCTCCAGTGCCCGGGCCCAGCAGCTCAAGCGGGCGATCACCGCGGTCCCCGGCGTGGTCTCGGTGGTCCAGACGGGTGTGTCGGAGACCGGACGAACCATGTGGTCGGTGGTGCTCGATGCCGCCCCGGCAACGGACGAGGCTTTCCGTACCGTTGCCGGACTTCGCGATTCGGTCGGTGCGGTGGACACACGGGCATTGGTGGGTGGCGCCGACGCACAGGCCCTCGATATCCGTGACGGGGCCGTGCGCGACCGCGCGGTGCTGATTCCGCTGATCCTGCTGGTGGTGCTCACCGTGCTGTTCGTGCTGCTTCGGGCAGTGTTGGCCCCGCCTGTCCTGGTGGCGGCGACGGTGCTCAGCGCGGTCGCCGCGCTCGGGCTGGGTTGCTGGGCCAGCCTGCACCTGTTCGGATTTCCGGCGCTGGACAACAGCACTCCGCTGTTGGCGTTCCTGTTCCTGGTAGCGCTGGGAGTGGACTACACCATCTTCCTGGTGACCCGCGCCCGCGAGGAGACCGCCGACCACGGCACCCGCGGCGGCATGGTGCGCGCGGTGTCAGCCACCGGCGGGGTTATCACCAGTGCCGGCATCGTGCTGGCAGCGGTGTTCTGCGTGCTCGGGGTGCTGCCGTTGATTGTGCTGACCCAGCTGGGCATCATCGTGGGCTTGGGAATCCTGTTGGACACGTTCGTCGTTCGCACACTGGTGATTCCGGCGCTGTTCTCACTGATCGGCGATCGAGTCTGGTGGCCCAGCCTGCCGCGCTGACCTCTTAGAGCGCCGCCCAGATCGACTTGGTCTTCAGGTAGGCCTCGATGCCCTCGTGGCCGAACTCCTTGCCGAGGCCGGACTGCTTGTAGCCGCCGAACGGGACATTGTGGTCGAACGTCAGCTGGCAGTTCAGCCCCACCATGCCGGCGTTGAGCCGCTTGCCCAGGTTGTGCGCGCGCGCCAGGTTGGTGGTCCAGGCGGTGGCGGCCAAGCCGTAGCTGGTGTCGTTGGCCATCGCAACGGCTTCGTCGTCGTCGTCGAACGGCAGGATCGTGACGACCGGTCCGAAGATCTCCTCCTTGTACAGCCGGCTGGTGGCCGGGTCGACGCCAGTGACCACGGTGGGTTTGACGAAGTAGCCCTTGCGGTCCAGCCGGTAGCCGCCGCTGACGATCTCGACGCCGTCTTTTTTGCCCTGGTCGATGTAGCCCAGCACGCGGTCGAGTTGCTTCTGGCTGACCAGCGGGCTGATCATCGCGCCCTCGTCCTTGGGCCCACCCAGCACCAGGTTGTCGCCGATCATCGCGATACCCGCCACCACGCGCTCGTAGACGCTGCGCTGCACGAACACCCGCGAGCCGCACACACAGCCCTGACCGGAGTGCACGAAGATACCCATCGAGGCCATCATGATCGCCATGTCCAGGTCGGCGTCCTCGTAGATCAGCACCGGGGACTTGCCGCCCAGCTCCAGGGTCACCTTCTTCAGGTTGTCCGCCGAGTCACGCATGATCTGCTTGCCGACCTCGGTGGAGCCGGTGAAGGCGACCTTCTCCACGTCCGGGTGCGCGGTGATCGCGGCGCCGGCGGTGGCGCCATAGCCGATCACGAAGTTGGTGACCCCTTCGGGCACACCGGCTTGCGTGATCAGCCGTTCCAGCAGCACCGCCGACAGCGGGGTCTCCTCGGCAGGTTTGACGACGCTGCTGCACCCGGCGGCCAGGGCAGGTGCGACCTTCGCACAGGCGTTGAACAGCGGGCCGTTCCACGGGTAGATCAGGCCGACGACACCGTACGGCTCCTTTTGGGTGTAGGCGTGGAAATTGGCGTGGGTGCTGTTGACGCCACCCTCCATCTGCACCTGGTAGCTGTTGCCGCTGATCTTGGTGCACCAGCCGGCGTAGTAGCGGAAGAACTCCGCGCAGGTGGACACGATCATCTCGGCCTGGGCCGGCGGCATGCCGGCGTCCAGGGATTCGAGCTCGGCGAACTCCTTGGCGTGCTCATCGATCAGGTCGCCCAGGCGCCACAGCGCCTTGGCGCGCTGCCGGCCCGGGATATCGGTCCACACACCCGACTGGTAGGCGGCTTTGGCGGCGGCGACGGCTTCGTTGACGGCTTCGGGGCCGGCGTCGCGGAACTCGGTAATCTGCTCTTCGGTGGCCGGGTCGATGACCCGGATGACCTCACCGCTACCGGGGCGCTTCGCAAGATCATCGATTACCGACTGCACTGTCATTGACGGGGTCCTTTGGTCGCGAAGGCAGATGCTGTGCACCTGCTTAGCATTCGGGACACGGCGGGGTCAACAGCGGGCATTGCTCCGCTCGGCGGCGACCGGGGCTACGGTTCCGGCTATGAATCGGCGTCGCACCCCGGCACTGGGGATCTGATGCGCACCCGCGGTTGGGGCGGGAATGTGCCCGCCAGCGACGAAGAAGCGGTGGCGCGGATTCTGCAAGCCACCCGCCAGACCATCGACGAACGCGGCGAGCAGACCAGCATCGCCGACGTCGCGCGCATGCTCGGCGTCACCCGGCAGACGGTCTACCGCTACTTCCCCAGTACCGAGGAGCTGCTGGCGGCAACGGCCGCCGACGGCGCCGGTGCCTTTCTGGATCAGCTGGCCGAAGCCCTGGCCGGAATGACCGATCCCGGCGAAGCGGTTGCCGAGGGCGTCGCACTCACCCTGGAGCGCCTCCCCCACGACCCCTATGTCGGTCTGCTGCTGCGCTCCCAACAGGCCAGCGCCTTTGCCGTGACCGTCACCACCGACACCGGTCGCAGCTTCGGACACTCCCTGCTCGACCGTCTCGATGTCGACTGGACCGGGTATGACGATCAGGGTATCGACGACATCATCGAGATGGTGCTGCGGACCTTGCAGTCGTTCATCCTGGCACCGCTGCCCGCACCGGGCGACGAACTACGACGCCTGCTGCGCCGGTGGATCGCCCCGGCGGTGAGCGCGGCGCGCAGCGCTACGCCGGATCGCGCGTCAGCGAGTAAGTGACGCCGGTGAGTTCTTCGGCGACCGTCCACAGTCGCCGCTGCGCGTCGGCGTCACAGGCCCGGCCGGCGGCCCGCACCAACACCGGCGGGCCGATCTGCTCGAAACGCCCACCCGGGCCGTAGAACTGACCACCCACCGCCGCCGGGTCAGTTGCTGCCCGCAACATCGGCAGTGCCCCTTCCGCCGGACCCTGAGTGAACCACCCCGTCACGTGGCGAGACCGGCTGTTGAACACCCAACGGACCGCCCTGGACTGCTCCCGCAGGATCGAGGTGCGAGTGCCGCCCGGGTGCGCCGCCAACGCGATCGCCGAACTGCCCGCCGTTTCCAGCCGCCGCTGCAGTTCGTAGGTGGCCATCAATTGGGCAAGCTTGGACTGGGTGTAGGCCACCGCCGGGGTGAACGACGTCGCCAACTGCAGGTCGTCGAACGCGATCCGGCCACTGCGGTGGGTCTTGCTGCTCACCGCGATGATCCGTCCCGTTGGGGAGGCGAGCACGCGATCCAGCAGCAGCCCCGTCAACGCAAACGGCCCAAGGAAGTTCGTGCCGAAGTCACCCTCGAACCCGTCGACCGTCAGCTGCCGGGTCTGGTGCATGACACCGGCGTTGTTGACCAGGATGTCGATCACCGGATACCCGGCCCGCAGCTCGTCCGCGCAAGCCCGCACCGAGGTCAGGTCACTGACGTCCAGTCGAACCACGTCGACGCGTGCGGCCGGAGCCGATCGGAGAATGTCTTGCCGGGCCGCAGCAGCCGCATCGGTATTGCGGCAGGCCAGCACGACCGTGGCGCCGAGGATCGCCAGTCCCCGCGCGACTTCGAGGCCGACCCCGGTGTTGGCCCCGGTCACGACCGCTGTCCGTCCGGCCTGGGCCGAACCCTGCTCCAACGACCACTGCGCCACGCTCATGCGAGCAGACCGCCTTACCCGCGGCTCGCCGTCGCGAAACGCTGGTCGGTGTAGCGGCGCAGGTTGGACAGGAAGCGGCGAAATCCCAGATTCATCAGCGGGCCGCTGATCGGCGAGAACCACGCTGCCGGGCCGGTCAACCGATTGGCCAGCGTCCAGGTGAGCCGACACCCCTGGCCGGTGGGCTCGATGAGGTAGTCCTCGACGAACACCGCCAGCGCCGAGGTCGAGCTCGCATTGAAGCGAAAGGCCATGTGCCGTCCGGGTTCCCAGGCCAGGAACTCCTCGTCCCCGATGATGCCTCCACGCATGTCGACGACGCGGGTGGTGCCGACACCGTGCGGTTCGGGGCTGGTCCAGGTCACGTTGGTGATGACGCTGGCCCAGTGCGGCCAGGCTTCGGCGTCGGCCAGCACCTCCCAGATCTGCTCGGGCGTCACGGCCAGGTCAACGCTGTTGCTGAACCGCTGCGGCGCACGCTCGAGAAAATCGAGGCCGACCTGCTCACACGGATGCATCCGAGACAACTGCTGGTTCCTTTCGGTGGTGGCCTACTAGCGCGCTCCGCGCACCAGACGCCCGGGCCGTGCACCGGTGTCGGCGCCGTTGCGCCGGGTGACGGTACCGCTGACGATCGTCGCAACATACCCGCTCGCGCCCTGCAGCAGACGGCGACCGCCGGCCGGCAGGTCATAGGCCATCCGCGCCGGCTGCAGCGTCAGCGCCTCCATGTCGATCACATTGATGTCGGCCTTCTTGCCGACCTCGATGACCCCGCGATCGCCCAGGCCGAACAGCTGCGCGGTGTCGCGGCACTGTTTACGCACCACGTACTCCAGGGGCAGCTTGTCGCCGCGATGCCGATCGCGCGCCCAGTGTGTGAGCAGGTAGGTGGGATAGGAGGCGTCACAGATCATTCCGCAGTGCGCGCCGCCGTCGGAGAGCCCCAGCACACCGGCGGGGTGGGTGAGCATCTCGCGGATCGCGTCGTGGTTGCCGTCGGCGTAGTTGAAGAACGGCAGCATCAGCATGGCGCCGGCGTCGGCCTCCAGCATCAGGTCATAGAGCGTTGCCAGCGGATCTTCGCCGCGCGCCGCGGCGATCGCCGCGACCGCACGGTCCGGGGTCGGCTCGTAGTCCGGTGGGTCACCCAGGTCGTAGATGCGGTGCAGGGAATGCTGGACCAGCGCGAACATCGCGTCGAACTGCACAGACGGGTCCGGCGGCAGATCGTCCTCGGACAGGATCGCCGCCTTGACCGCCGGTTCGGCGAGCCGCTGGGCCAGTTCAGCGCGGCTGCACTGCGCCTTCAGCCGGCGGTAGGTCGGACGGTGGGTGAACGCGTGGTGCCCGGGGAATCCCAGCAGCATGCCGAACGGTCGCGCGGCGATCTGCGGGTACAGCGCGCTGCCGGCCTGGTGGGCGGCCGCGGAGATGTCCAGCTGTTCGCGCCACAGATTCGGGTCGGCGTCGACCTGGATCAGCGCGAACGACACCGGCCGGTCGATCTCGGCACCCAGGCGCTGCATCCATTCGAGCTCTTTCTTCGGCGCGACGATGTCCTCACCGGCCGCCCCCTGCGGCGCCAGTTCGAAGACCGCCCGTCCGCCGGCCGCCATGGCCCGGCCCAGGCCGAACAGTTCGTCTTCGGCGGCGAAGGTCCCCGGTACCGGCTCACCGTCCATGGCCCGGTGTGCCAGGGTGCGCGACGTCGAAAATCCCAGCGCCCCAGCCTCGACAGCTTCCTGCACCAGGCGGCTCATCGCCGCGATGTCGTCGGGCGTCGCCGGCTCGTTGCGGGCACCGCGCTCGCCCATGGCGTAGGCGCGGATCGCCCCGTGGGCGACCTGACTGCCGACGTCGACGGCGAAGTTCTTCCCGTCAAGTACGTCGAGGTACTCGGGATAGCTCTCCCATCCCCAGGTGATGCCTTCGGTGAGCGCGGTGCCCGGAATGTCCTCGACGCCCTCCATCAGCTTGATCAGCCAGTCCTCGCTGCCGGGCCGCACCGGGGCGAACCCGACCCCGCAGTTGCCGCTGACGATCGTGGTCACGCCGTGACCGCTGGACGGCTCCAGGAGACTGTCCCAGCTAACCTGCCCGTCGTAGTGGGTGTGGATGTCAACGAACCCGGGCGCGACGACTTTGCCGGTGGCATCGATCGTTTCGGCCGCTGCACCCGTCAGCCCCGGATCACCGGCTCCGGTGCGACGCTGGACGGCCACGATGCGTCCGTCCCGGACGCCGACGTCGGCCAAATAGCGCTGTTCGCCCGTGCCGTCGACGACGGTGCCACCAGTGATCGTGAGGTCGTACACAGCCGTCTCCTTCGATAGTGGCGTCGAGCGCACCCAAGAACGGTGTTGATCAATTTGTACACATCTCGATAATGTGTGCAAGTGCCCGGTGAGAAATCGTCGAAACCGCTCCCCCCGCCGTTGCTCCTGGCCGCCACCGAGACCCTGCGTCAGCTCGGTCCCCGGCGCTTCAGCCTCACCGCGGTCGCCGAAACAGCAGGCGTGTCACGCGGCACCGTGCACAACGCCTTCGGCACCCGCGATGACGCTATCGCCGCGGCGCTCGACCAGCTGTCCGCGGCGTTCATCGAGACCATGGCCGCCGAGGTTCACGAGCTGGACACCCTGGCCGAGCAGGTGGCGGCCGCCGCGGTACTGATTTCGGCGCATCGCCGCAGATCGGCCGCCGAGCCGCGCACAATCAATCAGAGCGTGCTGGTCCTGCTGCTCGAGCACGGTGGCGACGACCTGATGCAGCGCTCCGTGGCGCTGTGGATGCCGCTGGTTTGCGCCGCGCAACGCCACGGCGAAGTCGACGCCACTCTCGACGCGGGCCGCGCCGGTGAATGGATCGTGCGGATGCTGTTCAGCTTCGAGTTGCTGCCGCCGATGCGGGTGAATCTCGACAATCCCCGCGCCGTGCGCCGCTTCGTCAGCGACCACATCATCGACGGACTGACCGGAGGTCATCGTGACGCACCCTGAACCGTTCCCGCTGCGCGTCCCCGAGGCCGAACTCGATGATCTGCGCCGCCGGCTCGCCAACTCGCGCTGGCCGGCGGAGATCGACGGCGCGGCCTGGGATTACGGCACCAACCAAAGCTTCCTCCGGTCCGTGGTGGAGCACTGGCTGCACAACTACGACTGGCGGCGCGTCGAGTCCGAGGTCAACGCGCTCGGCTCGTTCGTCACCGAGGCCGCCGGGCAGCGCGTGCACTTCCTGCACGCACGGTCGCCAGAGCCCGACGCTATCCCGCTGCTGATCACCCACGGCTGGCCCGGCTCGATTGTGGAGTTCCTCGACGCAGTGCCGCTGCTGCGGAAGAGATTCCACGTCGTGGTCATCTCGATGCCCGGGTACGGGTTCTCCGGGCCCACCCGCCGGCCCGGTGTCGACGTCGCGGCCGTGGCGGCTGCCGCGGCCGACGTGATGGGACAGCTGGGCTATCACCGGTATGTCGCCCAGGGCGGTGACTGGGGCGCGCTGGTCACCCGCCACCTCGGCGAGCACTACGCGGGCCGCGTCGCGGCCATCCACACCAACATGTGCTTCGCCCCGCCCGATCACGACAACCCCGAGCTGATGGCCGCGGTGACACCGGCCGAGCAGGCGGCGATCATCGACTCGGTGCAGCGCACCGCCGACGGCACCGCATACCTGAATCAGCAAGCCACTCGCCCACATTCGCTGGGCTTCGGCCTCGACGATTCACCGGTGGGCCTGGCCGGCTGGATTCTGGAGAAGTTCCACGCCTGGTGCGACATTCGCGAGGGCATGCCGATCAGCACCGACCGGCTCATCGACAACCTGATGTTCTACTGGCTGACGGTGACCGCGACCTCGGCCGCTCGGCTGTACTGCGAGTCCGCCCGCGCCGGCAACGGCGCGCTCAGCTCGTGGCAAGGGCGCGTCACCGTGCCGACCGGCTACGCGGTCTATCCGTATGAGCTGCTGCAGACACCGCGGGCGTGGGCCGCCAACCGCTACAACCTCGTCCACTACAGCGTTCAGGATCGCGGCGGGCACTTCGCCGCCTTCGAGCAGCCCGCGATCTTCGCCGCTGACCTGGCGGCCTTCGCCGACGTGCTGGTGGCGCAGGCGGTGTTCTAGTTCGTCAGCTCAGCGCGATGCCCAGTTCGTCGGCGAAGGTTCGGATCATGTGCTGCACGCCGATCTCGTTGCGGCCGATGATCATGTGGTCGTGTTGGCCGTGCCGGACCCCCTCACCGCACTGCGGCAGCATGGTGAAGTCCTCATCGCGCACCGCCGCGTGAACCGCGGCGAAGATCATGTCGTAACCGGAGCGCGTGGCGTCGTCGACGGCCGGTATCAGGGCCAGCCAGCTGTGCCGGACCGTGCAACGGGTCGGGGACCCGGCGGGCAGGATGTCGATGACCTCCACGCCCACCGAGCTGTTCGCCAGAATGATGTTCGGGTAGATCCAGTAGATCAGCCCCATGTTGTCGCGCACGTCCCACGAGGCGTTCACGTCGCTTTCCAGGTTGGTGATCCAGTTGAACGGGAAGCCCATTCGGTGATGCCTGCCAAAGCGGTCGTGGATTGAGGTGTTCGCCAGCGCGTTCTGGCCGATGAGGCTCTCACCGTGCACGAACGGGAAGTGGTAGCTCTCAGCGAACGCTTCCAAGGCGCCCTTCCATGACACCTCGGACTCGAACTCGCGGTAGTCGTGGTATCCGAATGAGGTGTAGTCCAGCGCTTCCAGGTCGGGGCCGACGTCGCCGAGATGGGCCTCGACATCGATGTCGGCGCCGACCGTCAAAACGGCCCAGATGAATCCGTGGCTCTCGGTGTTGGGCAGCTCGACCAGCCCATAGTCTTCCTTGGCCATTCCGGTGAATCCGGTGCTCCCCGGCACGGTCAGCAGCTTCCCGTCGTTGCGGTAGGTCCATGCGTGATACGGGCAGGTGAACCGTGTCGCACTGCCCTCCCCGCAGGCCGGCTTCGCGCCACGATGGCGACAGTAGTTGAGGAAGACGTGGCTGCGGCCATCCTTGTCCCGAGTGACCAGGAGCGAATCACCCAGCACCGATCGCACGACGTAGTCGTTGGGCGCCGATACCTGCACGCTCGGCACGATCGCCAGCGGGGTGCGCCGAAGGATCTGGGACTCCTCGATCTCGGTGACCTTCGCGTCCCGGTGGTAGTGCAGCGGTACGCGCAGCACGTCGTCTGCCATGTCGGTGGTTTTCTCGAGCACCAACCGCAGTGCCCGCCGGGTGAGTTCGGTGTCCAGCGCACCAGTGCGCTGTTGCGGCGGGATCGTCACCGGAAGCCCCTTTCGGCGTCGTTGCCCTGGACCATACACATATGGCATATGTATGGTCCACTTGGGGCGCCGGGCAGGCGGTAACGTTCGCACATGCGCACCCACGGGTGGTCGGGCGCAAAGCCGGCCGATGACGACGAGGCCATCGCCCGCCTCCTCGACGCGACCCGGCGGCGAATCGATCAGTCCGGCATCAACTTCGGGATCTCCGATGTGGCAAAGGACGTCGGCGTCACCCGCCAGACGGTGTATCGCTATTTCCCCAGCACCGAAGCGCTGCTGATCGCGACCGCAGTCGCTGAGGTCGGGCCCTTCCTCGACGGCCTGGCCGACCACGTCCGCGGTATCCACGACCCCGCCGAGTCCGTCGTGGAGGGCATCGCGCACACCCTGGAACTCCTTCCCGACGAGCGCTACATGAGCCTGCTGCTGACACCCGGCAAGGCCAGCGCGTTCTCCGCCGGAGTCACCTCGGATGCGGCGCTGACGTTCGGGCGTTCGATTGTCGAACGGTTCGACGTCGATTGGGCCGCGGCGGGTTTCGACAGCGACGACCTTGACCAGTTGGTGGAGTTCATGTTGCGCGTGTTGCAGTCGCTGGTGATCGACCCGGGTCGCCCCCCACGCCGCGGCACACAGCTGCGGGCCTTCTTGCGACGCTGGGTGGCGCCGGCGATCACGCCGGCAACCTAGTTTGCCCGCTGCCGCAGCGGGCGCTGGCGCACCAAGGTCGGCCACCAGAACCACGGTCCGTAGATCCGCACCAGCGAGGGCACGATGAACGACCGCACGATCAGCGTGTCGAGCAGCAGACCGATACACACCGTCGATCCCAGCTGCCCGATGGTCCGCAGATCGCTGGCGAGCATCGCCAGCATGGTAAACGCGAACACCAGGCCCGCCGATGTCACCACGCCACCAGTGCTGCCCAGCGCCCGGATCAGGCCGGTGTTGAGCCCGGCACCGAGTTCCTCTTTGAGCCGGGCGATCAGCAGTAGGTTGTAGTCCGAGCCGACCGCCACCAGGATGATGAACGTCAGCGGCAGGATCAGCCAGTGCAGATGCAGCCCGATCAGATGCTGCCAGATCAATACCGATAGCCCGAACGCTCCGGCATAGGAGAACGCGACGGTTCCGGGAATCACCAACGCCGCCACCAGGCTTCGAGTGATCACCAGCATGATCAGGAAGATCAAGACGAAAGCGGCGATCGCGGCGATCAGCAGATCCGACCGTGAGTACTGCTGAATATCCCGGTTGTTGGAGCCCGAACCACCGATATAGATCTTGGCGCCGGCCAGCGAGGTCTCCTTTAAGGCGATCTTGATCGCCTCGGGGAACCGCTCCACGTGCTCAACCCCCTCGGGACCCATCGCGTTTCCTTCATGAGTGACGATGAACCGGGCGGCCTTGCCGTCCGGGGACATCATCAGCTGCATCCCGGTTTTGACGTCCTCGTTGTCGAACGCCGGGCGGGGTATATAGAAGAAGTCGTCGCTTCCGGAGGCGTCGAAGTCGTTGCCGACGTTGATCATGTCGCCGAAAGTCTGATCGGTGTTGTCCGCCTGAATGCTCGTGGGTCCGTAGGTGTTCACGATCAATGCCTGCAAAGCGATCTGGTCGTCGGCCATCTTGTTCAGTTGCGCGACCATCTGCGGCAGCAGCGTATCGACGACTTCCAGATGCGATACCGCGTCTTTGATGTTCGCCGCCAGTTTGTCGACGCTGTCCATCATGTCCCACAGTGACCGAAACGCCCAGCAGACCGGAATATCGAAACAGTGTGGTTCCCAATAGAAGTAGCTTCGGATGGGCCTCATGAAGTCATCGAGATTGGAGATCTCCTCATCCATCTGTTCGGTGAGCGCCTGCATCTCCTCCATGGTGAGCACCGTGGCATGCATCTCGTCGGCCAGTTTCTGCGTCAACGCGATCGTGCTCTGCAGCACCTCCACCGAATGCGCCATGATCTGCGCCTGCCGTTCGGTGTTGGCGTTCTGCTCCCGGGTGAACGGCAGTTGCTGGCCGTTGCCGCTGCCCTGGGTGGTGAACAGATACGGCAGCGACGCGTGTTCCAGTGCGCGCCCCATCGGGCGGGTGATGCTCTGCACCATCGCGACGCCCGGAAGCCTGATGAGCGCTTTGGCCACCCGGTCCAGGGAGATGAAGTCCGCCGAGTTACGCATGTCGTGATCGGACTCGATCATTAGCATCTCGGAGAACAATTTGCTTTGCGGGAAGTGCCGATCGGCTGCCGCGAACCCGAGGTTGGCGGCGGAATCGTGCGGCTGGTAGGTGCGGTCGTCGAAGCTGACCTCATAGGTCGGCACGAACACCGCCCCGGCCGTCACCAGCGCGGCACTGGCGGTCAGGATCGGCTTGGGCCAGCGCACCACGCTGGTAGCAATCCGGCGGTACAGCCGCGCCTTGACGGTTCGCTTCGGATCGAACAGCCCGAACAGGCTACCCACGCACAGGATCGCCGGGCCGAGCGTCAAGGCGCCCACGACGGTCAGCACCATGCTGATGGCCACCGCCGGCCCCATCGTGTTGAAGTAGTTCAGCCGCGCGAAGCTCAGGCAGAAGGCCGCACCGGCGATCGTCAGGCCGGACCCCAGGATCACGTGCGACACCCCGCGATACGCCGTGTAGAACGCGTCTTCACGGCTCTCGCCGTTCAGCCGTGCCTCGTGGTAGCGGCCCATCAAGAAGATCCCGTAATCGGTTCCCGCGCCCAGGGTCAGCGCAACGACCAAGTTCACCGCGAACGACGACAGCTGGATGTAGCCGAAGTGGCCGAGGGTCGCGATGACCCCCTTGGCCGCCAGCATGAGGATCAGCACGCCGAACAGCGGCACCAGCATGGTGATGTAGGACCGGTAGACCAGCAGCAGCATGAAGATGATCAGGAAGATCGTCGCGATCGTGATGTTGTTCAGGCTCGAATTCGCGATCGCCACGGTGTCGGCGGCCAGCGGTGCCGCGCCACTGACGTAGACGGTCAGCCCCGGCGGCGGGTCGGAGGTGGCGACGGTGTGCCGCACTGCGGCCACGGAGTCGTTGGCTTGCAACTGCCCGATGTCGCCGGCCAGTCGCAGCAGCACATAGGCGGCCTTGCCGTCGAGGCTCTGGGCGCCGGCCGCGGTGATCGGCTTTCCCCAGGTGTCCATCACGTACTGGACGTGTTCGGTGTCGACCTGCAGCGTGCGCACCAGTGCGTCGTAGTAGCGGTGGTCCTGCTCCCCCAGTAGACGATCGGCTTCCAGCACCAGCATCGTCATGCTCGTCGAATCGGACTCCTGGAACTTCTCCCCGATCGCCAGCATCGCGGCCTGGGATGGGGCATAGGTGGGGACCATCGAGCCGGCGAGTTCCTCGGCGACCCTCTCCACTTGCGGCACAAAGGTATTGGTCACCACCGCCAACAGTGCCCAGCACACGATGATCGGAATGGACAGCATGCGGACCAGCCGGGCCGCCAGTGGGCGGGCCGCGCGATGTTCGCTCATGCGGACTTCACCCGGCAACTGATGTCGGCGTTGGGATGGGCATTGGTGCGCTCGTCGCGGATCACGTCGTCGACCAGGATCCGGCAGCCGACGTAGTCGCCGCGCACCTGCGCCGAGATACTGCCGGACACCACCGTGAGCATCGTCGTCTCCTCATGAGTCCACGGCAGGGTGTCCAGCTCGACCGTATGCGGGTGCCCATCGATGTCGACATAGGACAGCAAGGCGCCCGCGCCGACGGAGCCGAACACCTCATAGGTGAGCTTCTTCGGGTTGAACTTCTCTGCTGCCTGGGGCGGATTGACGGTCAGCACCGGCCCCGGTGCCGACATCTGGTGAACCTTCCACATGCCCAGCGCGCCTAAGCCGAGCGCGATGACCGCGATCAACGGCATCCAGGTGCGTGCCAGCAGCGACCGCCGCGGTGCACGGGGGCTCATTCGTCCGCCTCGCCGGACGGCGCCGGAAGCCGCTTCTTCAGTTTCGCCGTCCGTACCAGCTGGGCGGTCACATTGAATGCGCCGAGCATCGGAATGAGCCCCAGGAAGGTCCGCTCCGACGGAGTGGCACCGTGTAGCTGCTCCAGGCTGCCGAGAACGTAGAAGCATCCGAGCGAGAAGATCGTGGCGGGAATGCAGAAGGCCAGCGGGCTTCGCTGATCGTCGATCGTGCGGGTGGCGAACTCCAGCTCCTGCGGTACCAGCGCCTCGCCCTTGCGGACCTTGGCCAGTACAGACTTCCGGGCGCCGATTCCTTCGCTGATCGGTAGGGGCGGCCGGTTGCGCAATCGCCGAATGTAGAGAAACGTCCCGGTCGCGAAGACCAGTAACACCACGAAAGCGACCGCCGCAAGGTCACCGAAGAGGTGCCAATTGGTGCCGAACATGGTCCAGCTCATGGCAACGCCCGCCTCCGATCTGTAGTGCACACGCGGTGCGCGGCCGCACTCCCTGGGTGGACAACTCCACCCGAACGCGGACACTATACGTCCATTAATGAGACGTCAACGTCCTATATAGGGACGGGCGACAGGCTATCATCCGGTCATGGACGTTGATGACCGGGCGCTGACCGGTTCGCAAGCACGCACACGGGCGGCGATCCTCGAGGCGACGGCATCGGTGCTCGCCCGCGACCGCACCGCCACATTGCCCGAAATCGCTGCGGCCGCCCAGGTCGCTCGCTCGACCCTGCACCGCTATTTCGCCGACCGGGAGCGGCTGATCTACGAAACCACTCTGGATTCGATCCGCATCATCAGCGACATCCTCGCGACGGCAGCGACAGCCGAGAGCCCGGCCATCGAGGCGATGCGGCGGGTGATCACCACCCTGGTACCCGAAGGCGATCGGATCGTGTTCCTGTTCGCAGACCCCGCGGTACTGCGCGATATCCCCGCCGAGCATCTGCCGAACTCGGCGCCGATCCTCGAACTCATCGCGCGCGGTCAACAAGAAGGCGTCTTCGACCCTGGCATCAGCGCGGAATGGATCCGGATCGCGTTGTTCGGGATGATGGTCAAAGCCTGCAGCGACGCAACATCCGGCCTCATCTCCCGCCACAGCATCGTGCCGACGCTCACCCGAATCTTCGAGCACGGCGTGACCGCCCCGTTTTAGCAACTCAAGTCACGTCGCGGTGGCATCGTTATCCGCATAACAACGGTCTGTTGCCAGCCCGCCAGAGCTACTACGCTCTGTCGTAGTAGTTGCCCTGCAGCTCCGGGAGATCGCCCATGGATGTTGTCGACGTATCGCGGTGGCAGTTCGGGATCACCACCGTCTATCACTTCATATTTGTGCCGTTGACCATCGGTTTGGCCCCGTTGGTCGCGGTCATGCAGACGGTGTGGGTGTTCACCGACAACGTGGCCTGGTATCGGCTGACGAAGTTCTTCGGCAAACTGTTCTTGATCAACTTCGCCCTGGGAGTTGCGACCGGGATCGTGCAGGAATTCCAGTTCGGAATGAACTGGAGCGAGTACTCGCGATTCGTCGGCGACGTGTTCGGCGCACCGTTGGCGATGGAAGGTCTGGCGGCCTTCTTTTTCGAGTCCACCTTCATCGGGCTGTGGATCTTCGGCTGGAGCCGACTGCCGCGCGTCGTACACCTGGCGTGTATCTGGGTGGTCGCGATCGCCACTAACGTGTCGGCGTTCTTCATCATCGCCGCCAACTCGTTCATGCAGCATCCGGTCGGCGCTCACTTCAACCCGGAGACCAAGCGCGCCGAACTGGACAGCATCATGGCGCTGTTCACCAACAACACCGCCCAGGCCGCGCTGTCGCACGCGGTCGCCGGCTCATTCTTGACCGCCGGGACGTTCGTCGCCGCGGTAAGCGCCTGGTGGATGGTCCGGTCCCGTGCCGACGGCGCCCCGCAGAGCGCCGACAGTGACGCGGCAACCATGTACCGGCCGGCGACCATCCTCGGGTGCTGGGTCGCGTTGGTCGCCGCGGCCGGCCTGTTCTTCACCGGTGACATCCAGGGCAAGCTGATGTTCGTCCAGCAACCAATGAAGATGGCGTCAGCAGAATCGTTGTGCGACACCGCCACCGACCCCAGCTTCTCGGTTTTGACCGTCGGACGACAGAACAACTGCGACCACCTGACCCGGGTGATCGAAGTGCCCTATGTCCTGCCGTTCCTGGCCGAGGGCCGATTCAACGGCGTTCGGCTCGACGGGGTCCGGGACATCCAGCAGCACTACGAGCAGAAGTTCGGCCCGGGCGACTACCGGCCGAACCTGTTCGTCACGTACTGGTCGTTCCGCGCGATGATCGGGCTTCTGCTGTTGCCGGTGCTGTTCGCGACGGTCGCTCTGTGGCTGACGCGTCGCGGACAGATCCCCCAGCAACGCTGGTTCTCCTGGTTGGCGCTGCTGACCATCCCCACCCCGTTCCTGGCTAACAGTGCCGGCTGGGTCTTCACCGAAATGGGGCGTCAGCCTTGGGTTGTCGTCCCCAATCCGACCGGTGACCCGAATGTCCGGCTTACCGTCGCCCAAGGTGTGTCCGGGAACAGCGTGGGTGTGGTGGTCACCTCGCTGGTGATGTTCACCCTGGTTTATGCGGTGCTCGCGGTGATCTGGTTCTGGTTGATCAGACGCTACGTGGCCGAGGGACCACTGGAACACGACGCCGAACCCGCGCCGCCGGCACCTCCCGCCGAGACCGATGTGGCGCCACTGTCATTCGCCTACTGACGTAGAAGGGGGTCATCGCGATGGACCTACAACAGGTGTGGTTCGTACTGGTCGCGGTGCTGTTTCTCGGATTCTTCGTCCTGGAGGGCTTCGACTTCGGGGTGGGGATGCTGATGGCGCCATTCGGCCGAGCCGGTACCGGTGCCGGTGGCCGGGAAGCCCACCGTCGGGCCGCGCTGAACACCATCGGTCCGGTCTGGGACGGCAACGAGGTCTGGTTGATCACCGCCGGCGGCGCGATGTTCGCCGCGTTCCCGGGCTGGTATGCCACGGTGTTCTCGACGCTGTACCTACCGCTGCTGGCAATCCTGTTCGGCATGATCGTGCGCGCCGTCGCGATCGAGTGGCGCGGCAAGGTCGATGACCCGAAGTGGCGCGCCTGGGCCGACCTCGGGATCGCCGCTGGATCCTGGCTGCCCGCGATTCTGTGGGGTGTGGCGTTCGCGGTCCTGGTCCGCGGCCTGCCGGTGGACGCCGATCACCATGTCCGCCTGGCCTTCAGCGACGTGATCAACGCCTACACCCTGCTGGGGGGTCTGGCCACCGGTGGACTGTTCCTGTTTTACGGCGCGGTCTTCACCGCGTTGAAAACGGCCGGGGCGATCCGGGACGACGCGCACCGCTTCGCGACCAGGCTGGCACTGCCGGTGACCGCGCTGGTCGGCGGCTTCGGGTTGTGGACTCAACTCGCTTACGGCACCGGCTGGACGTGGCTGGTGCTGGGCGTCGCGGTGGTCGCCCAGTTGGCCGCGGTCGCGCTGGTGTGGCGCCGGGTGTCCGACGGCTGGGCCTTCGCCTGCAGCGCAGTGGTCGTCGCAGCGGTGGTGATCTTGTTGTTCGGCGCCCTGTACCCGGCGCTGCTGCCCTCCACGCTGGATCCGCAGTGGAGCCTGACGATCTACAACGCGTCGTCGACGCCGTACACGTTGAAGATCATGACCTGGGCCGCGGTGATCTTCGCTCCGCTGGCGATGGTGTACCAGGGCTGGACGTACTGGGTGTTCCGGCAACGGATCTCAGCGGATCAGATTCCGCCGTCCATCGGGTTGGCGAGGCAGCCGTCCTGAGCGCCCGGGTGTCTCGGGCGCCGCTGGACCCGCGACTCTGGCAGGCATCGACGGCGGTGCGCCGCTTCCTGCTGGCTATGGTGGGCTGCGGAGTGCTGATTTCGGCCTGCGCAATTGGGTCCGCAATCGTGTTGGCCGACATCGTGTCTGGAGTGATCACCGAACCGTCGACACGTAGCGTCGCGCACTGGTCACCGCTGCTGGCCGCACTTGTGCTGTTGTGGGCGGTGCGCACCCTGGCGCAATGGTTGCAGGCACGCCTCGGTCAGCGCGGAGCCAGCGCGGTGATCGCCGACCTGAGCGGACAGGTGCTGACCGCGGTCACCGCACGCTCCCCCCGCCGACTGGCCGCCGAACGAGACGCCGCCGTGGTCGTGGTCACCCGGGGATTGGACGGCCTGCGCCCCTACTTCACCGCCTACCTGCCTGCCCTGTTGCTGGCGGCGATCCTCACCCCGGTGAGCGTGCTGGTGGTCGCCCTTTACGACCGACGCGCCGCGGTGCTCGTCATGATCACGCTGCCGCTGATCCCGGTGTTCATGGTGTTGATCGGCCTGGCCACCGCGGATCGCTCGGCGGCGGCGTTGGCGGCCATGACGACTTTGCAGACACGGCTGCTGGATCTGATCGCCGGCATCCCGACCCTGCGCGCCCTCGGGCGGGCGGCCGGGCCAGAGCGGCGCATCGCCGAACTGTCCGACGCGCAGCGTCGGTCGACGATGGCCACCCTGCGTATCGCGTTCCTGTCAGCACTGGTGCTCGAACTGCTGGCCACGCTGAGCGTGGCGGTGGTGGCCGTCAGCATCGGCCTGCGACTGGTGTTCGGCGAGATGAGCCTGACCGCCGGCCTCACGGTGTTGCTGCTGGTTCCCGACGTGTATTGGCCCCTGCGGCGGATAGGGGTGGAGTTTCACGCCGCCGAGGATGGGCGCGCCGCCGTCGAGCGAGCCTTTGCGCTGATCGACGAATCGCCGCGCCGAGCGCCAGGTAGCAGCACGGTAACTGCACGCGGCGCGCAGATTCTTCTCGATTCACTCGGCGTGGCCGGCCGAGACGGCGATGCGCCGACTGGCCTGACCGCGCTGATCGAACCCGGCCAAGTCACCGTGCTGACCGGAGCCAACGGGGCCGGCAAGAGCACCGCGCTGGCGGCGATCGCCGGCCTCACCGAACCCAGCACTGGGCGCATCACGGTAGCCGGCGTCGACATCGCCGACCTGGACCTGCCGGCGTGGTGGGCCCAACTGTCCTGGCTGCCGCAGCGTCCGGCGCTGATCCCGGGCACGGTGGCGCACAACCTGGCGTTGTTCGGCGATCTTGCCGACGCCGACGAAGCTTGCGCTGCAGCGGGATTCGACGACGTGATCGCCGAGCTGCCCGACGGTCTGCACACCATGCTGGGCCGCGGCGGCGTCGGTTTGTCATTGGGGCAGCGGCAGCGGCTGGGGTTGGCGCGAGCGCTGGGGTCGAATGCCCCGGTGCTGTTGCTCGACGAGCCGACGGCCCACCTAGACGCCGCCACCGAACAACGCGTCCTGGCCGCACTGGTGCGACGCGCTCGCGGCGGCGCAACGGTAGTGGTGGTGGGCCACCGTGCTCCGGTGCTGGCGATCGGCGATCGGGTTGTGATCGTGCACAGCGAGGGGGTCGTGGACCATGCGCCGGCCTGATCCGTTGTGGGAAGCCCTCGGGCTACTGCGGCCGCGCCTGCCCCGGCTGCTGTTGGCCGGCCTGCTCGGGACGTTGTCGCTGTGCAGCGCGCTCGCGTTGGCCGCGATCTCGGCCTGGCTGATCACTCGGGCCTGGCAGATGCCACCGGTGCTGGACCTGTCGATCGCAGTGGTGGCGGTGCGGACGTTTGCGATCTCGCGCGGCGTACTGCATTACTGCGAGCGGCTGGTGAGCCACGACGCAGCACTGCGGGCCGCAGGCAGCGCCCGCGGCGGGCTCTATCGGCGACTGGCCCGCGGGCCGGTGGCGACCGCGGTGCGCTTGCCGAGCGGCGAGTTGGTGGCGCGGGTGGGCGCCGATGTCGATGAACTGGCAGACGTCCTGGTACGCGCCCTACTGCCGATCGCGGTGGCGGCGGTGCTCGGTGTGGTCGCCACCGCGGCGATCGCGGCGATCTCGCCGGTGGCAGCGGTGGTCCTGGCCGTCTGCCTGCTGGTCGCCGGTGCGGTGGCGCCGTGGCTAGCCGCGGGGGCCGCCACGGCCCAGGAACACACGGCCCGCGACCACCTCGCCGAGCGTGACGTCGCGGCGATGGAGGCGCTCGACCACGCACCCGAGCTGCGAATCGCCGGGCTGCTGCCCGCCGTCATCGGTGAGTCCCAAGACCGGCAGCGGGCATGGGCCGCAGCCCTGGACGGGGCCGCTAAACCGGCCGCGATCGCCGCTGCTCTGCCCACCGCCGCGATCGGGGTCAGCGTGCTGGGCGCTGTAGTGGCCGGGATCGGGCTCGCCGATGCCGTGGCGCCCACCACCCTGGCAGTGCTCATGTTGTTGCCGCTGTCCGCGTTTGAGGCGACGACCGCCCTGCCCGGGGCCGCCGTCGCGCTGACCCGGGCACGGATCGCGGCACGGCGGCTGCTCGACCTGGCACCGGCAGAGCCCGTGGCTGCGGGCACGCCGGAGCTCGCACCTGCGGATTCGACGCGTACACCGTCACTGCACGCCGACCTGCGTTCCGGATACCGAGAAGATCAGCGCCTCCAGGTACGGCTTGATCTGGCTCCCGGAGACCGGCTGGCGATCACCGGCCCCAGTGGGTCCGGCAAGACCACGCTGCTGATGACCCTGGCCGGTCTGCTGGCACCGCTGACCGGCCGCGTCTTCCTAGACGGGACCGCACTGCAGGAGCTTTCCGAAACCGACCTGCGATTGGCGATCAGCTTTTTTGCCGAGGACGCGCATATCTTCGCGACCACCGTCCGGGACAACCTGCTGGTCGCTCGCGGCGATTGCCACGACGACGAACTGGCCTCCACCGTGGGCCGGGTGGGTCTCGGGCCCTGGCTGGCCGGCCTGCCCGACGGTCTGGCAACCGTGCTGGCCGGCGGCGCCGAGGCCCTGTCGGCGGGTCAGCGGCGACGCCTGTTACTGGCCCGGGCCCTGCTGTCGCCGGCCCGGATCGTGCTGCTCGACGAGCCCACCGAGCATCTGCACGCCGCCGACGCGGACGACCTCCTGCGCGACCTCTTGGCTGTGCCCGGGCTGTTCGGAGCCGACCGGACCGTGGTGGTGGCGACCCACCACCTGCCGGACGACGGCGCCGCGCCCGGCTTCGCCGCGCTTGCGATCCCCGCTGACCCCACGGCGCGGACCCGCAGCGCCCGGCTTCGCCGCGCTTGCGATCCCCGCTGACCCCACGGCGCGGACCCGCAGCGCCCGGCTTCGCCGCGCTTGCGATCCCCGCTAGGGTGCTTTAGTCGGCCTTCCGCAAACCCGCCGATAGAACGGTTGAGTCAACTCATGACCACAGCAGAGACGTCGGCGCTGGAATCGCGGGTCGGCCACTACTACCAGATGGACGGCACCTACGTGGTGGGCCGGGAAAAGGTTCGCGAGTACGCGCGCGCCGTGCAGGACTACCACCCCGCACACTGGGACGTCGCCGCTGCCGCGGAAATGGGCTACTCGGGTCTGGTGGCGCCGTTGACGTTCACCTCGACCCCGGGCATGTCGTGCAACCGGCGCATGTTCGAATCCGTCGTCGTCGGCTACGACACCTACATGCAGACCGAAGAGGTCTTCGAGCAGCACCGCCCGATCGTCGACGGCGACGAACTGACCATCGACGTCGAGCTGACCTCGGTGCGCCGGATCGCCGGCCGCGACCTGATCACCGTCACCAACACCTTCACCGACACGGCTGGGGAAGTGGTGCACACCCTGCACACCACCGTCGTCGGTGTCACCGCCGAGGACATCGGCCCGGAGGTCAAGACAGCGGTACAGCGCGCGATGATGCACGACGTCAACATCCTCGACGTCGGCGAATCGGCCGCCCGCTACGAAAAAACAGTGCGGCCCGCCGGCGAAATCCGGATCTCCGAGGGTGGCCTGACCCGCGTCCCGGCGACGCCGTCCTTCGACGACGTGAAGGTCGGCGACGCGCTACCGGTGCATCACACCCGGCTTTCCCGGGGTGACCTGGTGAACTATGCCGGCGTGGCCGGCGACGCCAACCCCATCCACTGGGATGAGGACATCGCCAAGCTGGCCGGCCTCCCCGACGTGATTGCGCACGGCATGCTCACTATGGGTCTGGGCGCGGGCTTCGCCTCCTCCTGGACCGGCGACCCGGGCGCAGTCACCCGCTACGCCGTACGACTGTCCGCACCGGCGATCGTGTCCGCCAAGGAAGGCTCTGACATCGAATTCAGCGGCCGGATCAAGTCGCTGGACCCGGAGACCCGCAGCGGTATCATTCTCGTCGCAGCGAAGTCCGAGAACCGGAAGATTTTCGGCCTCGCGACCATGAACGTCCGCTTCCGCTGACTTCAGGCCCTGCGCGGACACCCGCAAGCCTGACAGGCCGCCTGCAGCACAGCGACAGGGAAAACCCAGTTCGCTGACAGCCACTTTCCAGTAAACACTGCGTACTATCAGTCCGACTGAGATGACGCTTGTGAAGAAAATTCCGCCCGAACGAAGAGGCGTAGACCGGTTTCGATAAACCGGCTGATGACGCAGCCGGAGAACCCGAACCGGCTGCGATTTCTCTTCTTTGGAATTAACGGCATTAGAGCCGTCAAAAAGCTTGATGTAAGCGGGAAATCGCTGCAGCTAGCTTGATGACAGCTGCCTCACAACAGTTTTCAAAGATGTACTGGTACCACTATCAACTGAAGAAGTCGCACGCTTTTTACATCGCAGGAACCTTGAATAGACAACGGCCGTCTAGGGTTTGGGTTTCGACGGCGAGTTTCGAGCGTCGGCAGTCAGAAACGCGTGACGTAAGGAGTCACCCGAGATGGATTTTGCTGCATTGCCCCCGGAGGTCAACTCCGGCCGGATGTACGCGGGTGCGGGCTCCGGCCCCCTGCTGGCGGCCGCTTCGGCGTGGGACGCGCTCGCCGCGGAATTGGGTTCTGCGGCTTCGTCCTACGAGTCCGTGGTGTCCAGCCTCACCGGGGAATGGTCCGGCCCGTCGTCCACTTCGATGGCCGCCGCAGCCGAGCCGTACGTGACGTGGATGAGCGCGACCGCCGCACAGGCCGAACTCTCGGCCAACCAGGCCCGCGCCGCAGCAGCGGCCTATGAGGCGGCCTTCGCCGCCACCGTGCCACCGCCGGTGGTCGCGGCAAACCGGACGCAGCTTGCAACCCTGATCGCAACGAACTTCCTCGGACAGAACACGCCGGCGATCGCCGCCACCGAAATCCACTACGCGGAGATGTGGGCCCAAGACGCCGGGGCGATGTACGGCTACGCCGGATCGGCCGCCGCAGCAACGCAGCTCGCCCCGTTCAACCAGCCCCCGGAGACCACCAATCCCACCGGCACGGCCAATCAGATGGCGGCATCGGCAGAGGCGACCGGAAACTCGGCGGCCTCCAACATCTCGCAGCAGATTTCCCAGCTGCTCAATGCGATGCCCCAGGCGCTGCAGTCGTTGGCCTCCAACCCCGTGGGGACCGCGGCGGCGACATCATCGGATTTCTTAACCAACTGGAACTTGATCTTCTCCACACTGACCGGGCCCACGACCCCGCTCGGCTGGTCGACAATCCCCGGTGGTTATTGGCTGGCGTTCGGACAGATGTACTCCTGGATCATGAACGGGATGGCTGCGCAGTCCTTCTTCGCCGGCCCGAAAGCCATTACCGGAGCGCTGCTGCCGCTGGCACCTCTCGCACAAACGGCACTACCGGCGGCAAGCCTGAGCAGTGCCACCAGCGTTCTGGGCAACGCAGCCTCCGTCGGCAAGCTCTCGGTGCCGGCATCATGGGCGGTTGCGGCTCCCGCGACCAAGCTGGTCAGCATGGCTTCGTCACTGCCGGCAACTCTGGAGGCCGCCCCGATGGCGGCGGTCGCCGGTCAGGACGCCATGTTCGGTGAGATGGCACTGTCCAGCCTGTTGGGCCGTGGCATAGGCGGCACCGCAACCCAATCCGTCGGTGCGGCGACCCGGTCGCTGCGCAACAGCGGCGGGTCCGATGCCTTCGGCCCCATTCCGCCCGGTGAAGCCGATCCCGCGGCCGCCACCATCATCGTCATTCCGGCATTGGATGAGTGACACCGCGATGACGAAACGTGGCCTCTCCCAGCTGACTCAGTCGCACTCGACCAGATAAGGGTGTCGAAATGTATTTCTCCTTGCTCCCGCCGGAAATCATCTCGGCCAACATGTACGCCGGCCCCGGTTCCGGGTCCCTCATTGCCGCCGCCACGGCGTGGGGGCGTCTCGCCAGCGAATTGAGCACCGCCGCATCCGAATACAACGCGGCGCTCGTCTCGCTCACCGGGGAATCGTGGACCGGTCCGTCGGCAACGGCGATGACGACCGCCGCCGAGCCTTACATCGCCTGGATGACGACCACCGCGGCCACCGCGGCACAGGCCGCCACCCAGGCGCAGGCCGCGGCCACCGCCTACGAAGCGGCGCACGCAGCGACGGTTCCGCCGGAAGTCGTTACAGCCAACCGCACCCAGAACCAGATGCTGTACGCGACGAACTTCCTCGGCCAGAATCTCGCGGCCATCGCGGCCAACGAAGCCCAGTACCTGGAGATGTGGGCGCAGGACGCCGCCGCCATGCAGACCTACGCCGCATCGGCTGCCGCGGCCACCAAGATCACCGCGTTCACCGAGCCTCCGCAGACCACCACCGGGACCGCCGAAGCCACGTCGGCGGCCAACGCGGGGTCGGCGGCAGCCACCTCGGGCAGCAACTCGATCATGGATTTCCTGGGCAACCTGGCGACCCAGTACAACACCTTCGTCAACAACCTGCTCACCCAGCTGACCGGCAATCCGAGTGCTCCGGCCAACTTCGCGTCGCTGTTCGCCGCCTTCAAGGGTCCGGCGGGGCTGACCACGCCGTTCAACGACATTTCGTTGCTGACCAACTTCCCCATCCAGAACGCTCTGAAGTTCGGAACTCCGGTGGGCCGGGTTTTCGAAGGCCTGCCGCTCAGCGGCCTCGGCGCCGGACTTCGGGTGGGCGGCATGGCCGGCCTGACCTCGTCGGTGTCGGCCACCATGTCCGAAGCGAACCTGGTGGGCAACCTGTCCGTCCCGCCGAGCTGGGCCTCTGCCAGCCCAGCGATCCGGCTGGCGGCCACCGGCGCCCCCGCCGCGGCCCTGGCTGCCGCCCCCGCCTCGGGGATGGCCGGCGGCATGCTCAACCAGGCGGCGCTGGGCAGCATGGCCGGCGGAGCCCTGGGAAGCGCCCGCCCTCGCACGGTAGGTGGCAGCGGACGCATCCGGATCCAGGGCGGTAAGGCGAAGACTCCGGTCAAGCTCGACGCGGTGATCGCCAAGCTGCAGAGCCAGCCCGAGGCGGTCCAACACTGGAACGTCGACCAGGCCGGGCTCGACGACCTGCTCGAGGAACTGTCCCGGAAGCCCGGCGTTCACGCCGTGCACCTCAAGGGCGCCAAGAAAGCCGCAACCCCCCTCAGCTGACGCCCACCGGCGGCGCCAAAACCTTCCCCCCTTCCCCGAAAGAGAGAGTCATGCTTCTCGAGTTCTGGCAGAACTTCACGCACAACCTGTTCAAGCCGCTGTTGTTGTTCTTCTACTTCGGCTTCCTGCTCGCACTGGCCAAGGTGCCGTTCGAGTTTCCGAACGCGGTGTATCAGGGCTTGACGATGTATCTGCTGCTGGCCATCGGTTGGCACGGCGGCGAGGAGCTCGCCGGTATCGACATCTCGCAGATCGGCGGAATTCTCGGATTCATGCTGACCGGCTTCGTGCTGAACTTCGTGATCGGCACGATCGCCTACGTGTTGCTGAAATACCTGACGAAGATGCGCGAAGTCGACCGTGCAACGGTCGCGGGCTACTACGGCTCCGATTCGGCCGGAACGTTCGCCACCTGCATGGGCGTGCTGGCCACCATCGGCATGGCCTTCGACGCCTACATGCCCGTCATGCTGGCCATCATGGAGATCCCCGGCTGCTTGGTGGCGCTGTTCCTGGTCGCCCGGCTGCGCCACAAGGGTATGGACGCTGCCGGAAACATGCCCCACGAGCCGGGCTACACGGTGCCGGCCGGTTCGGTCCCGGCAGCTGTGGGCGCCACCCAGGCCGGTGACCCCACCGGCGGCCTGGCCATCCAGATGAGCCCCGAGCGTCGCGCGGAGGCCGAAGGAACCTCGAACGGTCGCCTGATCAGCCGGGAACTGGTGCGGGAGGTCTTCCTCAACCCGGGCATCTGCCTGCTGCTCGGCGGCATCGCGATCGGCTTCATCAGCGGTCTGCAGGGCTCGAAGGTCACCGGCGTCGACGACCCGGTGTTCGTCACCGCGTTCCAGGGCGTGCTGTGCCTCTTCCTGCTCGAGATGGGGCTGACCGCGGCGCGCAAGCTGAAGGACCTGAAGTCCGCCGGTCGTGGTTTCATCCTGTTTGGTCTGCTGGTGCCCAACATCTTCGCAACGCTGGGGCTGTTTGTCGCACACACCTACTCGCAGCTGACCGGCGTCCACTTCCAGCTGGGCACCTACGTTCTGTTCGCCGTGCTGTGCGGCGCGGCGTCGTACATCGCCGTGCCGGCGATCCAGCGACTGGCGATTCCGGAGGCCAGCCCCAGCTTGCCGTTGGCCGCATCGCTGGGCCTGACGTTCTCCTACAACGTCACGATCGGCATCCCCCTCTACATTGAGATTGCGCATCTCATCACGTCGCAGTAGGCAGCTTGGTACAGCATGCAAGCCCCCAGGCAGCCGAGTGAAGAGTAGGAGGAACGACATGCGCAGCGTGTTATCGGTATTGGGCATTGCCGCCGTCATCGGGTTTGCCGCGCCGGCGTACGCGGATCCCGACGCCGGCGGTGGCGATGCAGCCTTCCTGGCTTCCCTGAAGGCGGTCGGGCTGACCTTCAACAGTGGCGATCAGGCCATTGTGGCCGGCCATGCCGTCTGCAGCATGGCCAACAACGGCGAGTCGGGACTGCAGGTCGTTAAACAACTCACGGCCGACAACCCCGGACTGAGCATGGACGCCGCGTCGCAGTTCGCGGCGGTTGCCGCCAACGCTTACTGCCCGCAGCACTTGAAGAAGTAGCCCTCGGTCAGCTGAAGAAGTAGCCGTAGGCCGGTTCCGCGCAGCGGAGCCGGCCTACGTTTTTGTCAGCTCTGCGTAGCGGGCGATGTGGGAGTCGGTGGTTCCGAACTCGTACTGAATTGCGGTGAGCCGCTTGAAATAGTGGCCGATCGCCAACTCTTCAGTCATGCCCATCCCGCCGTGCAGTTGCACCGCCTCTTGGCCGACGAACCGGGCCGCCCGGCCGATGGTGGCCTTGCCTGCCGACACCGCGCGGGCGCGGGTGGCCTCGTCCGCCTCGAGGTTGAGGATCGCCAGGTAGACCGCGGCGGCCGACTGCTCAACCTCCATGAACATGTCGACCATCCGGTGCTGCAGAGCCTGAAAGCTCCCGATGGGCTGCCCGAACTGCTGACGCTGCTTGCAGTATTCGACGGTGTCCGCCAAGACTTTCCGCATGCAGCCGACCGCCTCGGAGCAGATCGCCGCGGCGCCCTCGTCCCGGGCCTGCGCCAATGATGGCCACGCCCCGCCGCGCTCACCCAGCAGGGCGTCGGCGCCGAGCCGCAGATCGGTGAAGGTGACGTCAGCCGCGCTCCGGTCGTCGATGGTGCGATACGGATGCAGCGTGATTCCCGCAGCGTCGGCCTCGGTGAGGAACAACGAGATTCCGTCTTCGCCCTCGATGCGGGCGGTGACCAGCAGGTGCGTGGCAAGAGGCGCCGCCACGGCCATGATCTTCGAGCCGTTCAGCACCCAGCCGTCACCGTCGGAACGCGCCAGGGTCTGCGCGTCCTGCCACCGCTCGGCCGAACCCGGTTCTGCGGCAGCCAATGCGGCAACCGCGGTCCCCGCCACGAGTTCCTTGAGCACCCCGGCTGCCACCGGGTTACCGGAGCGGCGCAGCAGACCGCCGGCGACGACGACGGCGTCGACATACGGTTCGATCACCAGCGCATGCCCGAGCGCTTCGGTGATGACCATGAGTTCGACTGCGCCGCCGCCAATTCCATCGAATTCTTCTGGAAACGTCGCGCCCAGAATGCCCAGTTCACCGGCGAAGGCACGCCAAATCTCGGGCTGCCATCCGGCGCCGGTCTTGGCTGCGGCGCGGCTCGTCTCGAGGTCGTAGCGCGCGGCGAGGAACTTGGTGATGCCGTCACGCAGCATCTGCTGCTCATTGTTCACGTTAAAGTCCATTAGAGCCCCAATGCCGCTTTGGCCAGAATATTCCGCTGAATTTCATTGCTACCGGCGTAGATCGAGCCGGCCCGGTCGTTGAAGTAGCGCAACGGAGCCACCGCCTGCCACGGTTCGCCAGACGCATATCCGTCGGCTGGCGGCTGGTAGTCGGCGATCGGACCCCCAGGCGCGGTGACATGCGGCTGATAGATGCGCCCGCGCGGTCCGGCCGCCTCCAAGGCCAGAGCGGTGAGCTCCTGACTCAGCTCGGTGCCCAAGATCTTGAGCATCGACGACGAGGCGCCGGGGTTGCGTCCCTCGGCGACGGCGGTAAGCACCTGGTATTCCAGGATCTCCAAGACCTCGGCGCGAATCCGCGCGTCCGCCAGCTTGCGCATGAAGGCGTCGTCGTCGGAGAGCTTGCCACCGCCCGGCCCCGGCTGGTTCTTGGCCGCCGTGGCGATCTCCTCGGCCACCACCTGCAGGCCCGGCGCCACCGCGCCGCCGCCGCGCTCGAATTCGAGCAGATACTTCGCGACTGTCCAGCCGCTGTCGATCTCTCCGATGACGTTGGTCTTGGGGACCCGCACCTCGTCGAAGAACACCTGGTTCTGGATCTCTTCGCCGGAGGTCATCACCAGCGGCCGGATCTCGATGCCGGGCGAGGTCATGTCGATCAGCACGAACGTGATGCCCTGCTGCTTCTTGGCGGTCCGGGAGGTGCGCACCAGGGCGAACATCCAGTTCGCCTCGCCGGCGTGGGTGGTCCAGATCTTGCTGCCGGTGCAGACCAAGTCGTCGCCGTCGACCGTGGCCGCCATCGACAACGCGGCCAAGTCCGATCCGGCCTCCGGCTCGGAGTACCCCTGACAGAAGAACACCTCGCCGGTGAGAATCCGGGGCAAGAAGTAGTCCTTCTGTGCGTCCGTTCCGTACCGGACGATCGCGTGCGCGACCATCCGGATTCCCATCGGTGACAACGACGGTGCGCCGGCGAGCGTCGACTCGCGACCGAAGATGTAGTGCTGAGTCAGGCTCCAATCACAGCCACCATGTTCCACCGGCCACGCGGGCGCCGCCCAACCCCGCTCGTGCAGAATTGCCTGCCACGCCATGCTGGCCTCGTGATCGGCATAGACACTGGTCATCAGCCGACCCGCGCGACGCAGCTCCGGGGTCAGTTTCTGGTCGAGAAAATCCCGAACCTCCGATTGAAACGCCCGGTCTTCCTCTGACCACCGCAGATCCATTAATCTCCCCTGCCGTACCGGCGGATAGACGCTTTTCCGCGCAGTCTAGCGTCCAGTTTGTGAGCGGCGATTCCGCCCGCGTTAGGCGATCAAGCGGTCTGCTCAGTTCCGTTCGAAGGACACCCGATCCGACGTCGGGGATCATGACGGAGTGAGCCGCGCTGCGTACCGACGACAGGCGGGTGCACACGGCCCCGCCGGAATTCTTGGCGCGTACTCGGGAACTGTTGTCCGCCCCGAGCCCTGCCGCGCCGCAGGGCTATCCGTTCCAGCTTGGCAATCGGCGGAACCGACATTCGATGAACTCCTGGCTCAACGAGCTTCCTGGGCTACACCGCTCCGGCAAACGCAACGATGTACTGATCAACACCCGCGACGCCGCGGACCTCGGTATTGCCGAAGGCGATCTGGTGCGGGTGTTCTCACCCACCGGCGAGGTCGTGCTGGCCGCATCTGTGTCGGAACGGCCACGGCGCGGAATGGTGATCATCGACCACGGTTGGGGTTCAAGGATATTCGACCCTCGCAGCGGCGGACAGCCCGAGTCGTTCGGCGTCAATCGCAATCTGCTGGTTGACGGCCAATCCCTGGACCCGCTGTCGCAGACATCGCCACTGAGTTCGAGCTACGTCGGCGTCCAGCGACTGGAAGCCCCGAGCGCAGGGTAGAGCGGAGCCCCCTATCGGATTCGGCCTGCAATGCCGTCTAACAGCAACGCCCGACTCTCCTCGGCGCCGTCGAGCATCCGGGTGATTCGCCTGACGATCTGCCACTGCCCGGGCGAGCCGGCCACCCGCTTGAGGTGAAAGTAGTTGGCGCCGCCGCGCGCGACGCGAAACTGGTTGCCCTGTTTGACCAGCAGCGTCGACTCACATACGGCGACCGCCTCGTCTCCGTTCACGGTGACCACCGCCGGGCCCAGAAAGTGCGTACATCCCCGAGCGATCAGATCCTGGTGACCACGAGAGCGCACCATCGCCGCAATCTCTTCGCGGCCGGTCATCAGCCAGTTCTCGACGTCGTAGATGCCGTCGTGTTGCCACAGCGCTGCGGTGGATTCGGGATCGCCGGCATCCACCAGTGGACCGTAGGACGCGATCAGCCGCTCGATCGCGCGCTCGTCCTCGATCTGCTGCAGGCGCCGCTCCAGTTCGGCCAGTCGTTGCTCGATCATCGCCCCTCCCGGCGCGACAGGTCGGCCAGCTCGGCCAATGCGATCAGCTGGTCACGGAAGTGCGCCGACGAGCGCGCCGCGATCACACAGCTGACGTCGGTGGCACCGATGTCAGTGAGCCTGCCGATCCGATCGAGGGTCTGTTGCGGAGCGTCGAGCGGGTCCATCGGAGGCGTCGACAATACGACGGCGAATGACTCTGGGAGGTCCACGGAGCCAAGGTATTTCGTCAGCTCCTCGATGGTCAGGCCGAATGGTGTCCAGCCGTCGCCCAGGTCCACCGCGCGCCGAAGCGAGCGCCGGGTGCGTCCACCCACCCAGATCGGCACCCGCGGTTGCACCGCGCAGGGCTGCACGATCATCGAGTCGAACCCATAAAAGGCGCCGTGATAGGCGGGGCGGGTGCTCGACAGCGACGCCCGCAACGCCTTCATCGCGTCGTCAGCGCGGGCCCCGCGGTCTTCCCACGCGCAGCCGAGCAGATCGAACTCCTCACGTAGCGATCCGACCCCGACGCCTAGAGTCAGCCGGCCACCGCTGAGCCGGTCGAGGGTCCCGTAGCGTTTGGCGAGCTCCAGCGGATGGTGATAGCCCAGCACCACAACCGATGTCACCAATCGAATCGACTGGGTGCGGGCGGCGAGAAACGCCAGCGTGGCCAACGGATCCCAGTAGGTCGTTCCGCGACCGGCCGCGGCGTCGGCGGGAACCGCGACATGTTCCGAGCAGGTGAGGTAGGCGAACCCGAGTTCGTCGGCGGCCGAGGCGATCTGGCTGATGTCCTCGACACCGCCCTCGGCCTCCCAGCTCGACGCTGTTCCGGGGACCTGGATGACGACCGGCGTCGCCAAGCCGAGCCGCATCAGCGGGACCGAATCCGGGGACCGTTGTACCGCAAGGACTCTATGCCTTTCGTTGCGCTGTGAATGTGAGGTAGCCTCATGGGAGTGAAACTAGAATGAATTTTAGTTATGGAGGCGTCTCTTGTCTAGCGGTGATCGACCCGAGTGGGCGCAGCAGTACGGCCCCTGGGCTGTGGTCGCCGGCGGCTCGGAAGGTGTCGGCGCCGAGTTCGCTTTCCAGCTGGCCGAAGCCGGTATCAATCTGGTCCTGATCGCGCGCAAGCCAGACCCGTTGCGTGACACCGCTGATCGATGCAGGGCAGGTGGCGTGTGTGTCCGTGAGCTGGCTGTCGATCTGACTGCCGCGGACGCGGTCACCCGGATCGACGAGGCGACGTCGGACATCGAAGTCGGGTTGCTCATCTACAACGCGGGAGCCAACACGCACAGCGCGGAGTTCCTCGACGGCGATCTGGGGGCCTTCGAGCGCGTGCTCGACCTGAACGTGCGGACGCCGCTGGCGCTGATCCACCATTTCGGGAGGCCGATGCGCGGTCGGCGGCGCGGTGGTCTACTGCTGGTCGGGTCGCTGACCGGGTATCTCGGTTCGGCACGGCAGACCGTGTACGGGGGCGCGAAGGCGTTCACCCGGATCTACGCCGAGGGCCTTTGGCTGGAGTTGCGCGACTACAACGTGCACGTCTTGGAGTTGGTGCTCGGCGTGACCAGGACGCCTGCCATGGCACGGGCCGGCCTCAACTTCGACGTGCGGGGGCTGCGAGTATCCGATCCGGCCGAGGTCGCCCGCGAAGGCCTCGACCAGCTCTCCCGGGGGCCGGTGCACGTCATCTCGGCCCACGCCGACAGTCCTGCCCTGCGCACCACCGCAGATCGCGCCGAAGCCGTGCTCGCCTCACATCGGCTGATGCAGAAGCTGCTCGCGACGGCCCCCCGAGCCGCTGATGCCCCGCCCGCCGGTTGAGCGCGACGCCGCTGTTCCCAGCACGGACGCGCAGCGGCAACGCTGCGAGCGCATCCTTGCCACCGCGGCCCGACTCGGTGCCCGCGACGGGCTGGAGGGCGTCCGGATGCAGGATGTGGCCGACCAGTCGGCGGTTTCGATCGCGACCCTCTACCGCTACTACCCCACCAAGCATCACTTGTTCAGCGCCTTGCTGTTGCACTTCACCCAGACCGCAGGTCCGTTGCACCCGCCGTCGGGCTGTCCGGCAGCCGACGTCACCGATCTCATGGTCGGCATCTGCCGTGCGATGCTCGCGCGACCTCGGCTGGCTCGCGCAATGATCACCTCGGTCAACGCCCGGCGGTCCGAGTCGACGGCAATCGGGGACTTCGACCTGCGTGCCAACATCTTGTCCGTCGCCGGGATCTCCCGGCCCGCACCGCGGGACACCCAGCTGGCGCTGCTGGTGGAGCAGTGCGCCTACGGCATCTTGTCCTGGGCGGTGATGGGTGAGACGACGCCCGTGCAGGCCGAACGCGACATGCGGCGCGCCTGCGAGCTGCTGCTAGCGCCCTGGCGAGGTGATACGCACTCCGGACCCTCGGCGCTGCGCTGACGGCGTGCCTGTGGCTGCGCTATCGCCCGAGCGCGGCATCGCCAGCGCCGTCCCGAGGATCCAGGCGAACAAGAAAGCCGGCATTGCGGTGATCGAGTAGCCCTCCAGCGACAGCGGACCGCTGCGGAAGACGAACGTCAGGAGCAGCACCGGATGGACCACCGCGGCAGCAAGTGCCAGGTGACCTGCGTAGGCCGGCAGCGTCTGGCGGGCGTAGACCGCGACCACGAACGCGCCCAGCGCTACCACCAGGGGCAGCCCCGACATGGCCAGCAGCCCGAACGTCAGGTCATAGAGCAGTGCCGCCGCGTCGGCACTGCGGCGCCGGTACAGCAGGAGGTCAAAGGCAGTGAACCCGCTGAGCAGCAGGGTCAGGCATCCGATGAAGCCCGCGGCGAAGCAGGTCGGAAGGATCGATTTCATGGGAACGCGATCCCGGATGTACGTCCACACCGCGGCACCGAAGACGAACCAGAGCGTGACGCCGACGGTGTTGAGTGCCATCGTCACGACCAGCCGGTCATGGTGGGCTGCGGCCCACCGCGCCACGTCAATCGACTGCGTTCGGGTCGCCGGGAAAGACCAGATCGGATAGGCCAGCAATGTGGTCGCGGGCAGGACGACGCCCAGGATGCCGGACCACCTGGCAACCCGTGGCGCGTCCCAGGATGTGCCGATCACGAAAGTTCCCCCTGTTGTCGGGCGAGGTCCCACTGACCGAAGTCCGCGGCAAGGACGTCGTTGACGTCCACATGCGCGCCGTCGATGACGAAACCCGGCTCGGTCGCGGTGACGATTTCTCGTTGGAAGAGTACGGCTGCCGGTTCGCGGTCTCCGTGCGACCATGCCCGGGTCTGCCATGCCCACCGATGACCCGGGCTGGTCGACTTGCCGATCACCCCGTCGTTGATCGCCCAGGTGCATTGGCGGGCGCCGCCGTAGATTCCGGTGCGATCAACGCCCAGTACGGAGTTGATCCCGTGAAACCATTGGGCCGCCATGTTCTTCCACGTTGTGGCATCGATGTCCTCGTCGACACTGAAGTAGATCGGCGCTGACGGCGGTCCCCCGGCCGCGGCATGCAGCCGCAGCGCCGTCTGCGCATCGGCCACGCCGCCGTCATAGCCCCGGGTGAAATCCGACGGCGACTGCGTCCAACCCGGTTTGCCGAACTGGTAGCAGCTGGCGACTTGCAGGCCGGCGGCGCGTAGCCCGTCGGCATAGTCGCGGGTGACGGGCTTGAAGTCGAAGGTGGCGCCCGGCCGGAGCTCGGAGACGTAGACCAACGCCCCGTCGAATCCGGCGGCCTTGATCTGGTCGGGCGGCACCAGCCGGTGGGCGAAATCAATGACCTGCAGCCCGTTCGCACGGGACCTCGGTGCGCCGACCGTCGCCCCGAGGACGCCGGGCACGGCCAGCGCCGGGGGAAGTAACGCGGCATACCTCAGCAGGTCGCGGCGCGAAGCGGAACGCGTCACAACTGGCAAGGGTACCGGCGAGACGTTCCTACAATGTGCTGATCACCGATTCGCCGAACTGGCCCAGTGCCTCGACCGTATGGCTGAGGCTGTCGCCGGGAACGGTGACCTGTACCCAGGTCACGCCGGCTTCGGCCAGCCGGCCCAGGCCGTCCAGGTAGGCGCCGGGATCGAAGCCGTCGTAGCCGGGACGGCCGCCGACGAGGTTCGAGAAACAGATGTCGATGGCGGCCCAGTCACGGCCGGCCTCGTCGCAGCGCCGTTTCAGGTCGTCGATGCCCGCGGTCAGGGCTTCGACCGAATTCATTTCGGCAGTGCGGGCGGTGCTGGCCAGGCCGGGCGACGCCGGGAACGGCGCCCAGCCCTGGCCCCGTGTCGCGACCCGTTGACGCGCTTTGCCGGTGTTTCCGCCGATCCAGATCGGCGGGTGGGGGCTGCTGACCGGTCGCGGGTGCGCGGTGATCCCGCGGGCGCGAAAATGCCGGCCCTCGAATGAGACGTCGTCACCGGTCCAGATGGCTCGGATGACGTCCAGGCTCTCTTCGACCAGTGCGGCGCGCTCCTCGAAGTCCACCCCCAAAGCGGCGAACTCGCCCTTGAGGTAGCCCACACCGACGGCCAAGGTGAACCTTCCCCCCGACAACAGATCCAGGGTCGCACCCGATTTCGCCACCACGAACGGGTTGCGGTAGGGCAAGACAACGACGTTCGGGATGAACCGGATCGTTTCGGTATGCGCCGCGGCGAATCCCATCGCCACGAAGGGATCGAGACTGTCGTGGCCGCCGGCGTCGAGCCAGCGCTGTGTCGGTGCCGGGTGGTCGGTGAAACCCATGGCGTCAAACCCGGCGGCTTCGGCGGCCCGCGCAACGGTGCTCACCGCCTGCGGCGAAACCAGCTCCGGATGGCAGGGATGGGTGATGATCGGGTAGGTGAACGCGAACCGCATACGCCTCTCCTTCGCGTGGAGTTGCTAAGTGGTCGTCGGCCGTGGCGGGCCGAGGATGTAATCGCCACCGTCGGGATGGTGGTACCAGCCGCCCGCGGCGTGGGTTCCGCCGTCGACGTGAAGCGTCTGGCCGGTCACGTACGAACTCAGGTCGCCGGCCAGAAAGACCGCGGCCCCGGCCATCTCGTCGACATGGCCGGGGCGGCCCATCGGAATCATGTGGGCCACGCCGGCCAGCATCTCTGCCGAGCCGACTCGTTCGATACCTTCGGTGAGCGTGAGGTCCGGGGCCAGGCAGTTGACCCGGATGCCGTGCGGCGCCAACTCCAGAGCCGCCGTTTTAGTCAGGTTGATGACACCCGCTTTCGCCGCCGCGTAGGCCGCATAGCCAGGCGCGGCACGGGTGCCTTCGATGCTGGCGACATTGATGATGCTGCCGGCCGCGCCGTGTTGGACCAGTGTTTGCGCGACGCGCTGCGTGCAGAGCAGGACCTGGGTGAGGTTGGAGCGGATCAGGGTGTCCCACCCCTTGGGTGCGGTTTCCAGCAACGGGGAGAAGAACACCCCGCCGGCATTGTTGACCAACACCGTCGGCAAGCCCACCGTGGCAAGGGTTTCCGCCATTGCCGCATCGACCTGGCCGGAGTCGCGGACATCGATTGCGCAGGCATGACCGCCGACCAGCTTCGCGGTCGCTCGGGCCGCTTCGGCGTCGCGTTCCCAGATCACCACCCGAGCGCCGAATTCCGCGAAGCCCTCGGCGATACCGCGGCCGATTCCCGAACCGCCGCCGGTGATGACCGCTACGCGTCCATCGAGTGTCGCCGTCTCTGCGCGCAGGACCACTACTGGTCCCCGGGTTTCTGCCGTCCCGGCGGCTCGGCTATCGGCCGGACGAGCACTTCTTGTGCGGTGCTGGCCACATGGCGGCCGGTGTCATCGACCATGGTGCCGTGCACCAGGGCGCGGTGTCCGGCCGTTGCGACGGTCTGCTGGGTGTAGAGGTGCCATCGATCGAAGTGGACTGCACGGTGCAGCCACACGCTGTGGTCCAAGGTCAGGCCGGTGTGCGTGGCATGGTCGACCGGCTGCGGGTGGGCACGAAACGCGGTATCCACCAGCAGGTAGTCGCTGGCGTAGGCAAGCAGCACCGCGTGCAGCTGGTGATCGCCGTCGATTCCACGCGGCAACCGCATCCAATGGGCACGCGGACCCGGCGCTTGGGCGCCGCCCAGGAAGACCGGGGCTTCGGCGGTGCGAACTTCCAGCGGCGGGGGCCGTTCTATCCAGGTGTTCCCTCGCCCGGCCAGGTATGGCGGGGCGTGCTGCACCCAGTGCTGTAGCAGCGGAAGGGCTTCCGGTGCAGGCCCGGGCAACGGCACGGGGTCGGCGTCTGTGCTGTCCGGGCTGGTGTCGAAGGACACCGTCGCCACCACGAGGGTGCGACCGCCCTGCTGGATGGTGACCTGCCGTGCCGACATGGTGCGCCCGTCGCGAGTGCGGTCGACGACGATCTCCAGTGGTACGCCCGAGTCGCCGGGACGCAGAAACGACGCGTGAATGGAATGGGCGGTCAGCTCGGGGACCGTGGCCGCGGCCGCTGTCATCGCCTGGGCGATGAGCTGGCCGCCGAAGATCCGGCCGAACCGGCCGGCCTCGTTGTCCGCCCGGAATCGGTCATCGCCCAGTGAGTGCAGCGTCAGCACCTGCTGCAGCCGGTCCAGCGCGTCGAGCGTGGCGCGTTCCAGTTGACTTCCCGACCCGAGCAGGGGACCGCCGTAGTCGGGGTGAGCGGAGACCTCGGACGCCGACGTCTGCACAAGTTCCTCCTCACCCGCTGTGGCCCGTCCGCGGCGGACTGCCGACACGGGTAGCCGGTGATGTGACTGCTAGCCCATTTAAGTAAATCCGGGCTACGTAGGTCAAGGGTGGAGCCCGAACCGCGCGCCGGCAACAACGCGCGCTCGGATCGACCGGGGGCACTTCCGAAGGTAGCAGGAACTCCATCCGGTGCGGGTTTCCGAATCGCCTCCCCGCCAATCCGTCCGGTCGTCCGGTTGCAGCCGTGACTTCGGGATGCATTGGCAATTATGACCGTTCACCTGTTCCGTTGCTTGGACATTCTCAGCAACAACCGATCGATGCGGAGAGGCAAACTTTCTGCGGACATGAATCCTGGTGCACACCAGTATTGTTCGCGAGACATATGCCATGTCAGGCGAACTCATCCGGTAGCGCAGACGTGCTCGTTCGAGTTGACGGCGGCCAGCGGTGATGCCACCATGGCCGCGAACGCACCTCGCTAGGTGAGGCGTCTGTACGGATACAGGCCACTGACCTCAAACGTCGAGAGACGCCCAGGGTCAGGACAGCTCTTCCCGGCTTAAGGGTTGAGCCCAAGTGGCTTTCGGCACATGACTGGATACGCCGTGCAGTGCCAAAACTCTGTCGAGAGGGGTGCCGTCCGGCCAACTCTGCGCTGGTTCGGTTAGCTCCGATGTGCTTACCACAACGGCATCCCCGTATGCCCTGGCCGCGAGGAGGTGAGAGCGACTTTGAGTCCGAGCGATAGTCCCTATCCGAGATCGACGACCATGTCGTTCGAATCCTGCCCCGGCGCCGCCTTCATCCTCTGAATCGGTTCGCCCTTACCGCATCAGCGCTGTCCGCGTCGTGGACGTGTGCTGCTTTGGCGCGCGACTGTTCTTGTGTGGCGGCGAAATTCGTCATGTCCTCTCGAAGGAGAGTCTCCGATGTCTTTTGTGTACGCACTGCCCGAAGATCTCATCGCGACAGCGGCCGATCTGCGCGGTGTCGGCGACACGGTATCCGCGCAAAGCGCCGCTGCCGCAGCGCCGACCACCGGCGTGATTCCCGCCGCCGCCGACGAGATTTCTGCACTGACCGCGGCGCAATTCGCGCGGCATGCACAGATGTACCAAGCGATCAGCAAGCGCGCCGCGGAGGTGCACGAGATGTTCGTCAAAACGCTGCTGCACAGCGCAGAGTCGTACGCAGTGACCGATACCGCAAACGTTATCTCCGTCTACTGAAAGGGTTTTGGCCAATGGACTACGGATCGATGCCACCAGAGATCAATTCGGCGCGCATGTACGCCGGAGCAGGATCAGGGCCGATGCTGGCGGCTGCGGCGTCATGGAATTTACTGTCCGCGGAATTGCGTTCAGCGGCAACGTCGTTCGAATGGCTGGTGGCGAGCCTGGGCAGTCAAGGCTGGTGGGGCCCATCTGCATCGGCGATGGCTGCGGCTGCCCAGCCTTACTTCGTGTGGTTGAGCGTGACCGCCGAGCAGGCTGAGCAGACCGCGGCACAGGCCTACGCCGCGGCCGAGGCGTATGCCGAGGCCCACGCTATGACGGTGCCCCCGGCTGCGATCGAGACCAACCGCGTGTTGTTGGCGTCATTGGTCAAGACCAACGCGCTGGGCCAGAACACACCGGCGATCGCAGCGACCGAAGCGCGCTACGGCCAGATGTGGGCGCAAGACGCGGTGGCGATGTATGGCTACGCCGCGGCTTCCGCCACCGCCACCCAACTGATCCCCTTTGCCAATGCGCCGGAAACCACCAATCGAGATGACGGCAGGCAGGCCGCGGGCGGTATGGACCCCACCGATGCCCACACCCAGCTGCCCGATGCGCTACGGAGCCTCGCGTCGCCGGCGGAGGGCTCGCGTCCTACGGATCCGGACTGGCACTGGACGAAGTTCTTCGACGGCCTCTTCGACGGAACGTGGGGCCACGACGACGGGTCGGGTTTGAACATCAATGCCCAGCTGTGGAACACGATCGCCGCCACCGGCATTTTCGACCCCGGTGGCAACATCGAGGGGTTTTCCGGGTTAGCCACGCTCGGCTTTCTTGCGCGCGGCATGGATGGCGGCACGGCCGCCCTGGCCCGCGGCGGGGTCGGGCCCATGCCGGGTATGACCCTGGCGTCCACGGCCACTGGTGGGCTGGAGACCGCGGGCCGCGCTGCCGGTGGCAGCAGTTCCCCGGTGACCGCGGGAGTGGGCCGGGCCACCCTGGTCGGCTCGTTGTCGACGCCACCCAGTTGGGCGGCGGCAACCCCGACGGGAGCTCCTGCCGCTGGGACGGGTAGCGGCTGGACCGTCGCCCCGGAAAGCCGGTCGATGACCGCGATGCCTCCCCCGATTCCTCCGGGCGGCGCCGGCCGCAACGGCAGCTATGGTCTGGGCACGCCGCGCTATGGCATCAAGCTGACCGTGATGCCGCGGCCCGTCGGGGTCGGCTAGCCGGCGCGGTGTGCGCTCGAGTCGGCGATCTCCGGCGAGGTCGTCGGCGTGCCCTGATAAAGACGTATCACGCTGATGACCACCACCAGGCCCATCATGAACCAGGTCATCTCAGCGGACGTCTCATAGATATCGGCCAGCGCAACGGGCATGCCCCGGATGGTCGTGGTGGCGTCGCCGGCGCGCAGCAGCCCGAGATTCACCTGCAGGCCCAAAGCGAACCAGATGATGGACGGCATCAACAAAGCCGATCGGGTCGAGGTTGCGGCTTCGCGTCGCCACCGTCGTTCGATCAAGGCAAAGGTCTGAAACAGCACCCATCCGGTGATCAGCCAGCCGATGTAGTTGCTCAACGGGACGCCCAGGACCCCGCTCGGTGATCGGTAGGCGAACATGTGGCGCACGTAGGCGCCGATCGGATCGATCACCAGGTCATAGCCACCGACGATGAGGGTGGCGACGACCGGTGTCACCACAACGGAGAGCCGCCGATTGTGGATCTCGCCCACAATCACCCGGGCCAGAATCCACGCCAACCAGGCCAGAATCACCCACGCCGCCACGACAACCACCGGAACGTCGAACGCGCGAGGCCCTTCCGCGTAATGGACGTAGAAGCCGAACGGGAAGCCGGTCGCAATACTGCACGCCTCCAGGCCGAGACCCATTGTCACGGCCGTGGCGAAGTAGGCGGCGGCTCCGGCGGGTTTGTAGAACGTCAACGTATGGAGCACCACGAAGACCGCCAACGCGGCACCCGAGATTGCTTCGGCTGCAGCGGATACCGATCCGGTACTCAAAGCCGTTGTTACCGTAGCGGCGATGTAGATCGCGACGAGGCACCAGCCCGCGACCACGAGCGGGGCTCCAGGGGCGCGCGGAATCGTCGGCGATGTGCTGGTGACGGGCGTCGACACGCACCGAATCGTAGCCGTCGGCGACTCGCCGTCCAGGCAAAGCAAGGATTTTCGGGGAGAAGCATATGCGGGTTCCCGGCGCGGGCGACACAGTTAACAGCTGCCACATTGTTAACATCGGCCCGTGCCTGACTCGCCGCGGACTTCCCACCCTCGGAACCACGTTTCCCGACGGGACGCGCTGCGGTACGCATCCGCCGCAGCGCTCACCGGGCTGGGCGCGGCGTCGGCCGGTGCACCGACGGCTTCGGCTGCGGCTCCCACGCTGATCGACTACGCCATGCGTCAGATTCCCGCGCAGGACATCCGTGCCGCGGGCCATGCCGGCGTCATCAACTACGTGTCGACGTCGCGGCCCGGCTCCAACTTCGGCGCCAAGCCGATCACCCGGCCCTACGCCGAGTCACTGACCGCCGCGGGACTGGTGATCGTCAGCAACTTCCAGTACGGCAAGCCCGGCGGGACGGCCCCGTCGGACTTCACCCGGGGCTACCCCGGCGGGGTTGCCGACGCACGCACCGCCTGGCAGATACACACCGCCGCCGGCGGGGGCCAAAGCGCGCCGGTCTTCTTCAGCGTCGACGACGACATCGACCGCAACACCTGGAACACCGTGGCACTGCAGTGGTTTCGCGGAATCAACTCGGTACTGGGAGTGCAGCGAACCGGCGTCTACGGGGGCGTGAACGTGTGCCAGTGGGCGGCCGCCGACGGTGTCATCGGAGTCTCACGCACACCCGGTAAGCGGTGGGCCTGGCAGACTCGATCGTGGTCACGAGGTCAGATCGATCCCGGGGCAGTGCTCTACCAGCGGATTGTGAGTACCGCCTCGAACCCGGGGCCGATCGTCGGTGGGATAGAAGTCGACGTCAACGACGTCCTGGCCCAAGACTGCGGCCAGTGGAATCTACATCCGTGAGGTCGTGCGACCGATCAGGATCCGCTTGCCCAGAAGAGTGCCAGGGTAAGCAGCACGACACACGCGAGGCACGTGTAGACGCCCAGAGATGCTGACGCCATAAGTGGGCTCCTGTCTGCGAAGACTTGGTCGGTCGATTCGTTGAAGGCCGATCTACGTCCAGCTGCGTAGCTGGTCGGCCCTGCCGCGATCGCCACTAAGCTAGCCGTCCACCACGGCCGCAGTCAAAAGACGCCCCAAAGCCCCCGCGTGGGCGCCGAGGACTACGCGGTTTCCAGGGTGCGCAGACCGATGGCGCCGCGCGATTCTCGACCCGAACGATCCGGGCAGGCGCAGACCGACGACCAAGGAGACGCAGATGAGCTTGAACACCGCCGTACGTGTTGAGAGTCACGAGCCCGACGATCTGGTTCCATCGCGGTACGCGGTACAGGTCGGCGACATCGAGGTGCTGGTGATCAGTGACGGCGTGCTGCCGATCAACGCCGCGACCATGGCCACCAACGTCGACTCGGCCCGCCTGGCGGGCTGGCTCGACGACATGTTCCTGCCGACTGACGTCATCGACTGGCCGTTGAACGTGGCCGTGGTGCGCTCCGGCGACCGGACCGTCCTCGTCGACGCCGGCCTGGGGATGGAGTTTCCGGACTTTCCGCGTGCAGGCCAGGCAGTCCGTCGGCTGGAGGCTGCCGGCATCGATCTGTCTGCCATCACCGACGTGGTGCTGACCCACCTACACATGGACCACGTAGGGGGACTGCTCACCGACGGGATCAAAGCGCGACTGCGTCCGGACCTGCGGATCCACGTCGCGGCCGCGGAAGCCGAGTTCTGGGAGGCGCCCGACTTTTCCGGGACCAATATGCCGGCTCCGGTTCCGGACGCGCTGCGATCGATCGCCTCGCGGTTCTTGGACGAATACCGCAGCCACCTGGTCCCCTTCGAGAAGTCCTACGAGGCGGCCCCCGGCGTGCTCGCCACACGTACCGGCGGGCACACCCCCGGCCACAGCGTGGTCCGGCTGGCATCCGGTGATCACCGACTCACCTTCGCCGGCGACGCCATATTCCAGGTCGGATTCGACAACCCCCAGTGGCACAACGGATTCGAACACGACCCAGAGCAGTCGATCGAGGTCCGGGTCGGCCTGCTGCAGGAGCTGGCATCGACCGGCGAAGCGCTGGTGGCCACTCACCTCCCGTTCCCGTCGGTGTGCCACGTGGCCGCCGCCGGCAACGCCTTTCGGTGCGTACCGGCGATGTGGGATTACTGAGCTGTGCTCGCTGACTGCCGAAACCCGGCCAGCTCCCAGTCCTCGTCGGCGATCAGGTTTCGCCAGTCGACCGGCAGCGAGTCCAGCGCGTCTTCGATGCAGAACCAGACCGATTCCAGCGGCGACGCTCCCGGTGCCGCGGCGGTGATCCGGCTCTCCACGTCGTAGTTCGGCGGATGCGGTGCGTCGCTGAACGGCGCGAGCCCGTTGATCGCGTCCATCACGTAACGCCGCAGCTCGGCGTAGGGCATTCCGCGCAGCTCGTCGGGCAGGATCGGGCGGCCGAAGATGTAGTCCTGCGCGGCGTGGCCATAGGGCACCTCAAGCTTGTGCGGCAACGGCTCCTCGGGCAGTCCGCCCGCGAAGTACAACGGCACGATCGGCATCGACATCTCCAGCGCCATGTCCAGCAAGGTGGACGTCAGCCTCTCGACCCGCTGCCCCGAGCTCACGCTGCGTGTCCCGTCGGCATGCACCATGACCGAAATGCCGAGGGAAGCCGACTCCCGCTTGAGTTCGTCCACCAGGGCGAAGAATTCCTGGGGCTGCTGCTGATCGAAGTAGCGGAGGTGGCCCAGCTGTTTGCCCGCCGTCGCGTCGATCATCCGCAGCAAGTTGCCCACCCAGCCGGTCTCGTGCTTGGCGTGGCCGATGGTGACCACCTTGGTGCCAGTGAGCCAGCTTCCGATGGTGGTGCCCAACAGCGATTCGACCTGCACCTGGTGATTGGCCAACAGCAACACCGGCCGACCGTGCACGGCCGCCATCGCGGCCGGATTGGTGACCACCACGTGGCGCACGTAGCGCGACAGCACCGCCCCCAGAGCCAGCTCGCCGAACCAGCCGTCCGGCATGCCCGCGCTCTCGGTCCACCAGGCTCGGACCGGCTCCCAGTCGGTTACCGATGACGCGCTCGCGCGGCATGCTCCCGGCCCGAGCTTCTCCACGTCGACAGTGATGCGCTCCAGCGGCAGCGCGGGGCAGCTCACCTGACCGTCGATGATCTGGACCTGGTCGGGGTGGACCGCATTGTGGACTGCGTCCGCGACCGCTTCCTTGGTCACGATGTCGACCATCAGCGAATCGCCTTGACTGTCGGTGCCGTACACGGCCTGCAAAGTGCCCTTGAACCAGTCGAGGGTCGCCATCCGGGCCGTATCGAGCTCGAGGACGCCGCGCCCGAGTCGCTCGCTCAGCGACAGTCCCGGGACCGCCTGCCGTCCACCCATGAAGGCGCGCCGTTCAGGCCCGCCGACTTCGGCCAGTGGTCCCTTGCTCAGCAGAAATTCGGCCATCCGGATACGCGCCCAGGGCTTTCCGGCGACGCTGAGCCACAGGTCGAAGGTCGGCATGCGGCCCTCGTCGTCGTCGAAGCCCACGAATCGGGCTTCGACATCCACGGTTCCGGCCACGGGGGTGTCGGAGTAGAACCGGGCCGAGAGGATGCGGCGCGGGAATCCGACATCGGGGTCGCTCGCATCGGCATACGACGCGGGGTCGGCGGTGTCGGTGGTCCACACACTCATCGCGGTGTGCGGAACGACGTGCAACGCGCCGTCCAACAGTCCCGGCTGCAGTTCACCAACCGGTACAGCGCAGCGGTCGATCGCGAGCGCGCCCGTTGAGCCGTTGCGCCCGATTCGGGCACCATCGGTCAGGGTCGCGAATGCCGGACCGTGGAACACCGTTCCGTCATAGGGGTCGGCGTAGGGCACCGCATCTTCCAGCGGGGCGGGCGGCTCCGGCTCACCGCTGTACTGCGCGGCGGTGAGGACAACGGCGTGCGCGTGAATCTCCCAGCGGGACAACTCTGCTCGCGGCGCATCCCGCCAGACCTCGAGACGGCCCTGGAAACGAGCGGGCTCCGATGTCTGCTCCAGCACGACCCGCAGCTGCTTCGGGGAGTCGACGACGACCCACCGGACCATCTGGACGTCGGTGATCTCGACGACCTTGGCTCCGCCTGAGGCCCGGGCCGCCGCCTGCGCGAACAGGTCCATGACCGACATCATCGGCAGCGACGGGATCACGTACGTCGGGCAGTGATCGACGATCCAGGAATCGTTGACCGGATCGAGCACGACTTCCATCACGCTGGTCGCGGGCACCGTATTCTGCACCGCGGCAGCCGATTCCGTTGACGGTAGCGAGGCCGGCGCGGAGGCTGCTACTGCCGCGGCTCCCGGTGCCGACACGGAAGCCGTGACGGCGCCGGTACCGGCCGGGGGACGCTGACCCTCCGTGCCGGCGACGATCCGCATGCCCAGGTTGCTGGCGGTGTAGATGCGCTTGTTGTCCACCCACAGCGATGCCTCGGCCACCGCGAGGATGCCGGCGTCCTCGCGGACGATCCGGGTGATCTCGACCTGCGCCGAGATCTGCTTGTTGGTGGGGATGATCTGGCCGCGATACCGCCAGGTCATAGCGTCGTGCAGGGCGGCCGGCTCGAAGCGTGCCGACGGGCCGGCCTCCTTGCCGAGGCCGAGGTCGAGCATTCCGAATTGCAGGACTTGCAACAGCATTTCGATGCCCAGGGATCCCGGCTGGACCGGGTCCTGGAAGAAGTGCGCCTTGAAGTACCACTCACCGGGGTTGACGTCTTTGACTCCGCGCCACTGGCCCAGCCCGGCGGCGCCGCCGGTAGGCCAGCGGCCGGTGATCCGATCGACCATCAGCAACATCGGGTCCGCCAACCGCGCTCCGGCCCCGAAATACTCAGCGGGCTGAGTGCTCAAGTCCACCACCGGCGCCTCGCAGGGTTGCGCCAGTGCGGCACGTTGCTCGTCGCTGACCGGCAGGCCCACCTGGTTCTGCAGCGCTTCGCGTTTGAAGTAGCCGAACACGGTGTCGAAGGTGTAGACCGGTCCCTCGTCGGCGGTGATCTCCCCGTCGAAGCTGACGATGATGGTGCCCGCGGCCTTGGCGAGGCTTTTGAGCTTCACCTTGATTCGCAGCGTTCCGGTCGCCGGAGTGACTTCGCGGTGCTGGGTTCCGGTCCCGTCCAGGTTGCGGAAGAACAGGTCCGCCTCACCGTCCAGCGGGCAGCCAACGTAGCTGGCCAGCCAGCCGCAGGGCTGCAGCGCGACTTCCATGAGCACCGCGTTGGGCATGGTCTCGTGCCCGTTAGCGGCGCCGTTCTCGGCGAAATACCAGGCGTCCGTGGGGACGTCGTATTCCACGACGACTTCGGCGCCGGCCTTCATCACGCCGGTCTCGCCGACCAGGTCGGTGACCCGGGACATGAAGTGATACGGCGGGCCGGGCAGCCGGGCCGCCTTGCGGGGCGAGTCGAACTTCTCGAACAGCGGCCCGAACGCCATCGACGGCTTGGCGATGGCACTGGCGAGCATCGCCTGGTAGTCGTAACGGAAACCGTTGACTTCGGCGACCGCCTTGGGCTCGACGTAACCTTCGAGCTCTTTGGCGCCGAGGTCCATCGGCCACCCCGGTGACAGCTTCAGGCCCATCCGCTCACAGTGGAAGGCGGGCAGCCCATCGACGGTGCAGAGCAGGTCGGCGAACAGGGTCGGCTCGGGCCCGGCAATCACCTCGCGAACGAACACCTCATAGACCACCTCGCGCGACTGCGGGGTGACCTGGCCCCGACAGCGCAGCTTGTAGGTCTCGAAGGGAACCGGTTCGAAACGCCAGCCGTCGCAGTCGAGCGTCATGCCCAGGGCGGTCATGTAGATCGCCATGGTTTGCATGGTCGCCTCGTACATCAGCGTGCCTGGCATGCAAGGGTCGTTCTTGAAATGGCCGGCGAAGAAACAGTTCTCCGGCGTGACGGGCGCGACGGCCCGCAGGTACCCGCGGCCCCACGGGCCACCGGTGAAGTCGAGGTCGGTCACCTCGTCGACGAAGAGCATGTCGCCGGCGTGGATGCTCGGGGTGCGAGTATGGCTGCCGGCGCGCTCGAAGCCCTCGCCGAACGTATGCCAGATGTCGCCGGACGCCATCGCCTCCAGGTCGGCGCGCTGCAGTGAGGTGCGAGACGTCTGAGCGGGCGTCTGCTCCATCGGTCCACTGACGGTCTGTTCCTCGGGGCGCCACAACACCCCGCCGGATGCCGCCAGCTCCTCGTCGGTGAAGAAACCGGCCTGGCCGTTGCGCATCGACATCCGCTCGACGCCGTCGATCGTGCAGTCGTAGTGAAAGAAGAACAGCCGCACGTCACCCTGGCGGGCGTGGCCGTCCACGTGGATGTCGAAACGCAGGGTGTCGCCGATCTCGGGCAGGCCACCCAGATAGGTGACTTCGCAGCCGAGCAACCGGTAAACCCGCTCGCTCTTGTTGAGCAGATCGGCGCCCATCCAGGAGATGAGCATCAGGTCGGCCTGTCCGCTTTCGATCATGATGCCGGCGGGCATCCGACCCTGCTGGAGCCACCAGGAGTCGGCGTTGACATCGGTTTCGGTCCACAGCGTTCCGGTGCCGTGGCGGGCCGGCTCGGCGTCGATGCCCAGCAGTCGATCCGCCAGCAGCAGTGGCGGTTCGGGCATCCGGACCTGTCGCAGGTACTGGTCCTGCTCGGCGAACGCCGGGCCGAAGATCTCGGAGATGTTCCCCGAGGAGTGCACGCGCAGCCCGTCCTTGTCGAGCTTGAGGCCCACCGGCTCACGCTTGACCGTCGGCGCCGGGACCACCTTGTCGGCAGGCTTGACCGGCTGGATTGCGCGGCTTGCGCCTGCGGGCATGGCAGCGGGTGCCTGGGGGGCAGTGTCGGCCGCCGTCGGCTGCGGCTCCGGCCACGAGGACGTGTCCGCGGCTACACCCAACGGCAGCCGGGCCAGCGACTCCGCGACCGTTGCCAGAGCCGGAGGCATCGGGAGTTGTGTTGGCATGAATTGCTCCAGTTGATGAGGGGGGTTCGTTCCTGGGGCCGTGACGCGTGGGGGCAGGTGGACCGCGGGCAGGTGCGCGGGGAAGTTGAGCCGGATGGGTTTTGCGGCGGCGTTGGCCACGGCCGGTGCCAGCAAGGTCGCGGCCTCCGGCCCGGTCGCCGACGACACCAGCGTGACGTGGTGTCGCTGGTCGGCCATTCCGGTGAGTTCGACGGCGACGCGCCGTTGCTCGGACGTCCAGGGCTCGCCGTCGGGCCACACGCCGAGGGCTCCGTAGAGCACGCCGGCGGCCACGTGCAGCAGTCCCGAGGCAGCGTGCGCGTGACCCAACAGGGCCGAGAGGTTCACCGCCCCGGGAACGGTGCCCAGGTGCAGACATTCGGCGTCCACCTGCTGATCGGGCAGCAAGGTCGCATACACCGGGTCACCGTCACGGTGCGCATCGGCGGCGCGCTTGAGCACGAGAACGACGGCGGCGTCGGCGGGTATCTGTTCGTCGGCGTGCAGTAATGCCCGCGCCGCTGCCTGATGCACGGGTTCGCAGCTGAGGTCCACGGCGCCGACCACTGCCGCGTCGATCTCTCCGCGCCGCAATGCCCGTGCGGCCAACTCAAGGGCGGTGGTGCCCGAGAGCTGTTCCCGCGACACCGTGAAACTGGGTCCCCGTAAATCGAATTGGCTGTTCAAGCGGTTCGCCACGATGTTGGGCATGGCGCCCACGACGCCCGCGGCGGTCCACCCCGCGACAACGCCGTCCCGCGCTGCGGCGAGCTGGTCGGGCTCGTCGAATTCGTCTGCCAGCCGCCAGCGCTGCCCGAACCGGGCGACTTCGGCGTCGCAGCCCATTCCGACGACGACGCTGGTGGTGTCCTGCGGCAAGCCCTTGATCAGCTCGCCGATGCCCAGGGCCGCACCGAGTAACGCCAGTTGTTGGGGTTGGGTCTGCTTGAGGTCCGCAGGCGGGAAGCGGGTTTGGGTCAGGTCCAGACTGACCTCATCCATGCGCGCACCGCGGGCTCCGTCGGCCATGCCGGTGGGGATCGGCTGACATGTCTTCAGATGCTCTGCGACGGAGGCGGTTCCGTTCCCGTCTCCGACCAAGAGGCTCAGGCCGACGATCGCGATCTCCGGCTCGGTCCGGGGTTCGGCGACCGGAGGAGCCGGCGTTGGACCCCGTCCGTCGACCCATTCTTCGAGCAGCAGGTGGGCGTTGTTGCCGCCGAAGCCGAAGTTGTTGACCGCGGCCCGACGGGGGCCGTCGCTGTCCCACGGCTCAGCCTCGGTGAGCAGTCGGAACGGCGAGTCGGCGATGAAGGGCAGCGGATCCTCGGCGTGCAGGGTCGGCGGACGTACCCCGGCACGCATCGCCGCGAGTACCTTGATGGCTCCCGCTGCACCGGATGCTGTGATCGAGTGCCCCAGATTGGATTTCAGTGACCCGATGGGCACGTCGGTCATGCCGGCGAAGATGCGCGCCATGCTCAACATTTCGGTCAGGTCGCCGCGCGATGTTCCGGTGGCGTGGCATTCGATGAGGGAGATATCGCGCGGCTCGAGGCCGGCCATCTCGTAGGCCAGCCGCATCGCGCGTTCTTGGCCGGCCTGGGAGGGCACCAGAAATCCGTGTCCCCGACCGTCGTTGCTCAAGCCGACACCCCGGATGACGCCCAGGATGGTGTCGCCGTCGGCCATCGCATCGTCAAGGCGCCGCAACACCAGGATGGCCGCGCCCTCGGCGGGCACCAACCCGTCGGCACCGTTGTTGAACGGCCGTGACCGTCCCGTTCGGCTCAGTGCCTGCAAGGCGGTGAAACCGATGTGCAGCAGCAGATCACTGGCGCCGTTGATGCCGCCGGCGAACATGACGTCGGCGGTGCGGTCGTGCAAGCGGTCGCAGGCCAGCTTGATGGCGTACAGCGATGAAGCGCAGGCGGCGTCGAGCGCCGCGGCGCCGCCGGTCAGGCCCAGGGCCTGCGCGATGAGGTGCGCCGGTAGCCCGGACATGAAGCGGTTGCGCCAGTCCACCCCGGAGTCGAGGTTGGGTCCTTGTCCCCGCCAGACTGTTTCGGCGAGATCCGTCATCTTCTTGGTCGGGTAGCTCAGGTTGCCCAGGACGATCCCCGCGGAACCCGGGACCTCACCTGCCCGCCATCCCGCACTGTCCAGGGCTTGTCTGGCCGCCTCGATTCCCCACCGGTAGAGCGGGTCGAGTCCGGCGAGGTCGTCGGCGTCGAGGAACAGGCCGCGGGGGTCGAAGACGTCGTCGAAGCCGCGAACATAGCCGCCGCGGTCCGACCAGGTGTGGTCGAGTTCGGGTACGTCCGCGGGGGCACACAGGACGCGTGCCGGCGATACGCCCCAGTAATCCGGGCCGGGTGAGCCCAGTGCGTCGCGGCCATCGTGCACCGTTGTCCAGAGCTCGCCCGCGTTCAGTCCCCCGGGTAGGACGCAGCCCTGCCCGACGATCGCGATGGGTTCAAACTTCACTTCGAATCAGCCACCGTCGTGTCAGCCGCCGTAGGGATACAACTCGAGTCGTTTGAGACTGATCACCAGCTGGTTGTCGGCGTCGACCAGATCAAGGTCGCAGACGGCACGGCTGGTCTTGGCGTCCCCACCGGTGAGCACGCACCGCAGGCCCGCTCCCAGCGCACCGGATCGGTAGCGGACGATCTCGCCCACCCGCAGCGGAAGGACGTTGCGGCCCAGCAGCTCATAGCTCCAGACCAGCGCCGCCTGCAGGCATCCGTCGACGGCGGCCGGGTCAGTGGCCCAGCCCTGGCCCGCCCAGCCCACGGTCGTCAATCCGGACAGGTAGGCCGTCGCGGCCGTCTCGGCGCAGTCGACACCATCGAGCACCTGGAATGCGGCACCGTGGAACAGTGCCCCGCCGGTGTAGCAGGTTTGGCGGTCAATCCTGCGACTGCCCGGCGCCGACACCGGGGCGCTCGCGACCACGGCTGCGCCCGAACGCATCTCGAGTTTGGCCGAGTAGTAGGCGGTCGAGTCTTCGATGTCGGAGAGCGTCAACATCAGCAGTTCGGGCCGATCGTCGACCGGCACGCACCGCACCAGCAGGGGGTTGCCGTGCTTCTCGAACTCGTAGAGCGTCACACCGCGCAACACCTTGAGGTCGAGCACCCGATCCACGTAGTGGCCGGGCCGGCACGCCTCGGCCATCCGGATGAACCATTCGAGTGCCTGCACGACGGGCAACACGACATTGCCCTGGACCCGGTGATCCAGCAGGTAGGGCTGCTGCGTCACATGTGCCAGCACGCGCGCGACCCGGCCCTCCGGCGGGATCGGGTGCGTGGGCAATCCGGCGAGTACGCCGTCGCCGAGGGTCACCTCGGGGCTTCCGGTGTCACCATCGAGTACCTCGGCGGCGAACGCGCGCGCGCCGTCGGCCAGCGGGATCAATGAGATGCCGCGGGACTCGAACATCGCCTTGAGACCGGGTGTCACCATTCCGGAATCCCAAGGGCCCCAACCCAGCGCCCGCACCAGGCAGGACGGCCCGCGGCGCGCCTGCTCGGCCAGGGCCACCTTGTTGAGGATCTCGTTGGCCATGGCGTAGTCGCTTTGCCCGACGTTTCCGCTCCGGGCAGCCACCGACGAGAACAGGCAGATCACCTTGAGTGCGTCGTTGGCCGTGGCATCCAGCAGCGCGCACGCACCGCCGACCTTGGTCTCGAAGACCCGGTCAAACCCCTCGAGGGTCTTCTTGTGCAGCGGCGCATCGGCCAGCACACCGGCACCGTGCACCAGGCCGGTGATGGGGCCGAACTCGCTTCGTACGCTGTCCAGCAAAGCACCCAGCTGCGCGGTGTCCCGGACATCGGCGGCGGCGTAGCGGACGCGGGAGCCGGCCGCAGTCAGCGCGGACAAGGTGGCCCGCACCTCGCGGTCGGCCAGGATCCGCTGCGCCTGTTGCTCCAACTGCTTCGGTGTGACCTTGAGGCCTTGCGCCGCAGCGCTGGCCAGCAACGCCCGCTTGAGCTCCGCATCGGTGGTCAGACCCTGGGCTTCGAGCGGTTCCTCGCTGAGTTCGGTACGGCCGATCAACACGAACGCCGCCTGGGTCTGCTGCGCCAGGGCGATCACCGAACCGGCGGTCACTCCGCGGGCACCACCGGAGACCACGATGACGTCTTGCGGACCGATGCGGTGCGTGCGGGTGGTCACCTGCTGCTCACCCGCGACGACTGTGGTTCGCCCGTGCGAACTACCCAGGCCCACTTCGAGTTCCACTCCGCCGGCCAGGATTTCGTCGGCGATCTGCTCGGCGACGGCTTGCGGGGAACAGTGGCCGACGGCGACGTCGATTGCCTTGACCTGTGCGCTGGTCCATTCCTGCGCAGCCGTCTTGGCCAGCGCGCCGATTCCACCGGACCAGGCCCGCAGGCCGGGGTCGGTGAGCAGACCGAACGTGCCACCGGTGTCTTGAACGGTGACGAATACGCCGCCACGCTCCGCGAATTGCGCGGCGACGCGCTGCGCGTCGGCGAACAGCACCCGGTTGATAGCAAGCGCCTCATCGCGAGTAGCGATTGACCGCAGTCCGCCGAGATGAATGACCGCCTCGGCGTCGGCACTGGGTTGAGCCACGATCGCCGCGCGAATGCCGTGGGCGCGCAGAACCGCGGCCAGGGCCTCGGCCGTCGCAGTCAGCCCGTCCTGAGCTGCCTCGGCCGTCACGATCTCGACGGTCTTGGCGGCATACAGGCCGGGCATGCCCATTCCGCTCACCGGAGCGGCGGTGGCGCGTACCTCGTAGCGCGCCACCTCCGCTCCGGCTAACTCAAAAGGGGCGCGATCACCTGCCGCCAATCCGTTGGGCGCCACCAGATCCGGTGGTGATGAACCCAGCAGTGATTGCAGGTAGTCGACGATCTCCTGCAGCGTCACCAACGCCGCCATCGTCGCGGTCTCCACCTCAGGCAACGACGGAACCCGGTCCTGCACCGCCGACAAGATCTCAACCCGCTTAATCGAGTCGATCCCCAGATCCGCCTCAAGGGCCATCGACAGATCCAGCATCTCCACCGGATAACCAGTCTTGTCAGCAACCACCGCCAACATGTCCCCAACCAAATCCACACCCGCCGCCGCAGCCGGCGCAACAGCCACCGGAGCAACCGGCGCAGGCGCAACAGCCACCGGAGCAACCGGCGCAGGCGCGGGCGCAACAGCGGCAGCCGCCGGGCCCATCAACGACTGCAGGTAGTCGACGATCTCCTGCAGCGTCACCAACGCCGCCATCGTCGCGGTCTCCACCTCAGGCAACGACGGAACCCGGTCCTGCACCGCCGACAAGATCTCAACCCGCTTAATCGAGTCGATCCCCAGATCCGCCTCAAGGGCCATCGACAGATCCAGCATCTCCACCGGATAACCAGTCTTGTCAGCAACCACCGCCAACATGTCCCCAACCAAATCCACACCCGCCGCCGCAACCGGCGCCACCGCCACCGGAGCGGGCGCCGGCGCAACAGCCACCGGAGCAACCGGCGCAGGCGCAACAGGGGCAGCTGCCGGACCCATCAACGACTGCAGGTAGTCGACGATCTCCTGCAGCGTCACCAACGCCGCCATCGTCGCGGTCTCCACCTCAGGCAACGACGGAACCCGGTCCTGCACCGCCGACAAGATCTCAACCCGCTTAATCGAGTCGATCCCCAGATCCGCCTCAAGGGCCATCGACAGATCCAGCATCTCCACCGGATAACCAGTCTTGTCAGCAACCACCGCCAACATGTCCCCAACCAAATCCACACCCGCCGCCGCAGCCGGCGCCACCGCCACCGGAGCAACCGGCGCAGGCGCAACAGCCGCGGGAGCAACAGCCACCGCAACCGAAGCGGCAGCAACAGGGGCCGGAGCCGGCGGCGCCGGCATCGTCGCGACCGCAGCGGCCACCGGCGCCGGTGCTACCGGTACGGCTGCCGGCGCAGGTACAGGTGCAGGCGGTGCGCTGATGGGGGCTGGCGGAGCCGCGGGCGGCGCGGGCATAGCCGGCGGCGGCGGGGCAACCGCCGGCGGAGCCGGAGTGGCCGCCACGCTAAACGGGGCTATCGGCTGAGCCGGCACCACCGTGGTTGCGGCCGGGAAGGCCAGCTGGTTGACCGGCATCGGCGCCATCCCGGTGCTGGAGACCAGGGTCTGCAGCAGGCCCTGCAGGTGGGCGATGGTCTGCTGCATGCTGCCCAGCGCACCGACCATGTGCGTCACCATCTCGGCTCCCGGACCGGAGATCAGCGGCGAGGTCGCCATCGGAACCGGGGCGGCCTGAACCGGCACCGGGACGTGCGTCGGGACGTGTGCGGGCAACCCGTTCGCCGCTGGAACGGTTGGATGAGCTGCGGTCATTGGGGGCTCCGATCCGGTCGCATGGCCGTTGCGGTCACTGCGGGGGGTGGATTTCTCAAATTTTTCGGATTTCTCAAAGTTTTTCGAGGGCCGGGACACCGGCTCGTCGTTGATGTCGGGTCGGCCGAAGTTGGTGCCGTTGAGCTTCATCGTCAACTTGGGCGCCGGACGGGTTCGCGGATCGTCACCGTGGCGGTAGTCCGCCCATAGGGCGTCGAAGTTCATCGGAACGCCGGCGGCCACCAGCTGGGCCAGGCCCATCCACAGCGATCGAATCCCATTTCTGCCCTTGGCATCCAGGGAGACCGCGACATGGTCCTGGCCCGTCAGGCACTTGCCGACAAGGTTGGTGAGCACGCTGCCGGGGCCGACCTCGACAAAAGTTCGGGCGCCGGCGGACCACATCGCCTGAACCTGCTCGACGAACCGCACGGGCTGCGCGATCTGGTTGGCCAGCGTGGCCTGCATCTGCTCGGCGCTGCCGACATACGGCTGAGCTGTTGCGTTGGCGTAGACGGGCACCTGCGGCACGCCGAACGGAATGCCCGCCAAGTACGAGGCGAACGGGGCCGCTGCCGAACTGACGATCTCGGAGTGGAAAGCCGTTGCGACGTCGAGGAGCCGCGCATTCATACCCGCTGCGCTGAACCGCTGCGCGGCATCGGCGATCGCCGCGCTGTCGCCCGAGAGCACGACCTGGTTGGGGGCGTTGTGGTTGGCGATGACCACCGACAGACCCCACTCGCCGAGAAGTCTGCTGACCTGCTCGGCGGGGGCGGTCACGGCGCACATTGCGCCGTCGCTGCTGGCGGCGGCCTGGGCCATCAGCGCACCGCGCGCGCGGGCGATGAGCAGGGCGATGTCGTCGCTGATCACCCCCGCGGCGCACAGGGCACTGACCTCGCCGAAGCTGTGGCCGCCGACGGCGACCGGCGCGATGCCCAGCGAACGCACGACGGACAGCAGGCTGAGGCTGTGCGCGCCGATGCCCGGCTGTGCCCACTCGGTCTTGGTCAGCTCGGCGGCCTGAGCCGCGCGGTCTTCCTCGCTGAAGGCCGTCTTGGGCCAGACGACGTCGTGCAGGTCGCGGTCTGCGTTGAGCAGGCTGGCACGCGCGAGTTCCCAAGGCGCTAGCGCCGGTTCGTGGAGTTGCGGGATGTCGGCACCCATGCCCACGTACTGGCTGCCCTGCCCGGGAAACAGCAGCGCGACCGGGCCGGCCTGTTGGCAGGAGTAGTAGTAGCCCTTGGGCGAGCTGAACGATGTCTCCCCGCTGGCGGTTTGGAGCTTGGCCGCGGCTTCCCCGAGCATCGTGCGCAGGCTATCGACACTGTTGGCGACGACGGCGAGGCGGTGCGGGCGGGTGGCGTCGTATGCCGATTGCGTGCTGTGCGCGAGGTAGCCGAGCATGTCCGGCGAGTCGACCAGCGAGGCGGCCAGCTCCCCAGCCTGAGCGGCCAGCGCTGCCGCGGATTCCGCGCCGAGAACCACGAGCTCGGAGTCCCACGAGCGGTAGCGCGGCGCGTGCTTGCCGGCGCCGGCATACTCCTCGAGCGTGATGTGGAAGTTCGTGCCGCCGAAGCCGAACGCGCTGACCGAAGCGCGTCGCGGCACATTCTGGTCGGCGATCCACGGCTTGGTCTGCGTCGACAGGTAGAACGGCGACGATTCGATCTCGAGCCCGGGGTTGGGCCGGTCGATCTTGATGGTCGGCGGGAGGACCTTGTGGTGCAGTGCCATCACGGTCTTGAACAGGCCGCAGGCGCCGGCAGCTCCCTTGGTGTGCCCGACCTGGGACTTGACCGAGCCGACGGCGCACCATTGCCGGTCGGCCCGTCCTGACTCGTCGAACACCCGGCGCAGGGCGGTGAACTCGGCGACGTCGCCGGCCTTGGTGCCGGTGCCGTGGGCTTCGACGAGGCCGACCGTCTCCGGTCCGTAGCCGGCGGCCTCGTAGGCGCGGCGCAGGGCCTTGGCCTGACCATCCGGACTGGGGGCGTAGATACTCTTGGCCCGACCATCCGAGGATGTGCCGATGCCGCGGATCACGGCGTAGATCCGGTCGCCGTCGCGCTCCGCGTCGTCGAGGCGCTTGAGCGCCAGCATTGACAGACCCTCGCCGAGCATCGTTCCGTCCGACTGGTCGGAGAACGGACGGCAGTCGCCGGTGCGCGACAGCGCGGTGACCTTGGCGAAGCACATGAACATGAAGATGTCGTTGAAGGCGTCCACGCCGCCGGCGATCACCATGTCGGCCTCGCGCAGGTACAGCTCGTGCAGCGCGATTTCGATCGCGGCCAGCGAACTGGCGCATGCGGCGTCGACGACGCAGTTCGTTCCGCCGAGGTCGAAGCGGTTGGCGATGCGCCCGGCGATGACGTTGCCCAGCAGGCCCGGGAAGGTGTTCTCCTGCCACGGGGTGTAGCCCGACGCGACGCGCTCGCTGAACGCGGTCAGCTCGTCGCCGGAGAGGCCTGCTGCGCGCAAGCCGCGTTCCCAGACCGGCCGATGCAGGCGACCGCTCATGTAACCGGACATCTCGGTTCCGCCGGACGAACCCAGCACCACGCTGACACGCTCGCGGTCGATACCGGAGATGTCGCCGCCGGCGTAGTCCTCCAGCACTTGCTGCGCGACCCTCAGCGCCAACAACTGGGCGGTGTCGGTCGCGGGGACGACGTTCGGCGGAATACCGAAATCCATCGGCGAGAAGTCGACGGTGGGCAAGAATCCCCCGCGATGGGCGTATACCTTGTCAGGCGTGCGAGGATCTGCGTCGTAATAGTCGTCGATCCGCCAGTGCGACTCCGGTACGTCGGAGAACAGGTCCGCACCCTCGACGATGTTGCGCCAGAATCGCTCGGCTTCGGGAGACCCGGGAAACAGCGCGCTGACGCCGACCACTGCGACAGGTGGATGTTTGGCTACCACGGGTCTCCTTAAGAACGGCCTTGACGCAAAGCATCGAAAGCCTAAGTTTCGCCATCAGAGACGGTGAGTTGCAGCTGGGGTTCCGCTGATCATCCCGATGGCCAGACGCTGCCGGGACAATATCAGAGTGTTGTCGCCATCACACATCGAAGACGTCCGCCTTCGACTGGCCGTGCATTACAGTCGTCCGCCCGAATGTCACGCCAGCAGTCCGGTGAACTGCTAGCAAGTGGCCGGCCGGCGCGTGGCGCCGAGCGGATCAGACAGCCAGCGGTCGGGGCCGGTAGGCGAATGCGTCCGACGGGACCGGTACTCCGCAGGAGCGAGCCGCACTGGCACGAGTCACGTGGGCGGCGCCTTCAAGCAAGTTAAGGGCCACCTGGACCGCCTGGCGGTTCTCGCATGCCTCCAGGTGGCTGCCTGCCACCCAGCTGTTGAACGCGCCCATGGCCGGGCCACACCAAATCTGGTAGTCCAGCACTCGCTCGGGGATGCCGCTGATAGCCCACCGGCTCGACTGCCCCAGATACCAGCGGAACACCAGTGCCATCTGGTACTTCGGGTCCCTGGAAGCGAGTTCGAGGACCGCCGGGTCACGCTGTTGCCAGTACCGCTGGGTGTCCGCCCACACCTCGGCGACGGTGGTGCCCAGGATCTTCTCCAGCTCGGGGCCGTGCTTGGCGACCACGCTGGCCAGGTCGGGGTTGCCTGCGTACCACTCGTAGAGCTTCTTGCCGCGCGGGGCGAACATCGTTCCCCGTTTGAGTACCTGCAGGTTGACGCCCATTTCGAACATGTCGGAGGCGGGGGCCATCATCACGTCCGCGATGCCGGCCTTGGCGAGCATGGCGCGCCCGGGCGCTGACAGGCCCGACTCCACGCAGGCCTGGTTGACGGTCCCGGTCAGCACGTAGGCCGCCCCCATCGCGAAGGCGCCGGCGACGGCCTGCGGTGCGCCGAGGCCGCCTGCAGCACCCACCCGCACCCGGCAGTTCAGCTGGTGCTGCTGGGCCAGCGAATCGCGCAGCATGACGATTTCGGAGAAAAGCGCCGGTAGCGGGCGATTGTCGGTATGCCCACCGCTGTCGGATTCGACGGTGATGTCCTCGGCCACCGGCACATACCGAGACAGGTCGGCTTCGCGCTGGGTCAGCTTTCCGGCCGCCACCAAGGCAGACACCAGCGCCGCCGGCGCCGGCTCCATGAACATGCGCGCCACCTCGGGCCGCGACACCTTGGCCATCACGTGGTTCCTGCGCACGATGTTGCCGGCCGGATCGGTGTCCAGTCCCGACAGTGCGTAGTGCACCACCGCGGGGGTGAGCTTCATGAATGCCGAGGCCTCGACGACCGGAACGCCGCGCGCAATGAAGAGCTCCGCGACGCGTGTCTCGAGGGAGGCCTCATTGGGCGAGTGGATCAGGTTGGCCCCCCAGGCGAGCCCGGGCCGGCCGGCCAACGCGGCCTGAATCTCGTCCAGCCCCCGCTCCACCGCCTCGTAGGAGAGCCCGCCCGCACCGAAGAAGCCCATCATTCCGGCCTCGGCCATCGCGATGACCAGCGCCGGCGTCGCGATACCGTTGGCCATCGCACCGGTGACATAGGGGAAGCGGACGCCGTGCGCCTCGCAGAATTCGCGGTCCCCCAGCCACTCGGGGTAGATCGCAGGCAGGGTCCCTACCAGGGAGAATTCCGATTCTCCGGCCCCGACCAACTCACCGCCCCGGGCCAGCCCCAACATCCCGGTGGCCGTTTCGCGCACCACATGAACGGGGTTGCGTACATCGCCGATGATGTCGGCGATGTCCTGCGGGGCGAACGCGGCGGACGCGGTGGCAGGGCGCCAACCCAGGCCCGGGCTCGCGCCGGTCTGCTGATCCAGTACTACGCCACGTCGCTCGTTCACAGTCGGTTCCTCTCGATCACCGGTGCTGTGAGCGCTCGCGCCGAGGGGCCCTGCGCACGAACCGGAGAAAACGATGAGAGTTTCTCATGGCCCGCGATGGCGGGGAGTCTCCCCACCGTCAAACGGGTATAGGGCTGCCATTCGGCGCCAGCAGCGGCGCCGGTGGACGGAGGAGTCGTTGCCGTGGGTCTACTACCGATGGCGCCCCTGTCGCGCCGACGTTCCGGGCTGCGTCAGATTACCGACGGTCTCGGCAAACTCGACGCGGAGGTATTCGAGGCGATCGCCCACTCGCCCAGCCGACTGCTCGACACCACCATGCCGGTGCTGACCCGCGCCGCCGATCACTCCAAGCTGTGGCTGGCTCTGGCCGCCGCTATGGCCGCGACAGGCGGTCCGGCAACTCAGCGCGGCGCCGCACGTGGAGTGGCCAGCCTGGCACTGACCAGCTTGGTGACCAACCAAGTGGTCAAACGGATCCGACCACGCGCACGCCCCAACATCGCGCTGGTGCCCCTGCTGCGCCGCGCCCACCGGCTACCGCTGTCGAACTCACTGCCCTCCGGGCACTCCGCGAGCGCGGCGGCGTTCGCCGTCGGAGTGGGCCTGGAGAACCCACTGGTGGGACTGCCCGTCGCGGGGCTGGCCGGCCTGGTCGGTCTGTCCCGCGTCGCCACCGGCGTCCACTATCCCGGGGATGTTCTCGCCGGATTGGGCATCGGTGCGTCGATCGCGGTGGCTGGGGCAAGGCTGGTGCCGCCGATAGCCACTCCGCCCGCGCCCCACACCACGGCCCTGCGTGTCCCCTCACCTGCGCGTCCCGACGGCAAGGGTGTGACGTTGGTGGTCAATCCCGAGTCCGGCAACGGGCGCTCGGGCGAGGTCGCGGCGCAGGTACGCGAAGCCCTGCCGGCCGTCACCATCGTTGAGGTCGGCCCCGACGACGACCTGGCGGAATCGTTGCGCCGCGCCGCCGGTTCCGCCGACGTGCTCGCGATCGCCGGCGGCGACGGCTCGGTCGCAACGGCCGCGCACGTGGCGGTGGAACACGACTTGCCGCTGGCGGTGTTTCCCGGCGGTACGTTGAACCACTTCGCCAAGGACATCGGCTGCGACACCACCGCAAAGACCATCCGGGCCATCGCCGACGGCAGCCTGTCGCGGGTGGATGTGGTGCGGTTCAACGACGAGACAACCGTGATCAATACGGCAAGCATCGGCGCCTACCCGACGTTCGTGCGACGCCGGGAACGGTTGCAGGGCAAGCTCGGCAAGCCGGTGGCCAGCGCTTACGCCATGCTGATGACGCTGCGTCGTGAACGGCCGGTGCGCATCTCCTACGACAACAAGACACTGCAGACGTCGCTGTTCTTCCTCGGCAACTCGACGTATCAGCCCGAGGGCTTCGCGCCGGCCGCACGGCACCGGATGGACGACGGGCTCTTGGATGTGCGGATCCTGGAAACCGGCCGGCCGTGGTCCACGCTGCGCATCCTGGCGGCACTGCTGACCGGACGACTGCAGCGCAGTCGGCTCTACCACGAGTTGCGGGTTCCGCAGTTCCGCTTCACCGCAGTCGACGGACCGGTGCCGATCGCCCACGACGGAGAGGTCGATACCCCGTGCGCGGAAGCCGAATTCACTGCGTGCTATCGCGCATTACAGGTGTTTAGGCCCATGCCCTCGGGCTCGCGGTAGCGACCTGGCCGGTCATCTCGGCGGGCGCAGAACTTTCATCGCGGCCCGTAGCACCGGTGCGGGGATGCGGTCCTGCATCGCCAGCGCGCCGGCCGCGGCCCGGGTTCGCAGCGGTGTGCCGCGACCGAACATCCGGTTCAGCGGTCCGCCGGAGGGCTCGATCTCGACGTGCAGCGGCGGGGTGCCGACCGCGGCGCCGAGGGCCTGCGCGATCACCATCCGCTGGATCTCGCTGGTGCCTTCGAAGATGGTGTACAGCTTGGCGTCTCGGTACCACTTCTCCACCGGATGGTCGGTGATGTACCCCCAGCCGCCCAGGGTCTGCACGGCCCGCTCGGTGACCCGCACTGCGACTTCGCTGGCGGCTAGCTTGGCCATCGATCCCTCGCCGCGACTGAATCCGATCCCGTTGGCCGCCATCCAGGACGCCCGCCAGGTCAGCAGCCGCGCTGCGTCGATCGCGGTGGCCAGCTCCGCCAGCGGGAAAGCAATGCCCTGATTGTCGATGATCGGGCCGCCGAAGGCCTCCCGCCGGGTGGCGTAGTCGGTCGCGTATTCCAGTGCCGCACGGGCGATGCCGATGGCCTGCGCCGCGACTATCGGCCGGGTCTGCTCGAAAGTTCCCAGCGTCGCGGAGCCGGATGTCGCCGCGCCGGCGAGGATTTCGCGGGCCTTGGCGAGTTTGTGCTCGAGTTTGTCCGGCCCGCCAAGCAGGTTCTCGGACGGGACGCGGACGTGGTCGAATCGCAGTTCGGCGGTGTGGGAAGCCCGGCAGCCCAGCTTGTCGAGCTTGCGGACCAACTCCAGTCCGGGTGTGCCACCCGGCACGATGAACAACGCCTGGCCGCGGTGGCCTAGGTCCGGGTCGACGACGGCGTTGACCACGTGCACGTTTGCAATTCCGCCGTTGCCGATCCACATCTTGTGGCCGTCGATGATCCAGTCGTCGCCGTCGCGGCAGGCAGTGGTGCGTAGGTTGCGAACGTCGCTGCCGCCCTCGGGCTCCGATATCGCCAGGGCCGCGAGTTTGAGATCGCCTGGCGTGCCGAAGCATTCAGGCGCCCATTGGAGCATCTGTTCGGCGGTGGCGGCCTGTCCGATCGCCGACAGGGCCAGTGCCGGCATCACGATCGCCAGCCCGATCCCAGCGCAGCCCCAGAATAGCTCTTCCATGAACATCGGCAACGACAACCCCGTCGAGTCGCCGATCAGGTCGCGGTAGAACAGCGGGCTGTAGAAGCCCTGCGCGGCAGCCTCTTCGAGCACCGGCCACGGGAAGTCCTGGCGCTGGTCATAGTCGAGTGCGACCGGCCGAATAACCGATTCGGCGAACTGATGGGCGCGGCGGGCCAGGTCATGCTGCGCCGTGGTCGGCGTGAGATCGAAGGCCATCGCAGGGTCCTTGCCGTCCTTGCGGCTCGCTGCAGCCGCCCGAACACCTGGAATTGCCGCTCCATCGCCGGGTCAAACGCGTCGGCCCCGACGCCGTGATTCAGGTGGCGACCAGGGTGTCGATCTGGTTCAGCGCCGAGGTGGAACCTTCGACGACACCCATGTCCAACACCTTCTGCAGGTCTGCGGCGGACCCGAACGTGCTCGTGTATGTCGCGCGGGTTCCACCGTCGTGCTCGGTGAAGGTGTAGACGTTCCTGGAGGTCGGCATCCCGGGATCGGGGTTGAAGTCCAGATCGGCGAAGCCGTCGTCGAAGGTGAAGCTCCGCGGCTCGTCGACGGCGATGATCTGCCAGTAGCCGGCGTACTTCTCACCGTCGGGACCGGTCATGAAATAGTTCGTGCGTCCGCCGGGCGTGAGGTCGTGGTCGACCACGGTCGCGGGGAATGTAGGTGGACCCCAGACCTTTTCCAGCTGGCGTGGGTCGGCGTAGATCTGCCAGATTCGTTGCACCGGCGCGGCGAACTCGGCGGTGATGGTCAAGGTCAAGGCGTCGATGTCGTGTTGGACGTCGATAACAGGCATGGTGCGGGCCTCCTATGTCTCCTCGGACGAGATGAGTTCGTCGATACGTGCGATGCGACCACGCCAAACCTGTTCCAACTCGGTGAGCATGGCCGCCACCGACCGCACCGCGGCCACGTCACCGCGGGCCAACTGCTCACGGCCGCTGCGGCGCTTGGTGAGCAGGCCGGACTTCTCCAACACGGCGACGTGCTTCTGCACCGCGGCGAAGCTCATCTGGTACTTCACCGCGAGGTCGGAGACCGAGTGCTCGCCGGCCAGCACCCGGCGCATGATGTCACGCCGGGTGCGGTCGGCAAGTGCGTGGAACAGGGCATCTACCCGGTCGTCGTCGAGCGTGATCACCCTGCAATCGTACAACCATTTGGTTGTAGGTTGTCAAGGAGCCGGCGGAGCCCGGCTTGGATCAGACCACCGGGAACCAGTAGTCGAGGGTGTCCTCGACGCCGCCCCAGTCGATGCCCATCCAGTCGGTGAAGAACTCCTCGATCTTGCCGAAGGCGTTGTAGATCATCTCCACGATCGAGTTGAACAGTCCTACGAACACACCGCTTTCGATCAGCCCGCCGCTTGTCAGCGCACTGATCCAGGTGCTGAACTCGTCGATGTCGCCGGAGAGGCTGATGTTGGTGATCAATCCGTCGGTGCTGAAGGTGTGGTTGGCGACCTCTTCCGGCGTGAGGCCCAAGTACATGACGTGCTCCCAGAGCAAGCCGAGCATGGAGTTCGACGCGTAGTCGGCAACCGGATCGCCGGGGAACTCGTAGATGGTGGTGGTGAAGGCGTCGTTGGGGGTATGGAAACCGTTCAGCAGTGGGTAGAGGTCGGAGTTGTCGGTGGTGCCGGAGGGATCGGACCACACGCCGGTCGTACTGGAGGGATCACCGATGAAGACGAAGTGCAACGCCCCCGGCGGGATGACACCGTCATGGGCCAACTGGGCCATCGCGATCGAGCCGGCGGTGGCGCCCTGCGAGTAGCCGAAAATCCACAGCGGGTTCTCGGCGTCGTAGGCGCCGGGGTTGGCGGCAAATTCGGCCTCCACTGCCTGGACGATCAGTGCCGCTCCGGCGAAACTACTGTGCCCCTGCAGGATGAGTTGCGGGGTGGTCAGCACCTGCAGCGCGGAATCGCAGTCGGGGGAACCGATCACGCACACGCTCGCGTCGTCGCCGGCGTCGAAACCCAGCGGCTGAAGGAAGAGATCCGCGGCAGTGTGGGCGAACTGCGCCGACGGCGTGGTCAGCATAGTCCCGCCGACGAAGATCGCGGTATCGGCCAGCAGGGCTACTTCTAGCGCGTGCGTCGCTTGGACGACAGGAGTTCCGACGACGCCGGCCGCGATCACGCTCGCGGCAGCAAGCGGCGCGAAAACCTTGGTTGCGATCATTTGCAGAACCCCTAAGGCTTACGTATGAGCTAGGAAAGAAAACATGAAGAACCAATAGTGGCAGCCCTGCCGAGGGTGCGTCAATGGGAGCGCCCCGCTGGAATTGCCTTCGCTGGCGACGTGCGTACTTAGGGAGCGGGTTCTTCGTCGGTCGGCCTGATGGCCGATATCAACTCCTCGCCGGTGAGGCCGTGACTCGTGGCCATCATCTTTTCGAGGTATTGGGTGACCGCGTGGACCGAATGGTCCGTCAGCGCATCGGCGAGCGCCTTATTGACCGCAAGAGCGCCCAATTCGCGCACGTCGGCGATGGACGCTGCTACTTCGGAGTGCTGGTCGGCCGGCGCTATCCAGCCCTCGCCGTAGTGCTCGATCAGCTTGCCGCTGAGTTCGTCGACTATCTCTTTGGCCAACTGCTCGACCGTGTCGACGGTGGTTTTGCGAACGGCGACAAGGACACGGAGATAGAAGTGCTGGTCTTTGGCGGCGGCGACTATCGCCGCGATCTCGGGGTCCACGATGACGAGGCCACCGTCCGCCTCGCGCGCGATTCCGTAGGCAACGAGCTCCCGCGCAAGCTGGCTCGCGGGGTCCACGAGCAGCGGCTGTGGGGTTTCCGGCACCGCCTTGGCCGCGGCTGGCACCGAGTACCAGGGCGCAGTCACCGCTTGCTGTAGACCGGTGCTGTCTACCAATTCCTGAAGCCCCAAGATGTCGACAAGATCGTGGCGATTCGCCAGGCCTTCCAGAAAGGTTTGGATATGGGTGAGGGCGTAGCCCTTCTCCAACAGCTCGGCGATCATTCGCAGTTGGAAGAGATGGTTTTCGTCGTAAACCGCCACGCGCCCTTCGCGGTGAGGAGGGGGAAGAAGTCCGCGACCTTGATACGCCCGAATGTTGCGCGACGACACTCCGGTTAGCTGCGCCAACTCGTCAAGGCGATATTCAGCCAACTCCGCATCCTCTGTCGCGTCGAACTCTCTGAACAAGACAGGCACAGTTCATGCTGGCACCGTCGGCGTCACATTTTACCGGCGCACCCGCAGGCACGAGACTGCATACGCGCGCGGACGAGCACGGCATCGCGTCACTTCATTGCGGGTCCATCACGTTTTGGGCAAAGCCCATTGCGCGGGTGGTCAGCGCCGGAGCCATACGCTTGATCCGCCAGCCCAGCCAGGCATCGGGTTGCGGCATGACGTAGAGCCGGCCGGCGTCGTTGGCATCGAGCGCTTTGCGTGCGATGACTTCCGGATCAGTCCCCCGTTGCTCGATCATGTTGGCCGCATAATCAGCGGGCTTGCCCGCGATGCGCCCGTCGCGGGCGACGTTGGTCTTGACGAAGGTGGGACACACCACGGTGACGTGGACCCCGGTACCGATCATCTCGGAACGAAGGGTCTCCGACACCGAGAGCACCGCGGCCTTGCTGGCGCTGTAGGCCGCCATCAACGGCGCCGCGGAGTAGGCCGCCGCGGACGCGATGTTGATTATGCCGGCGCGCTTCTGCGGCCGGAGTCGCGGCGCAAAGACCTCACAACCGTGCACTACACCAAGGAGATTGATGCCCAACACCCAATACCACTCGTCGAATCCGATCTCGCCGATCTGGTGGCCGCCTGCCCCGACGCCGGCATTGTTGACCACCAGAGTGGGTGAAGCACCGAACTTCTGCTCTGCCGTCACCGCCAGCTTCTCAACATCCTCTCGCTGGGAGACGTCGCAGACAGTCGGGAATGCGTTGCCGCCGAGGGCTTTCACCAGTTCGGCGGTCTCCTCGGCGCGATCCGCGGACTTGTCGGAGCAGACGACCATTGAGTTGCGGCGCGCCAGCTCCAGGGCAAATGACCGCCCGATGCCGCTGCCCGCGCCGGTGATGACCGCACAGGCCGAATGTGAGATCTTCGCGGTCGAGCCCCAGGCGATCATCCGATTCGCGTCCTTTCCGAGGCGGTCGGGACCCCAGAGCGTGCCCCCACCAGTGCCGTGGGGTCGCCGGTGGCCACATAGTCCTGCAATTCGAGGTCGTCGAGCAGGCGGCGGAACGTCGTGGCGAACCCGGGGAACATGGTGGCGTTGAAGCCGTCCTCGGTGAGATACCAACTGCTACAGCCTCCGGAGTTCCAGGTGGTCTTTTCCAAGCGACGCTGGAGCCACTGGTTGTAGGTCTGCTGGGCTTCCGCACAGACATCGATGGAAGTGAGCCCGCGCGCCGTCAGCAGGGCGATCATCCGCACCGCATAGTCGATCTGGGCTTCCATGTAGACCAGCGCTGAAGTATGGCCCGGGCCGGAATTCGGTCCGAACGTGAAGAACAGGTTCGGATATCCGGCGACACTGACACTCTTGTAGGCGAAGGCACCGCCGGCCCACTCCTCGTTGAGGGAGCTGCCGTTGTGCCCAGTGATCTGAATCGGCGGAGCCGTCTTGGTCGCTTCATAGCCGGTCGCGCAGACGATGACATCTGCCTTGTGCTCGATTCCCTCACACGTCATCACCCCGGTCGCACCGATCCGTGCGATCGGCCACGAGATGAGTTCACAGTTAGGCGCCTGCAGCGCCCTGTAGTACTCGTCGGAGACGAGCATGCGTTTGCAGCCGGGCCGGAAATTCGGGGTGAGACGACGGCGCAGCCACCGATCCTGCACTTGGTTTGCCAGGTACCGCCTCCCGGCGAAGGCCACCGCCGAGGTCAATGCGGTGTTCCACACAACCGCCAGCGCCCCGGCCTCGGACACGCCCAGCAAGGCGGAGCGGGCGGCTCGCTGCGTGACCGGGACTTGCGCGTAGAGCCGGCGAACCCACGACGGAGTTGCCCGGTTGGCGCGGGGGTATACCCAGCCGGGCGTGCGCTGGAAGACCCGGACCCTCTTGGCTTTCCTGACCAGTTCTGGAATGACCTGCACAGCAGTCGATCCCGTCCCAATGACGGCCACCGTCTTGTCGCTGAAGTCGAGCTCGTGATCCCACCGCGCGGTGTGAACCACCTGGCCATCGAAGGAGTCGATCCCATCGATGTTGGGCAACGACCATTGGGCCAGCGGCCCATAGGAGGCGATAACTGTACGAGCCCGGAATTCATCGGTCGCGGTGCGGATCAGCCACTCGTGGCGGCTGTCATCCCACGACACGGCGCAGACATCCTGGTTGAACTCGATGTGCTTGCGCAGACCGCGCCTGTCGACGATATCGACGATGTACTGCTGGATCTCCGCGCCGCTGGCATACGTCTGACTCCACAGCGGGTTCGGCTCGAATGAGTAGGAGTACAACAGTGATGGCACATCGCACGCCACGCCCGGATAGGTGTTGTCTCGCCACGTGCCGCCCACCTCGGAGGCCCGCTCCAACACGATGAAGTCATCGATTCCCTGGTCCAGCAAGCGAATTGCCGCGCCCAGGCCGGCGAATCCGGCGCCGATGACGGCCGTGGTGACCGTTGTGTCCCGTGGAGCCGGCGTGGTCATATCGCCGCCTTCCAGGTCAGCTCGTCCGACCAGCTCGGGGGCGACGGGCGCCGCTCGGGCGGAATCCGATCGCCCATCTTGATCAGTGCCCGCTCGACGCGCGCCAGGACGGGGTTGCGCTCCATGGTGAGAAACGACGCGGCGCGGACAGCCTTGTACATGATGTTGTTGTTCAGACGCGGATCCCGGACGCTCGCTTTGCGATAGCGCTCCATGGACGCCGACAGCCGAGATCCATCCATGCCCAGGTCGAAGAGTTCTTCACGCATCGACGCCAGCAGCGGCAGCACACCGAGCAGGTGCTGCAGGCGCACCACGCCCAAGGCGCTCAGTCCCTTGAACAGCACATACAGCATTCGGCGGGCGGGCGCTGCCGACAGCATCCCCATCACGTGGAAGCCCACGGCCAAATGCCGTGATTCGTCGGCGTTGACTTTGTTGAGCACCACGTGCAGGAGCGGATCTTTGATCTCGTCGGTCAGAAACTTCAGCAATGCCCCGTCGAGGGCCACCTCGAGCATCGGGATGGACGTCGCGTGGTATTCGAAGGGCATGCGGTCAGCGGTCTTGTCCACCATGTCCAGCGCGTAGGCGATCTGGGCTTTCGGCAGCGGAACTTCGTCGCCGTCCAGCAGGCCCCACCGCCTCATCAGGGCCAGTTCGGCGTTGGCGTGCTTCTGCTCTTCGGCGTGGAAGTACTTGTAGATCTCTCGCAGGGTGTCATTGGGGGCGTTCTCGGCCATACCGGCGAAGGCGCGGGCGCCGAGGTGCTCGATCCACATCAAGTCGGCCATGAAGATCTTCAGCTTCGGCTTCTGGTCCTCGGTGACCAACTCCGCGCCGGGGGCGTCCCAGTCGATGTCCTGCAGCATCCACTGTCGGCTCTTGATCTTTTCCAGGGTTTTTTCCAGATCCAGCGTCGTCATCGCCTTCGTCCTGTCTTTTTGTTGAAGGAAGTTCGCTGCTTGCGGCGTGCGTCCAGGGCAGCCGGCGCGGCATCGCCGTAAGTGTCTGCGCCGAATGGACCATTTGTCAATGGGACCATGCCAGTTGTCACTGTCAACGACAGCGGAGCGGCTAGCATCCATTGACTAGGGCCGGAGGCCCCTGCCATGATCGCCCTCAGGTTTAACTTTGGATCTCCTCGCGCGATTCTTAGTTCTCCCCATCGAACTTCGTCGCGCGCATGATTCGGAAGGCGGCAAGCCCAGTGGCGTCGTCCATGCTCTGCGCACCGATCGTGGTTGCCGGCATCGTGGCAGGCGGTGTGCTCGCCGCACCGGTGGTGCACGCCGCGCATGCCAACGTCGACTTGCACGTTGAGGTGGACCTGCTGGCCGATACCGCGATCTTCGTCGGCCCGACGATCCTGTCGACGCCCTCTGCCACATTCGCCCGGACCGCTGCCGATCTCTTCCTGCGGCCGTTGGGTTTTGACGGTGGCGACGACCCGGCCTCGTGTCTGATCGGGTCTGCCGCGTGTGACGCGCCGCTGCAGCTATTGGCCACCCCGGGTCTGATCCAGGTCGGCCACAGCAGTTTCGCCGGTGCGGCCGAGATCGTGCGGACGGTGCAGGCCGAGCTCGCCGCCAATCCGGGCGCCTACGACGCCGAGCACCCGTTGTGGATTTTCGGCTACTCGCAGGGCGCCACGGCCGGCTCGATCGCGATGGCGCAGTTGGCCCACGACGGCGTCGACCCCGAACTGCTGCACTTCGTGTTCATCGGCGACCCGACCGCCCCGGATGGCAAGTATCCGCATATGGAGGACGACGGCTCGGCGCACAGCAACTTCTCCGACAGCTGGATGCTGTACGGCAAGGAGACCCCGAACGACGCCTTCCCGACCACGATCTACACGATCCCCGGTGACCCCAACGCCGACTACACCTCCACGTCACCGTACGGCGATTTCTACGAGCACATGATGTATCTGGGGCTTACCCCCGATCAGGTGGCCAACCACTCCGCCACCACCGACGACCTGCTCACCACCATCAACATCTCTACTGACTTCGACCAGTTCGGCGCCTGGCTCAACGCGTGGGGTCACGGGCTGGCCGACAGCAGCTGGTGGGACGGCCTGTTCTACTCCGCCGTGGCGTTCGTCTACAGCGCCTTCGGCAAGCTCGAGGATTTCTTCGGCGACTGGATGGGTCTGGACTGGGGCGGGTTCGAGGAAACCCTGGACTACTGGTTCCCGACGGTCTGAAACATCCCGCTTCGCAAATGATTTGGAAAGGTGGCACGCCAGTGACGAAAGGGCGCCCCATGACGCTGACCAAGGCCTTGGCGCCGATCGCGGTTGCGAGCACGGTGGCGGGCGGTGTGTTGTCCGCCCCGGTGGTGCACGCCACGCATGTCGACGTGAGCCTGCTGGCCGACACCGCGATCTTCGTCGGTCCCACGATCCTGTCGACACCGTCGGCGACATTCGCTCAGACCGCGGCGGATCTCTTCCTGCGGCCGCTGGGCTTCGACCTCGACGACGACGCGACCGCATGCGTGGTCGGCTCCGCGGGATGCGACGCGCCGCTGCTACTGCTGTCCACCCCCGCACTGGTTCAGCAGGGCCACAGCAGCTTCGTCGGGGCGGCCGAGATCGTGCGGGAGGTGCACGCCCAGCTGGCCGCCAACCCGGACGCCTACGACGCCGAGCACCCACTGTGGGTATTCGGCTGGTCGCAGGGCGCCACGGCCGGTTCGATCGCGATGGCCCAGCTGGCCCACGAGGGCATTGACCCGTCGCTGCTGCACTTCGTGTTCATCGGCAACCCGCTGGATGCCGGCGATGACTTACAGGGAATAGGAGGCGGCGGCTCCTCCTCCGGCGACTTCTTCGACATCGGTCTGTTGTCCGGTCTGCACACCCCGACCAACGCGTTCACCACAACCGTGTACACGATCCCCGGCGACCCGGTCGCCGACCACACGTCCACCTCCGCGTTGGGGATCCTCTACGAGCACATGATGTACCTGGGGCTCACGCCCGATCAGGTGGCCAACCACGCAGCGACCATCGACGGCATGCTCACCGACATCAACATCTCCGGCGACTTCGACCAGTTCGGCGCCTGGCTCAACGCCTGGCCCCACGGCCTGATCGACAGCGGCTGGTGGGAGGGCCTGTTCTACTCGCTGGTGGCGTCCTTCTACAGCGCCTTCGGCAACATCGAGGACTTCTTCGGTGACTGGCTGGGCATCGACTGGGGCGGCGTCGAGGACACTCTCGACTTCTGGTTCCCGGCGGAGGCATAGCGCCGCCCTCCTTGCAGCTGGCTACCGTCGATGCTGTGACAGTGTCGCGATCGCGCGTCAGGCGGGCCTGCGCCGTGGGAGGTGTCGCGCTCGTACTCGGTGCGGTCCCGTCATGCACCCACCCGGGGCATCCGCCCCCGCCGCCGGCCAGCGCCCCGTCCGCCACGACGCCCGTCATACCTCGCGCGGATGCGCCCTACCTACCTCGCGAGGAGCTGGTCGCGCCGATCTCTGCGCTGATGAACGATGCGATCGCGGTTCCCCGGCTGCCGGGTGCGGTCGTCCGGGTCGGGCACGCCGGCACGATCGCCTTCAGCCAGGCTTTCGGCGCGCGCAGGCTCGCAGACGAACCCGCTCTCGACGGCTCGCCCGCACCGGCCGAGCCGATGACCGAGGACACGATCTTCGACATCGCGTCGTTGACGAAATGTCTCGCCACGACCGTCGCGGTCCTGCAGTTGTACGAACAGGGCCGGGTCGGAATCGACGAACCCGTCCAGACCTACCTGCCGGAGTTCAACGAGACCAACGACCCCCGACGCGCCCAGGTGACGTTGCGCATGCTGCTCACCCACACCTCGGGCATCGGGGGCGATTTGAGCCACCAGGGGCCGTGGGGCCTGACCGAGGCGGACAAGGCCGGTGGTGTTCATCGGGCACTGACCGCACCGCTGGAGTTCAGCCCCGGCGAGCTCTTCCACTACTCGGACATCGGTTTCATCATCCTGGGCGTGCTGGTCGAGACGATGACCGGCCAACCGTTGGACACCTACGTGCAGGACAACGTCTTTGCGCCACTGGGCATGACCGACACCCGCTACCTGCCCGCCACCAAAGCCTGTGGCCCCCACCAGATCCGCGGTACCGCCATTGCATTGGACCCGAGGGCATCGCAGCGCGACGAGTGCCCGGTAGGCAGCTGGAGCACCGACCTGTTGGCCCGCATCGCGCCAACGGCGCATGACGAAGACACCCCCGAGATCAACCCCGACTTCGATCAACTGCTGCGCGGCACAGTCAACGACCCGACCGCACGCCGCATGGGCGGGGTGGCCGGCAGCGCCGGAGTGTTCTCGACCGCCGCCGATATCGGCAGGTACGCCCAGGCCCTACTCGATCGGCTCGCCGGGCGCCCGAGTCCCTTTCCGCTGCGGCAATCCACCCTGGAATTGATGACGACACCCCAGCAACCCGGGCACGATCCGGCGCAGCTGGAGGCCGCGAACGCCGCTGCGCAACAGGCCAATGCAGCGACGCCTAACAGAGCCGATCCCCTGCTCGCGGCGAACTATCCGGCGATCAGCGGACAGGATCTCCGTGGTTTCGGCTGGGATATCGATACGCCGCACTCCCGGCCGCGCGGGATGATCTTTCCGATCGGCAGCTTCGGGCACACCGGGTTCACCGGAGTGACGCTGTGGATCGACCCCGGGTCGGAAACCTACGTGATCGTGCTCGCCAATGTGATCCATCAGCGCGGCGGTCCGCCCATCGCCGGGCTCAGCGGCGACGTGGCCACCGTGACCGGCCGGGCGCTGCACCTGTACGGCAGCTGACGGGCCAACTTCCACCCGTGGTCACAGGCGGCCCCGAGCACCTGGCGATAATGGCCAGGTGGCCGATCGCAACGCTCCCGCTATCCCCGTCATCGCGCTGACGGGGTTTCTCGGGGCGGGCAAGACCACGCTGCTCAACCATGTGCTGCGGGCCCCCGGCGCGCGAATCGGGGTCATTATCAACGACTTCGGCGAACTCAACGTCGACGCCGGGCTCGTCACGGGCCAGGTCGATGAGCCGGTGTCGATCGCCGGTGGGTGCATCTGCCACCTGCCGGATGAGGGCGGGCTGGACGAGGCGCTGGAGAAGCTGGCCGACCCGAAGCTCGCGCTCGACGCGATCATCATCGAGGCAAGCGGGGTGGCCGAACCCGCGGATGTATCGCGGGTGATTCGGTTCAGCGGGGTGGAGCGGATACGCCACGGCGGTGTCGTCGACGTGATCGACGTGGCGGAGCACTTCGACACGGTCGATACCGAGTCGGCCCCGCCGCAGCGCTACGGCGTGGCCTCCCTGGTCGTGGTCAACAAGCTGGATCGGATCGCTGAGGACGCCCGCGAAGAGGCTCTTGCTCGGGTTGAAGCCCGTGTGCGCGAACTCAATCCCCACGCTCACGTGGTGGGGGCGATGGCCGGGCGCGTGGATCCCCGGTTGCTCTACGACATCAGCGACGGCGGCGAGTCCGGGCAGATGTCGTTTCGGGAGCTGCTTCTCGACGACGCCGGCGATCACCACAATCACACGCATGCGGACTCGGTGACCGTCGTCGGTGGCGGCGCCGTTGACCCCGGCCCCCTTATCGACCTGCTCGAGCAGCCACCGCAGGGCGTCTACCGGATGAAGGGCACCGTCGCGATCGGCAAGCGTCACTACTTGGTCAACGTCGTCGGCACGTCCGTGCACGTGGTGACCGCCCCGGCGGGTACAGCGGCCAGCCACCTCGTCGCGATCGGCACGCATCTGGACACCGAGGACGTTCGCGCCCGGATGGAAGAGGCGCTGCGCCCGGTCCCGGGAAAGGTCGCCGCCGCCGGCATGCGACGGTTGCAGCGATTGCGGCAGTACAGCATTTAGCCGGCACCGCTACGCTGCGAAATGGACCTCTCGATGACCGGCATCAGGCCGTGAGCCAGTCGCGGGGTCCGGTCAGGAGAGGTTGTGGAGAACGAGGCGCGCATGCAGCCCTTCGTTCCGGTGCTGTTCGTCCGAGACGTGCCGGCGAGCGCTGAATTCTTTCGGGACACGCTCGGGTTTGACATCGACTTCCTGCACGGGACACCCCCGTTCTACGGATCGGTGTCACGTGATGACGCCTGCCTACATCTTCGCTACGTTCCCAAGCCAAACTTCGCGGAACTGGCTGCGGCCGACTACTCGTTGATTCTTGGATCGATCGAGGTGTCGGACATCCAAGCACTCTTCGGCGAATTCACCCGCCGCGGTGCACCCATTTGCCAGCCTCCGACCCAGAAGCCCTGGGGTGGAACGGATCTGCATATCCGCGATCCAGACGGCAACGTCATTTCGTTCGTCGACTACGGGTAAAACCCTAAGCCACGCATCGCTCAGCCGGTGAAACCCTCTCCCGATGTCGACCGGTCGTGGTGGGTATAGGTGAGCGCCAACTGGCGATCTTTGGCGATCTTGTTCAGCATCGCGATCCGCTCGTGTGCGACAGCGCCAGTCCTTTTCCGGCTCTCGCGGATCGGATTGGACCACGGCACCCAGTCGGCCAGCATCGCGATGCGAACGTTGAGCCTGGTGAACCGCTCGAAATTCTGGACACGACGCCGGAAGTTGTAGCCCAGCGGCTCAAAGATGGTGCCCACCAACATGGCATCGATCTGCTCGAACCCGAACACGACGCCGGCCGGCGCGAACGCAACCATCGCCGTGATCTGTTTGGCGTAGTGGGATACCACCTTCCGGACCGAGGCCGGCAGGGTCCCGATCAGGGTCTCCAGGTGTTCGGGACCGGCAACCGCGTCGACGAGCTCGGCTCGCCACGGGGAGGGGTTGCCGCCGCGGGCAAGCACGTAGTTCAGCGACTTGATCAGCTCCAGGCCACTTGCCGAGTGCAAAATCTCGGGCGCACCCCACAGTCGGCCTGAGAACGAGGAGTATTCGGCGAGATCCTCCAACTGATCCTGCGTCAGCGTGCGTCCGAAAGCATGGTCTACGAGACGGCCAAGCAGCATGCCGCTGCCGAATCCCAGCAGCGACGTCACCGGAATGGGTTCTCCGTATTTGAGATACAGCTCGTCGCCCCACTTCCGCCGAAGCCCACGACTGGCCAGTGCATGCATCAGCCGCACCCGCACCACATCCTGGAAAGCCTCCGAGTGCCGGTCGAAGATCTCCGGCAACGTGAACTCGGCGAAGACGCGGGCCGTCTCGATGAAGCGGCGCGGGCCGTCGTCGGCGAATCGGCCGGTGGCCCCCGTGGCAGCGGAGATGTCGCCGGTCATCGCGGTCTCGTACACCGCCCAGCCGCGGATAATCGTGGTGGCTGCGAACGTGCTGGACATCGCCAGCATGCGGCCTCGTTCGGCGGCGACCAGGTCGAACTGTCCGGGCAGTTGATCCAGATGCTCGAACAGGTCAATGAACTCCTGGGGCGGATCGTCAACAGTGTCAATGCCCTGCGTCAGGGCCTGCTCGAAGAGCGCTCGCCCCCGCTCATGTCCGAGACGCTCAAACGCGTCGACGGCGCCGATCATGTGTTCGTCGCGTTGCCAGAAATAGTCGTCGCGCAGGCGGGTCATGTCGTTGGGCTCGACCTCTTTGTCGATGTCTATCCACGGCCCAAACATGAACTGGCGCATCTGATGCCACTGGGCGGCGAAGTAGTCACGCCCCGGTGGGATCGGCCGCAGCGGCCGATCTGGGTGATCACGTCGATTGAAATCGACATCCGCCAGCAGGATCTTCGGACGCTCACCTGTCACAGTCACGCGGGCAACCCAATCTCAGAGTATTGGCGACAAATCGCCGTAATTGTTGCACGGTGGCACCCTCGTGAAGCCCTGATTCCCCAGCGACCTCAAGTTCTTCACACCGATGCGGGCCCGATGAAGTCGACGCCCGCGCGAATCGCAGGCCGATGCCGCAAGATACGGAAATGCGCCAGCCGGCCCAGGCCCGCCGTGGTCATCAGGCGTGCGCCTGGCCATGACGCGACGACCTTCTCGCTCGTCACATAGGGAGTGTCGGGGTCATCAGGGTCGTGGATGAGCAGCAGCGGCGGGTAGTCGGTGTTCTCGGCGATCCGGACCATGTTGGTGTCCTCGAGCGGCATGCCGATACGGCGTTCCAGTCGTCGATGCAGGCCGGCGCGTATCCGCCGGCCGAAGTTGTGGCGGGCGGCGAACAGATCCAGATAGATCGGGAACTCGCCCATCGGCGCGAGGAACACCAACCGCCCGACCGTCGCGCCCCACGACGCCGCGAAGGCGGTCGCGTTACACCCGAGGGAATGGGCGACCACCGCGCGGGCCGGCCCGTGTGTCCGGATCATCGCTGCCACCGCTTCGGCGCATTCGATCGCGGTGGTGCGCCCGGGTGCCAGTACGCCCGGATCGGACTCGTTATGGCTGGGCAGGTCGAACGCGATAACCCGGTACCCGGATTCGACGAGGGGTTTGATGAACATGCCCAGGTGTGGGCGCCGCCCGCCCCAGCCGTGCACGAGGTAGACCGGCGGCCCTTCGCCCCAGGACTCGCCGACGATCCGGTGCCCGTCCCAGTGCGCTTCCAGCGGCTGGCCGGGCGGGACGCCGGGCGGCATACGCAGGCTGGACTCGAGGACCGGTGGGGTGCACCACAGCTCAACCGCCCAGCGCGACCCGATGGCGGGCGCGACTCGCTCCAGTAGCCAGAACAGCCGACGCACCCGCGGGCTGACCGGCGGTTGGACACCGGAGCCCTCTACGTCGAGAACGATGGGGCTCGCAGAAGCGCCGTCCTCGGCACTGACTTGCAGGTGATTCGTTGGGTCGGGCACCTATCGAGGTTAGCGAGACGATGCAGTCTGGGCCATCGTTCCAGCTGGTAGCCGCTATTCGTGGCGACGCTCAGCCAAACGATCGCGGTTCCCAGACGGGTCTGCCGTCACGACCTGCCTTTCGCGCCAAGCGATGATTGCGGCCCCGAAGTAGGCGAAGCTGCAATACCGATTCGGTCCAGAATGTCCGACGAGGGGATGAGGTCCACGTCGAGTGGAACAGCTTCTTGGTCGCCGCCAACGCATCTGGGGATCGCTCGGCGAGTTGTGCCGCCAACTCCTGGGCGGCGGCAACGGGCTCGTCGGCAACTGAGGTCACCAGCCCGTACCCGAGGGCGTCGGTACCCGAGAACACCTCTGCCGTCATGGTCAGGCGTTTGGCCACATCCATGGGAAGCAGCTCGCGCAAGGTGACGGCTCCGGTCATGTCGGGGATCAGGCCCCACTTGGCCTCCATGATCGAAAGCTTGCAGTCCGGCGTCGTGATGCGGAAGTCGGCAGCCAAGGCCAACTGCAGGCCTCCTCCATAGCAATGGCCGTGCAGCGCGGCGATCACCGGAACCGGCAACTCGCGCCAGGCCCAGCAGGCCTGCTGAAACAGGTTGGTCTTCTGACCGGGCAACTTGCCGAAGTTGCGGACGCCGGCCAGCCCGGAGAGCTTCGCTCCGGCAAAGTCGAGCCCGGTGCTGAAGGCCCGGCCGTCGCCACACAGGATCACCACGCGCACCGAACGGTCACGGGCCAGCCGATCGGGGACCGATGCCAGTGCTTGCAGCATCGGCAGATCAAGGCTGTTCATCTTGTCCGCCCGGTTCAGCGTCACGTATGCGATGCCAGCGATGACCTCAACCGTGATGCGTTCCTGTGCCATCGCGACAGGATAGAGCTAGCGGCCCCGGGCCGGACAGGCCTGCGTGTAGGGCAGGGATGTGGCGGCCGTCGCCGCGCGCGGGTCACTTCACGTTGGCGAACGACAAAGTACGGTTTGTCCATCTTCGCTGCATCTCGACAGCTGTAGGTGTCAGGCTCCGTGTCATATGGCGTTGTCCCGACCTGCGACGATACCGGTTATCTCACGTGATGCCACCGCGCCTTGTCTCAAGCTAGTGTCATTTCTTCGCAGTGCCCCGCCGGCGACCTAACCGGCGCGATCGAGATCATTTACGCCAGGCGCGTTGTCTTCCCTTGTCCTGTCACGTGACGGTGATGAGATCACGCCATGTCTTGAGGGGTCGCGCAATTGAAGCGGGCGCTTCGCGCGAGGCTGCGTGAATTTCTGCGGGGTCTAGCGTAGGCGGAATGGGTTTGTTCAGTCATGAGGAATTCCGGGATCCGGCCGACGGCGTTGGTGGCGGCGATCGTGGTGGGGTTGTCGAGCGAGCTCGGCGTGCTGAGTTGGGCCAGTACGGGGTTGATGAACCTGTGGTGGTGGGTCCGGGGTTGCCGCCTGAGGATGGTTCTTGCGGTCAGTTCGCTGTTCAGTTTCACGTGTCTACGTCAATGCTGGTCGGGTTGAAACGTATTGCGGATATTCGTGGGGTGAGCGTGCCGGAGGTATGCCGGCAAGTGATCGGTGTGTTTGTCGCCCAGCAGGAGGGGGAGCTGGGTGCGTTGCTTGCTGCCGAGTCCGAGGCGGCTGATTACCGGCCGAGTTTGGAGCAGGCGTAGTCGTCGCCAACACAACAACGGGCTTCCTTGGTGGAACGCCGACCGTCCTCACGTATGCACATATCTGTACGACACGGTCGTGAGACATATGACAAGGACATGACACCGGCGCTGAGAATATGACACGCAGCGTGAGACCCTACAAAGCTGCAGGTTCTCAGTGCGCCATATTCGTAAACCGCGACAAATGCAGTTGGTGCGCAACGGTAATCGTCTTCGTCGGGCCGTTACGGTGCTTGGCCAAGATCAGGTCCGCCTCACCGCCGCGCGGATCGTCACGCTCGAACGCATCGGGCCGGTGCAGCAGGATCACCATGTCGGCGTCCTGCTCAATGGCACCGGATTCACGAAGGTCGGCCAACATCGGCTTCTTGTCGGTGCGCTGCTCGGGACCACGGTTCAGCTGGCTCATGGCGATCACTGGAACCTCGATCTCCTTGGCCAAAAGCTTGAGGTTACGGGAGAATTCGGAGACTTCCTGCTGGCGTGACTCGACCCGCTTGCCCGACGTCATCAGCTGCAGGTAGTCGATGACCACCAGCCGCAGGTCGGCCTTCTGCTTCAGGCGGCGGGCTTTGGCCCGGATCTCCATCATGGTCAGGTTGGGCGAGTCGTCGATATACAGTGGCGCCTCACTGATTTCGCTCATCCGGCGCGCCAACCGGGTCCAGTCGTCATCGCTCATCCGGCCCGAGCGCATGTCGGCGAGTTTGATCTTGGCCTCGGCCGACAGCAACCGCATCACGATCTCGGACTTGCTCATTTCCAGCGAGAAGATGACGCTGGACATCCGGTGCTTGATCGAGCACGAGCGCATGAAGTCCAGGCCCAGGGTGGAGTTGTGGGTCGGGACCATGGCTTCGCTGGCTAGATACATGTGGCTGTCGTTGTCCACCTCGACGCAGCGCACCGGCACGCTGGCCACCGGGCGGGCGGCCACGATGAACCGGGAACCCGAGCGCGCCGTGCCTTTGACCGTTCGGCGTTCCTTGTGCGCGATCACCTTGCGCTCCAACGCGAAAACCTCGTCGTCGGTGGTGAAGTTCAAGGTGTAGGCGGTGCTGGTTGACTCAGAACGTCCGTGCACGCGCTTGGTGGCGGTCTGGCAGCGGTAGCCGAGGCTGACCACCAGCTCCGCGACGTCGCGGGCCAGCCGGCGGTCAGTCACCGAGAATTGCACCGAACCGCTGGCCGTCACGGTTCCGTCGGTGTCGAGAAGTCCCGCCAGCAGTTGCCGGCGCTGGGCTTCCGAGCCGCGCAGGTACTCCGTCGGGATGTGCTTGTTACCCAGCACACCGATGGTGCGCAGCCCGGCCTGCAGCATCTCCCCGGAGACGCTGAACCCCTCCGCCTCGATCCGCATAATGATCTCGGGATCGGCCGTGGTGATCTGTGCCGCCGCGCTGGTGCCGTCGCCGAGCCACGCACCCAGCGTGTAGGGCGGGACCAGGAATTCGCGCTCGGGCAGATCAAGTGCTTGGGCGTTGGTGACCGAGTGGTTCAGCCGTTGGTCTGCGGTGTCGCAGCGCAGCGTTGCGGCGATCTCCGCGGTGGTCCGAATCGCCGCGAAGGTGCGCTGATTCTTGTAGCGGTTGTATCCGGCCGCCGCGGCCTGCGCCGACTTTCGCGATGCCCGCGTATCGGTCAACCACTGGTGCTCGGCGTCGGCGATGATGACGGTGCCATCGGAGAACTCGACCTCGTAGCACGGCCGATCCGTCATCACCTCGGTGGCGGCGACCACCCGGGTGGGCTTGCCGTCGGGGCCCAGCAGCAGATCACCGACCGCGACCTCGCCCATGGTGGTCCACCCGGTCGGGGTGGCCAGCAGCGTCTTGAGCGAGAGCGCCTTGCCCATACCCGGCCTCGCCGCCACCACGATCATCTGGCCCGGGTGCAGTCCGTTGGTCACCTCGTCGAGGTCGGTGAAGCCGGTCGGCACACCGCGCGCCACCCCGCCGTGCGAGGCGATTGCGTCGATCTCGTCCATGGTGGGCTGCAGCAGGTCTTCGAGTGGGACGAAATCCTCGGAGGTCCGCCGCTCGGCGACCTCGTAGATCTCGGCCTGGGCCCGGTCCACGATCTCGGCGACATCGGCGCCCTCGGCGCCCGCGTAGCCGTACTGGACCACCCGGGTGCCGGCCTCCACCAGCCGGCGCAGGATGGCTTTCTCGGCGACGATCGTGGCGTAGTAGCCGGCGTTGGCCGCGGTGGGGACCGTGGAGATCAGCGTGTGCAGGTACGGGGCACCGCCCACCCGGCGCAGCAGGCCGCGGCGGTCGAGCTCGGCGGCCACGGTGACCGCGTCGGCCGGCTCACCGCGCCCGTAGAGGTCCAGGATCGAGTCGTAGATGTTCTGGTGCACCGGGCGGTAGAAGTCCGCCGGTCGCAGCCGCTCCAGCACGTCGGCGATGGCGTCCTTGCTCAGCAGCATGCCCCCGAGCACCGACTGCTCTGCGGCCATGTCCTGGGGCGGTTGGCGGCCGACGTCCTCGCGTGGCGGCTCTTCAAGCTCAGAGTGCCCACGGTCGTCGACTACTGCCATGCGCCCCTCCTCCTCCACTGGCACGATCGAATGATTATTCGGCGCTAATTAGGCCGAACATATCCGGTGGCTGTGACATCTCTGGCCACCCCCTTGTGCCGTGCCGCGTTGACGGTAGGCGTTGCTGGCGGCCGTACAAAACGAGCTTGTTAACAAAGGTGTGGATTAAGTGTGCACACCGGTCCCCCATTTGTTTGGGACGGTGGGGAAGACTTGTGGATTGCGCTTCTCACCCGGGTTATCCGCGCAGGTAAGGGCCGTAGCGAGGGGCGTTTTGATTGTGGAAGACAATCTCTTCGGCGTGTCGTCGGAGGTTGCCGCCTTGGGCGTGTTGCTTTGCAGACAGGTAGACGCGATTCCACATCAAGGTAAACGACCCGCCCTCACAGACGGGCCCAAAAGTTAGCCAGCACTAACCCGGGCCGACCGCCATCCGAACACAGCAAAGCCCCGGCCGCGCCAATCAGGCGCTGCCGGGGCTGCTGAGGTACGTGCTTAGTTTGCCGCGGCGACGTCGAGTGTGACGTCGACGTTCACGTCGGGGTGCAGGTGCACCGACACCGGGTGGCTACCGACGGCCTTGATGTGGGCCTTGGGCAGCCGGACGATCCGCCGGTCCAGGTTCGGCCCGCCGGCCTTCTTGATGGCGGCGACCACGTCAGCGGCGGTCACCGAGCCGAACAGCTTGCCCGAGTCGCCCGAGGTCTTCACCGGCAACGTGACCGGGCCCAGCGCCTGCAGAGCTTCCTTGAGCTCCTTGGCGTGGTCCAGGTCGCGCACCTGCTTGGTCTCGCGGGCACGACGGATGTCGTCGGCCTGCTTCTGCGCGCCGCGCGTGGCGACGATGGCCAGCCCCCGCGGGAGCAGGTAGTTGCGGCCGTATCCGTCCTTGACCTCGACGGTGTCTCCGGCCGCTCCGAGGTGGTCCACCTCAGCGGTCAAAATGAGCTTCATCGTTTCGTACTTTCTCCAAGATTGAGTGGTCGGCTAGCGCGCCGACGAGGTGAAGGGCAGCAACGCGACCTCGCGGGCGTTCTTCACCGCGAGCGCGACGTCGCGCTGGTGCTGAACGCAGTTGCCGGTCACACGACGGGCGCGGATCTTGCCCCGCTCACTGATGTAGGTGCGCAGCAGCGAGGTGTCCTTGTAGTCGATCACCTGCTTCTTGTTGGAGCAGAATGCGCACTTGCGAGCCTTGATCGGCTTCTCAGGAGCCGGGCGCCGCTTGTTGGATTTGGCCATCTACCTATCTCTTTCGTGCTGTGGTTCGTTTGTCAGAAGGGCGGCTCGTCGTCGGCGCCACCGAAGGAGCCGGACGCCGGAGCACTGCCCCACGGGTCTTCCGCGGGCGGGCCGGACGGAGCGGAGGGGGCTGACATGCCGCCGCCCCCGCCGAAGCCGCCTCCGCCGCCGCCGCGGCTGACCTTGTTGATCTTGGCGGTGGCATACCGCAACGAGGGGCCGACTTCGTCGACCTCCACCTCGTAGACGGTGCGCTTCTCGCCCTCGCGGGTCTCGAAAGACCGCTGCCGCAGCCGCCCGGTGACGATCACCCGCGATCCGCGGGTGAGGCTCTCGGCAACATTCTCGGCGGCCTCGCGCCAGATGTTGCACCGAAGGAACAGCGCGTCGCCGTCCTTCCACTCATTGCTCTGCCGGTCAAAGACCCGCGGAGTGGACGCCACCGTGAAGTTGGCGACCGCCGCCCCCGAGGGGGTGAACCGCAGATCAGGGTCCGCGGTCAGGTTTCCAACGACGGTGATCGTGGTGTCACCTACAGCCACGGGGCCCTCCTAGGATCGGTGTCAGCGCTTGAGTGCTGCATTCGCAGCTGAGCCTACGCAACGGCCGGCCCAACCTGCTACGACTTGTCGGTCCGCATCACCTTGGTGCGGAGCACCGACTCGTTCAGGCTGAGCTGACGGTCGAGCTCGGACACGGTGGCCGGCTCGGCCTTGACGTCGATGACCGCATAGATGCCCTCGGCATGCTTGGCGATCTCGTAAGCCAGGCGGCGCTTGCCCCAGATGTCGACCTTGTCGACCGAACCGCCGTCTTTGCGGATGACGTTCAGGAACGTCTCCAGGGACGGGGCAACGGTGCGCTCGTCGAGAGTGGGGTCAAGGATGACCATGATTTCGTATGGACGCATGGGAACCTCATCACCTCCTATGGTCGTAGTGCGGCCGTGGAGGTGTCCACGGCAGGAGGGTCGCCTGCGTCGGCAACCGGGCTAGGTTACCGGAGGCGGACCGCCGGAGTGAAATCGGCGGGTTGCGCATCGAGTCCGATTAGGCTCACCGCCATGGTGAGTCACGGCAAGTGGTTCGTGATGTCCGCAATCGCCCTTGCCGCACTGAGCGGGCTGGCGATGCCGGCGCCGGCGGTCGCCGACGGCGACTGGGTGCAGCCGGGCCAGGTCGCGATGTTGATCCCCTCCGACGACGAGGTCAGTACATTCGCCGGGATGCCCATGTCCAGCACGGGCCCGGTGGGCATGGTGCCGTCCCAGCCGGAACGTCTCCGACAGCGCGATGACTGCCGGGCGTTCTACGAGGTGGGCACCACTGAGGTGGTCGGGAGCAACTACGCGTCTCACCGAGCGCAGAGGTGGGAGAACCGCGCACACGAAGCGGCCGCGATCGTGGCGGTGACGACCTTTCCTTCGGTGGCTGAAGCGAGCGCGGCGTTCACCAATACCTACAACCGGCCGGCGGTCGACCGCTGCCTCAATGCACGGCTGGTTGGTGCTGACGTCGATGCGGGCGTCACCATGGACTTGGTGCACGTCGAATTAAGCCCGGACGCGACCGTGGCCTCCTGGCTGCTCTCGGCTCGCTACAACGGCGCGAATATGGGGTTCACCTCTGCGTTCCTCGTCGCTGTGGGTGCCAACTTCATGGTCGAGGTGCTGTCCAGCCAGTGGGGCAACGCCGCCGTGACCATGGACCGGCTCAGCCAGCACGTCTTGGACCGGGTGCACTGACCCCGGTCAGGTGGCCGGAATCCAGACCATCAGCCGCTCGGCGAGCTTCGCCGCCGCCTCGGCCCCGCCGGCGCCGCGCTGGCACACCGAGGTGTACAGCAGGACGTTGCTCTTGACGTCGGCCTCATAGGCGCAGCTCCAGTCGAGCGGCTTTCCGTCGGCCAGTTGCACCCGGCTCCACTGCGCTCGGGTGCCATCGACGGTGGGGACGTGGAACTGCCAGGTCAGGTTCGCTTCGGTGTCGCGCGGGTTGTGCACCGCAACCCCTTCGCACTTGCGCAGCTCGGCGGGGAACGCCGCGCCGAACGCGGCGCGTGCCTTCTCGGTGTCGGGGTAAGAAGCCACGCCCTGGCCGACGACGACGTCGGCGTTCTCTTCCCGGTCCTTCTGCTGGGCGCCCTTGTAGGCCGTCCACTCGAAGCCGAAGGCGGGCATGGCCGGGCCGAGCAGCACCGCGCACTCGGCGTGCTCGTCCAGCGTCACCGGTGGCGCCGGCTGGTCGAAGCGCTTCTCAAAACCCAACGGAGAACCGACGATGGGACCGGACACGTCGGCGGGCAACGGCAGGGTGCGCAACCGATCCGGTAGGACCAGCGGCGGCGGAACCGGGGACATCGAGGACCGGCGGGCGGGTTCACCGGCGGGAGCCACCGCCTCTGAGGTCTCGGCCCTGGTGGTGTCACCGGGCGACGGCAGCCTGACGGCCTGGGCGGATCCGCCATCCTGGTCGTCACCGCGCGAACACCCGAGCATCGCCATCGCCACCAGGCCGGCGACGCCCACTGCGGCCGATACCCGTTTCATCGCATCGCTCCGTGCCGGTCCGTCGTTCATGCGTCAGCCCCCGATCCGGTTCGCGGTCATATCCGTTATCTGCTGCGTGGTTGTCGAGGGGTTGCCGGTCTGGCATGCCCCGTCACGATGTATTACATTGCGCTGCAGGCGAATCTGTGTTGCGCAGCGCCATCCGGTGCTCTGCTGGTCGCGCTGTTCCGACAAGAGGACGGACAACTTCGAGTCGGTGACTGTGAGGGAATCGACGTGCCAAGCCGCATGCTCATCGTTCTCGGCGGGCACCACCGCCGTCCGGCAGCGCGCCTGCAGATCGGCGTTGATCGTCCGGCGGAATACCCGCGACGCGGTTCGTCCGTTCGGGTAGGCGGCCACACCCTGCCAGGTAAAGAAGTTCATGTCGTCACTGTCCTGCTGTGAGACCTGCCGATACGCAGTGTAATCCGTGGTCCAGAAATCTTTGCCGGAAAGCGTGAGGGCCTTGCACTCGTCGCGGTCCCGCAATGTGACCTCGGCGCCGGGTACCTGCCAACTGCCGTTTCCATGCATCGGCAACCCGACGATGGCGCTGACATCGTCGTCGGACAGCAGCAGCGCGCCGACCCGGCCGGGCGGCAGCCCGTCCGTGGACGCCAGGCCGGGCGTCTTGGGGGCCGAAGATACGTTGGCCATCATCGCGTCGATGGGGATATCACCCGTGGTCGCGCTGCAGCCAGCGGTCACCAGCAGGGCCAGCGAGCAGCAGGCCGCGGCTTGAACTGAACGGTTCATCGGATGTCCCGCATCTCTCGGTGGCAGCTCGAGCCAAGATCGTCACGATCGTAGCGGCTGGCCGGGCCGCTGTCCGGCGGTAAAGGGCGTGCCAGCCGGCCGCTGACGGCGGCGAAATTGAGGTAGAAGGTCATCACCGTGCAACGTTGCTCGGCAGATCTGGCATTGTGACGGTAGCCTCACCGGAATGTCTGATGTTTCCTTGTTAACTTTGTTGCGCGAACGCGCCTCCCTCGCGCCCGATGAGGCGGCGTTCACCTACACCGATTACGACCAGAACTGGGACGGTGTCGCCGAGACGCTGTCGTGGTCACAGATGTATCGGCGCGCCCTCAATGTCGCGAAGGAACTCCAGCGGCACGGGTCTGCCGGGGATCGCGCGGTGATCCTGGCCCCACAAGGCCTCGGTTACATCGCCGGTTTCCTGGGCGCCATCCAAGCGGGATTCATCGCCGTGCCGCTGCCGGTGCCGCATCCCGGTGCGCACGACGAGCGGGTCAGCGCCGTTCTCACCGACACCGCTCCCACCGTCGTCTTGACCACGTCGGGAGCGGCAGATCTTGTCGCTGAGTACGTCCGGGAATCCGGGGCCGACGCCACGGCAACCGTGGTCGCTGTCGATGAGTTGGATCTGGATGCCAGCGTCGCCATGGGTGCGCAACCTGTCGACTCCGGCGGTGTGGCTTATCTGCAGTACACCTCGGGCTCGACTCGGCTTCCGGCTGGCGTGATGGTCTCGCACCGCAACCTTCAGGTGAACTTCCGCCAGTTCATGGCGGGCTACTTCCCGGAGTTCAACGGGGTGGCGCCCCCCGACACAACGATCGTGTCGTGGCTGCCCTTCTACCATGATCTGGGCTTGATCCTGGGCATCATCGCACCCATCCTGGGTGGCTACCGTTGCGAGCTGACGAGTCCGGTGGCGTTTTTGCAGCGTCCGGCGCGCTGGGTCCAAGCAATGGCCAGCCACACCCGAACGTTTACGGCGGCTCCGAACTTCGCCTTCGAACTGGCGGTGCGCAAGACGACCGAAGAAGACATGGCCGGACTTGACCTGGGCGACGTGCTGGGCATCGTCAGCGGCAGTGAACGCGTCCATCCCGCGACTTTGGAGCGCTTCCTCAACCGATTCGCCCCCCATAACTTCCGCGCTCGGGCCCTGCACCCGGCCTATGGGTTGGCCGAGGCGACTCTGTATGTCGCCACCCTCGATGTGGAATGCCCGCCCCAGACCGTCTACTTCGAATCGGAGAAGTTGACGCGCGGTAGTGCGCAACGGTGCGAGGCACCCGAGGGCACGCCCCTGCTCACCTACGGTGTGCCGAAGTCGCCGGCGGTGCGGATCGTGGACCCCGAAACGTGCGCAGAGTGCTCCGTGGGAACCGTCGGCGAGATCTGGACCGCTGGCGCCAATGTCGCTGCCGGCTACTGGAACAAGCCGGAACAGACGCAGGAAGTGTTCGAGGCGACGCTTGTCAGGGCGTCCGAGGGCACCCCGAGCGGCCCCTGGCTGCGGACCGGCGACCTCGGATTCATCTCCGAGGGTGAGCTGTTCATTGTGGGCCGCATGAAGGATCTGCTGATCATCCGCGGGCGCAACCACTACCCCGAGGACATCGAGGCCACCCTTCAAGAGATCAGCGGCGGTCGCGTCGCGGCCATCTCGGTTCCGGTCAACGAGGACGAGACGCTGGTCACCATCATCGAAGTTCGGGATCGTGGCGAATTCGCCGAGGACGCCGCGCAGCGGCTTGCCGTCCTGAAGAACGACGTGCAGGCAGCGATCGCTCAGGTCCACGGGGTGACCGTTGCTGATGTGGTGCTGGTTGGTCCGGGATCGATTCCCATCACCACCAGCGGCAAGGTGCGCCGGGCGGCCTGCGTCGAGCAGTACCAAAGCCAGCAGTTCACCCGTATGGACCGCTGAGCGGGCCGCGTCCCCGCGCTACGAACTCGCCGCATGTGGATCGCCCTGCTCGTGATGGCTGCCGCCACCAGCGTTGAGCCGGTTCGCATCGGTTTGACACTGCTGATGCTGAACCGGCCCAGGCCGGCGCTGCAGCTGATGGCGTTCCTGTGCGGCGGCTTCGTCATGGGGACAACCGGCGGTCTGGTGGTGCTGTTCTTGCTCCCGCCCACCTTGGCCGAGTCTTCTGGGCTGACCCTGCCGAGGGCCCAGATCGCCATCGGCGCGCTGGCGCTGCTCACCGCAGCGGTTCTCGCGGTCAGAATCGTCACCGACCGGCCGAGTGCGATGCGCGCGGATCGCGCCGATTCCGTCCCGGCCAGATTTTCTGCTCGGGCACAGCGCCTGCTCAAGGGTCGGTCACTGTGGGTGGCGGGAACAGCCGGTTTGAGTATCGCGCTGCCGTCGGTGGACTACCTGGCCGCGTTGGCGATCATCGTGGCCTCCGGCGACGCCACCAGCACGAAGATCGCCGCGCTGCTGACGTTCAACGTGCTGGCGTTTGCGCTCGTCGAGATTCCGCTGCTGGCCTACCTGCTGGCGCCGGGCGCCACCCGCGGGTTCATGGCAACGTTGCACAAGTGGGGTCGAACACGTCGTCCGGGCCAGGTCGCCGCCCTGCTGGCTACCGTAGGCGGTGTCTTATGCACTGCCGGTGTCCTGGGTCTATGAGAAGGTGGACGTCGGGTCCGACAGCGGACCTGCACGGTTGAAGGGGTTAGCAATGAAACGACTGGTCGCCGGAGCTCTCGCGGTGTGGCTCGCCGGTTCGGCTAGCGGGTTGAGCGCCAGTACGGCTACCGCCACCCCGGCACGCCCGACCGATACCCCCTGGGTTGCACCCGCACCGACTCCGACGCCGGCACCGGTGGGCGAAGCGTCGAATGTCGACGTCGTCTACGCGGTCGGCGGTGCCCGGCCGCCCGGCATCCCGTGGGCGGACTACACCCGCCGCGCCGGTTCGGGCTATTTCCCGAACAAGAAGCGGGAAATCATCGACTACCCGGCCGGCGCCATGTTCCGGTGGGTGCCCACCATGTTCGCTCCCGACGCCAAGCGCGACAACGTGACCGTGTCCGCAGCGGTCGACGCGGCCGCCGACAACCTCGATGCAGTGATTCGCCGCGGCACCCAGCCTGCCAGTGTCATCGGTTTGTCGCAGGGCACCATGGCGCTCGACAAGGAGCAGGTCCGGCTCGCCAACGACCCCGCCGCACCGCCGGCAGACATGTTGCAATTCACGACAATCGGCTCACCCATGGGCAAGCACGCTTTCGGGAAGAGCTTTCTTTCCGGCCTCTTTGCGCCGGGCAGCCGGCTGCCTCTCGAGGACTACGACATGCCCCCCGAGGTGGAGAGCCAATACGACACCAATCGGATCGTCGCCGCCTACGACGGCATGGCCGACTTCCCCGACCGGCCCGACAATCTGTGGTCGGTCGCCAACGCCCTGCTCGGTGCCGCGATCGTGCATACGCCGTCCGCGTTCACCACGCCCGCTGATGTGCCCGCGCAGAACGTCCGATCCACCATTAATTCCCGCGGCGCCACCACAACGACGTACCTGATTCCCATCAATCACCTGCCGTTGACCATGCCGCTGCGCTTCGCCGGCGTGCCGGACGACCTGGTCGACCAGCTCGACGGTTTCCTGCAGCCGCAGGTCGACGCCGGATACTCCCGCAATGACGACCCCGCCAGCAGGCCGATCTCGGTGCACCCGGCCGGCATGGATGTGGTGGAGGTTCTGGGACCGGAGACCAGCAGCGCCGTCGATGACACCGTCGGTAAGCTGCGCAGCTTCTTCAATTTCACCGGCTGACGCACGGCGTCAGGCTTCGGCCACCGTCTCAATCGTGTCGCCCTTGGCGGTGCTGCGTTTCGGGTTGCCGGCCAAAGGTTGTAGCCACGGACGCGCGGGCCACCAGTTCGCCCGTCCGAGCAGTGCTGCGGCGGCGGGCACGGTAATGCTGCGCACCACGAACGTGTCGACAAGGATGCCGGCTCCGATCACGAAGCCGCCCTGCACGACAGCCCCGACGCTGGCGAACAGCAGCCCGAACATGGCGGAGGCGAAAATGAGACCGGCAGCGGTGATCACCGCGCCGGTCGACCCGACGGTGCGAATGACGCTGGTACGAACGCCCAGCGGCGCTTCGTCGCGCAATCGGGACGCAAGCAGCATGTTGTAGTCGGCTCCCACAGCCACCAGCACCACAAACGCCAAACCCGGCACGCTCCAGTGCAGTTGCTGCCCCAATATGACCTGAAAGACCAAAGCGCCAAGCCCGATCGCCGACAGGTAGGAGATGATCACCGAGCCCACCAGATAGATCGGGGCAACGATCGCTCGTAGCAGGGCGGTCAAGATCAGCAGCACCACCAGCGTCGTCAGGACGACGATGAGCCGGATGTCCCGGTCGTAGTAGTCGCGAATATCGCGCAGCGTGACCGGGTACCCGGAGATCGAAATCGAGGCGTCCGCCAGCACGGTATTGGGTTGCGCCGCTTGGGCGGTCGCAAGAATGGTGTTGACCTGGTCCATGGCCTTGGTGCTGAACGGATCCTCGTCGGTTTGGATGAAATACCGCACCGAATGTCCGTCGGGCGAGACGAAGGTGTGGGCCAGCGACTTGAACTCCTCGGTGGCCAGAACCTCTCGCGGCACATTGAATCCCGCCATCGACGGTTCGGAAGCGTCGTGGCCCATCGTCATGAGAAACGCCGAGGCGGTGTCCAGGCCCAGTCCCAACTCCTTGGTCTGGTCAACCAGGAGCTGTACCCCGTCGGCCACCTGACGGCCGGCGCTGGCGAGCTCGTTGGTGCCGTTCTGCATCTCGATGATCTTCCGCTGTACCCGGCGAGGATTGTCGAATCCGAGCGCATGCAGAGACTGCGAGGCTGACAGCAAAGACCGGCTCAGCCCGTTGACCGCCGACGACAAGGTCTGCGAGGGCTGCGCAGACTGCAGCTGACGAAACAGGCTGGAGATTTCATCGAGAGTGCCTGCGGCACGGGCGTTTTGCAGCTTGTGGAACTCGGCTCGCGCCGTCTCGCAAATCGGATTGGCGTCACATGTCGGGCTGGCATCGAGGGACTCGGTGACGGGATCGACCCAGTCGAAGCTGGACGCGAGCCCGGCGAAGGTCACCTGGAGGGCGTCGCCGAGTGCCCGGATACTGTTGACCAGCCTTGCGGCCTGGTCGATTTCACCGAATGTCTTGTTGCCCCCGAACTGAGCCTGCAGATACGCCAGCGCGTCGACCAGACTGCGCACGCTGCCAACGGACTGGCTGACCTGGGTGTTCAGATCTCCGAGGCCGTTTGCCAGCTTCCTGGAGCCCGTAGTCAGCCGGTTGAGGTCACCATCGCGCTCAGCGATCAAGCCCGCGGCCTCGCCCAGCTGGCCCCCGACTTCACCGGCTTGGTAAGTGGCCCTGGCCTCTTCGAGGGACTGACCACTCGGTCGGGTAACGCCACGCACAGCAGCCACACCCGGGATCTGGCTGATCCGTTGCGCCATCTGCTCCATGTCGGCCAGAGCCCGCGGAGTACGCAGATCGTTGGGCGATTGAACCAGCAGGTATTCGGGGATCGTCTGGTTCACCGGGAAGTGCCGGTCCAACGCCGCATACCCCACCGAGCTGTCGACCGAAGCCGGCAGTTGTTTGCGGTCGTCGTAGTTGAACCGGATCAGCCCCGCGGCGCTGCCCAATGCCAGCAACAGCGCCAGGCTACCGACCAGATACGTCTTGGGGCGCCGAACGATTCGCACCCCGGTCCGGCGCCAGAACCGCGCAGCGCGTTCGGGACGCGGCGCCACCCAGCCGCGCGGACCGGCCAGCGTCAGAATGGCCGGAAGCAACGTCACCGCAGCCAAGAACGCCACCGCGATCCCGATCGCCAGCACCGGGCCGACGGTGGCGAACACCCCAAGTTTGGCAAAGCCCATCCCCAGCAGGGTGATGGCAACGGTGGCCGCAGACGCGGCAATCACCTTGCCGATCGATGCCAGGGCCCGCCGCACCGCGCGCTGGCAGTCCTCGGCAGTACCGGATCCCATCCGGATGTAGTCGTGATAACGGCTGACCAGGAAGACCACGTAGTCGGTTCCCACGCCGGCGATCAATGCGCTGAGCATCACGATGGCCTGGTTGGAGACGGCCATTCCGGTCACCAGTGACGCCGTCGCGACCGCCGCCTGCGCCGCGACCATCGATGCGCCGATGGTGATCAGGGGCAGCAGCATGGTGAGCGGGTTGCGGTAGATGATGCCCAGAATGAACAGCAGCAGGACACCGATCGCCAGCTCGATCGCGAAGCGGTCCCGCGCCCCGGCGTCGGTCAGGTCGGCGACGGTGGCTGCCGGACCCGTGACGTCGGCGGTCAGCGTCGATCCAGCAACGGTCTCCCTGACCGTCTCGGCAACTCTTACGTATGCCGCGTAGGCCTCGGGAGTTCCCAAGTCCCCCGCGAGCCCGACCGGCAGAATCCACGCCTTGCCGTCACTGCTGGCGAGCACCTCCCGCAACGCCGGGGTGGCGTGAAAGTCCTGCAGCATCACCACGTCTTCGGTATCAAGACGCAGCCGGTCCACCAGTGCGCGGTAGACCTTTTCATCGGCTCGATCTAAGCCCGCCTCATCGGTGAGCAGAACGGTCAGCACGTTCTCCGAGCCGTCCTCGTCAAAGGCGGCGGAGACCTTAGCGGCGGCCTGGACCGACGGGGCATCGGCAGGCAACACCGCGACAGGATGTCGCTGCGCCATATCGGTCAGCGACGGCGCGAACAGCGGCAGCAGCACGACCAACAGCGCCCAGAAGCCGATCACCGGCCACGGGCGCCGCACGACGAAGTCGCCTAGCCGGCTGAAGATGGGTTCACCTCCGGCGGCAGCTGCTGGGCGTGCGTGTCTCAGCGAATGGAGCTGGACTCATGCGACCTTCTCCCCATGGCCCTGCTCGGCAATCCGCTCAAACACGGACTTCAACAACGCCAAGTAGCGCGCCACCGATTCGTGGGCCTCCGGGTTGTCCGGGAATACCGCGGTGACCGCGGTCTCCTCTTGCACCCGGATCACGTAGAGCGACATCTGATACGAGTACCGGCCGTCGCTGTACACGCCGATGTTCAGGTCGTCCAGGCCCGCGGCGATCAACGCCGACAACGGCGCGGCCCCGGCGTCCATGAAATTGACGACGGGAAAATTCGGCGGCGGCTTGCCCAAGCTGGGGACCAACTCCCTCACCCGCTGGTAGGGCACGTCCGCCAGGCTTCTGCCTGAATCGAAAGAATCCTGCGCGGCCTTGGCGGCGTCCGCAAACGAAGACTCACCGATAGGAACGGTGATCGGAATCAGACCGGTGAACCAGCCCAGGGTGAGGTCATCGTCCGGGGATCTGCGGGTGTCCCGCGGCGTCAGTCCGTAATAGGTCGCATCGCCGGTCAACTCCTGCTGCGCCAAACCGCAGCACGCCAAGACGCCACCGATGAACCGGGCGCTCGCGTCGGTGCAGGCCGACTCGAAATCGACGGTCTGCTTTTCATCCAGCATGGTGGCGGTGACCATGGCCGCCGGGCACGGCTGCGTTGGGTCGCCGAGCGGCAACGGGAAACCCGGCAGGCTGTCGTCGTTGCTTTCGGCGAAGCTTCGCCAGGCCTGAATCTCGGGCGACTCTTGGGTGAGCGCAGAGGTGAACTCATGCTGACCGACACAGAACTCGCTGTAGTTTCCCGCCGGGGGCAACTCCAGCGGCGCCCCGCCGGCCACCAGCGCGTTGTACATGAAATAGAGCTCCATCAACGTCACCCCGGCGACCGCCGCGTCCACATGCACGTGATCGATGCTGGCGAAGAACGTGAAGTGGCTCTTGCCCTGAATGATCCCGAACCGGAAGCAGTCCCACTGCAACGGATCGGGCGTCTCAGTCAACAGTTCGCGCACCTGCGGCAACGTCAGTTCGCCGTGATCGACCGGGACGAACGCGATCTCGGCTGGGTCATCAATGACGTGGCGAATGAGGCTTCCGTCGTCGGCGTGCTCGAACCAGCTGCGGTAGGTCTCATGCCGCCGTACATGCGCGTTGATGATGTAGTCGATGGCACGCCGATCGCAGCGGCCCGCCATGTCGCAACTGAGCACCATCAGGCGCGAGTAGTCGAGTCCGACGGCGGTCTGGTCGATGTAGCCACGAATGTGTTGTTCCTGCATGTAGCTGGCCGGCACGGCATTGACCGGCGCCTGTCGCGCCGTGGCCAGTGCAGCAGCCGACGGCTGCCACACCACAGTGGGACCGGCCTCGGGTTCCCAGTCCGACAACGTTCCCAACGCCAATGGCCCTACACGCACCGTCTGCTCCTCTTCTCAGGCGAAAAACGCTTCGGCTGGCGGCTCGGGACAGCGGCCGGCCGACTCAAACTACCTACCACCGGGAGAGTCCGCATGTTCTACACGGGCGGCCAGCTGGTCGCACACGTGCTGGGACAGTCCGCGCACCGTGGTGAGCTGGGCAGGGCCGACCCGGACCCCGGTCTCTGTTTCGACCCGGGTACGAAACTCCAAGCTAGCCAACGAATCCAGGCCGTATTCGGGGAGCGGCCGGTCCGGGTCAACGGTACGTCGCAACAGCAGGCTGATCTGATCGGAGACCAGGCGCAGTATCGAGCCCAACCACTCGTCGCGCGGGAGCTCCTTCAGCTCGGCAAGGAACCTCTGCGCGTCGGGACTGCTTCGGCGCACCGGTCGGAACGCTTCGGCAAACGGGCTACGGTGCGCCAACGCCGTCAACCACGGTGCCCGGGTGATTGGCGCGTATCCGGCCCACGCGCGTCCATAGCTCAGCACCGCACGGAAGGCGCGGGCGGCTTCGGCGGAAGTGATCGCAGCGCGCCCTCCGTCGACGGGGACAGCGGAGCTGCCGGTGTCAGCCCACGGCCCCCACCCGATCACGGTGGCCGGCAAGCCCTGGGCCTGGCGCCAGCGTCCGAACGCGTCCAACCAGCTGTCGGCTGCCGCGGCGGCGCCCTGGCCCGGCGTCCCGATCAGCGCCGCAGTCGAGGAGAACGCGCAGAACCAGTCCACCGATTGTGCGGCGGCCTCTTCTTGCAACGACTGGTGCAGGTTCCACGCGCCGTGGACCTTCGGCCCCCAGCAGCGGTCAACGAGGTGCCCGGTGATCTCGGTCAACGGTGCTTCGCCCACCGCGGCAACCGCATGCAGTACCCCGCGCACCGGCAGACCGGACGCCGTCGCCGCCGCCACCAGCCGGTCGGCCGTCTGCGGCTCCGCGATATCGCCGCATTCCACCTGAATATCGGTGCCCAGTGCACGCAATCGCTCGATGGCCCGTTGCGCTTGACTGTCCGGTGCCGAATCGCCGCTCAGCACGATGCGGCCACAACCCGCTGCGGCCATCTCAGCAGCCAGGTACAACCCGGCCCCACCGGTGCCGCCGGTGACGATGTAGGCGCCGTCGGCCCGGAATAGCTGGGCCTGGGCCGGTGGCACCACCGCTACCGTGCTTCCGGTCTGCGGCATGTCGAGCAAAACCGTTGCCGCGCAGTCATCGGCGTCGGCCACGCCCAGGGCGAAGGAAGCGTCCAGCAAGGAATGGTGCGTGGTGGGCGGTTGCGGAAGTCTGCCGTCTGCTGCATTTCGGTAGACGGTGCACAGCAATCGCTGGACCGTTTCCGGATGGCTGTGCGCCAGCAACGCCAAGTCGACGACATGCAGCGACAGATTTCGGCGGAAGGGGAACAGCCCAAGCCTGCTGTCGCCGTAGACATCCTGCTTGCCCAACTCGATGAACCGGCCGCCGAAGCTCAACAGTTCGATTCCGACGCGTTGCGCCACCCCGGACAGCGAGTTGAGCACCACGTCGACACCGTAGCCATCTGTGTCGTGGCGTATCCGATCGGCGAACTCAAGATTGCTCGAGTCATAGACGTGGTCAATACCCATGTCGTGCAACTGTTGTCGCCGCCGTGGACTGTCCGCTGTGGCGAAGATCTGGCATCCGGCCGCCCGTGCGATTGCGATCGCGGCCTGGCCGACGCCGCCGGTTGCGCAATGGATCAACACCTTGTCGTCTGATGTGACGCGCGCCAGATCGTGCAGCCCATACCAGGCGGTGGCGTATGCGGTCGGCCACGCGGCGGCTTCGGTCAACGGCAGCTCCGCCGGCAAGGTAGCCGTCAGTCGGGCGTCGCAGGTGATGAACGTGCTCCAACAATCGTCGGGAGAAATCCCGCCGACGTGGTCGCCCACTCGGTGGCCGGTGACATCGGGGCCGACCGCCGTCACCACGCCCGCGAAATCTGGGCCCAGCTGCTGCAGGTGTTCCTCGACGGGCGAGGCCTCGGCCCACTTGATTCCGGCGACCGTCACCGCAACTTCGATCTGACCGCTGCCCGGCGCAATCCGGGGGTAGGCGACTGCTTCCCACGACTCGGGCTCGGTCGGATCGTTGCGCTGCAGGCGCAGACAGTCTTGGCCGTGCTCCACCACGGTGGTCCGCCGATCGGCTGGGCCGAGCGGGCCGGGGCGCAGCCGCGCGGTGTACCAATCACCGTCACGCCAAGCGGTCTCGTCCTCGTCAGACCCGCTCTGGAGTTGCGCCGCAAGGTGGGACACCAATGCCTCATCGTGCTCGGCGGCGCCGCCGTCTACATCGATCTGGGTGACCTTCAAGTGTGGATACTCCGAGTCGATGACCCGTATCAGTCCACGCAGGCCAGCCTGTTCCAGGTTGGGCCGGTCCCCCGGTCGCACCGTGGCGGCGTCTCGGGTCACCACGTACAACCGCGGCGACTCCCCGGGTAACGCGACCATCTGCCTCACGACGTCCAACAGGTAAGCCACGAAGTCGCGGCCCCGCTGAGCGGGATTGGCAGCCTCGAGCGCCGGCGGGGTAACCACAACAATCCCGGCGTGGCCGTCGAGCGCTCCGTTCAGGCCCGCAGCCACATCGCCGCGCCCGATCGGCACCGAAACCGTGTGCGATGACGCCCCTTCGCCGTTGAGCACCCCACCGAGACGGCCGGTCAGGGTGTCTGTGGCGTCAGCCATGCTCAACAACAGCCAGCTTCCGGCATCGGTCGAGGCGGCACCCGGTTGATCGCGGCGCTCCCACTCGATGGTCAGCAGGCGCTCATCAAGAATGCGCACATCGGATTCGATCTCCGACCGGCCGGCCGTGAAGTGCAGACCTTCGACGGTGAGCAACACATTGCCAGAGCCGTCCATCAATTCCAGATCGGCCTCGCAGGCGTCGGCTCGCGCCACCGTCACTGTGCTCAGGCAGTACCGCACGTCTCGAATCAGATGATGGCGGCGCAGGCTGCGCACCCCAACCGGGCGCAGCAGTCCCCCGTCGCCGGCGCGCGGAACGTCGGGCCGCATAACGGCAGACATGATGCACGCTTCGAGGAGGGCCGGATGAATCTCATAGAGCCCCTGCTCGGAGCGGGCCGGTCCCGGCAGCGCGATCTCGGCAAGCGCCGTGGCACCGATGGTGTGCCCGCCGTCGCCGACACGGACCGCTACCAAACCCGAGAACGCAGGGCCGTATTGAATTCCGTGACGCTCGGACGTTTTTCGCAGTTCGGCACCGTCCACGCGGTCCTGGTGAGCTGCCAGCAATGCGGCGATATCGCGGACCGCTGGTTGGCGACCATCCGGCCGTGCCTGCAACACTGCGGTTGCGCAGTCAACCCGGTCGCGCCCCTGATGGGTGTGCACCGCAAAGTCCAGTACCCCGGGTGCCACCACCACGGCCCCCGAGGACACCGATGTCCAGTCGTCCAGGGGCAGCATCTGTTCGAATCGAACGTCACGAATCTCGGTTGATTCGCCCAGGCTGGCACGGGCGGCGGCCAAAGCCATCTCGCAGTAGGCGGCCCCGGGCAAGATGGCCATGTTGTGAACCCGGTGATCATCGAGCCACGGGTGCGCCACGATTCCGACTTCGCCTTGCCAGACGTGGCGTTCGGGCTCCTCCAATAGGTGTACGTGCGCTCCCAACAAGGGGTGCACGGCCCGGACCGCTGCGCCGCGCGGAGTGACGTCTGCGTCCTCCCTGCTGAATATCAGCTCGCGGTGGTTCCAGCTCGGCAGCGGCGCCTCCACCAAACTGCCCGACGGGTATTGCGCAGCGAAATCCACCGCCGTTCCGGCGCTGTGCAAGTCAGCGACGAACCCGCGCAATCCGTTCCAGGACTGGCGCTCTCGGGGGGTGGCTGCCAGCGCAGCGATGCGGATGTCGAGACTGCTGGCATTCTGCTCGAGAACCGCAGCCAACCGTGAGTCCGACGCCAGCTCGCCGAAGATCTGGTGGCCATCCTTGATCGCCGCCTGCACAGCCGCTGCGAACCGCGCCATGTAACGCAGGTTGTCCGCCCAGTACTGGCCGTCGAATGACGGCCGGTCACGTGGCGACCACAGTGTTGCCGAGTAGTACGGGATCTCGAGCTCGGTCGGCTTCAGGTCGGCGAGGGCTTGAGCCAGTTCATCGAGGACCGGTTCGACTTGTGGCGAGTGTGCGGCGACCGCGACCGCCAGCTCGCGCACCGGCACTCCCTGTTGCTGCCAGTTGGCCACCAGGTCGCGAACGGTCTCGCCGTCACCGCCGATGGTTGTCGACACCGGCGACTCGACCACTGCGAGCACCGCGTCGGATACGTCACGAATGGAGAGCTCCGAAAGCACTTGCTGCGCAGGCAGTTCCACGGTGGCCATGGCGCCGCTGCCGGCGATTCGCGCTATCAGCCGTGCCCGGCGACAGGTGACGAGGAGCCCGTCCTCCAGCGTCAGCCCACCTGCGACGACGGCCGCCGCCGTCTCCCCGAGCGAATGCCCGATGACCGCGCCCGGCCGAACCCCATGGGCCTTCATCGCTTCGGCCAGTGCGACCTGGATGGCAAAGTTCGTCGGCTGCACTCGTTCGACCTCGGTCGGCGGAAGCTCGGCAGCGATGGTTTCGGCGAGTGAAAAGCCGGACTCCTCGGCGACGACCGGCTCCATTTTCGCGATCGCGGCCGCGAACGCCGGTTCTTCGGCGAGCAATGCCGCCATTTTCGCCCACTGGGGAGTTTGTTCGGAGAAGACCCAGACCGGCCCGCGGCCGTCCGATCCGATAGCAGGCTGGTAGGCCAGGTCATTGCCGGCGATTTCGCGCAGCGCCTGTCCGAGCTCACCGAAGTTGCTCGCCGCCACAGCCGTTCGTATCGGCCGGTGTGACCGCCGCCGCGCCAGGGTGTAGCCGAGGTCGGCGAGAACGGTGTCAGCCATCGCGGGGCCGTGTTCGTCGACCCAGTCCGCCAACCGGGCGGACGTCACCCGCAGCTGGTCAGCGGAGGTCGCCGATATCGGGAAAAGCAGCGGCGCTTGCCGGCCGCCCTCTGTCGCCGATTCGGTAGTCCTCTCCGGTACCGGCGACACAGGTGGTTGCTCGACGATGACGTGCACGTTGGTGCCAGACAGGCTATGTGACGAGACCGCGGCCCGACGCGGATGGGCCGCCCTGGCCGGCCAGGCCGTGTTTTCCAGCGGCACAACCAGGTTGGTCTGTACCCCGGCCAGCTGGTCCGGCAGCCGGGTGAAATTCAAATGCTGTGGAACCGTGCCGTCCTGCAGTGCCAGTATTGCCTTCATCAGACCCAGCGGTCCGGATGCCGATTGGCAGTGCCCGAAGTTGGTCTTGACCGACCCCAAGAAACAGCGATCGTCGGTGCCGTAGACCGCGGCCAGCCCCGCATACTCGGTCAGATCCGCGGCCGGGGCTCCCAGACCATGTGCTTCAACCAGCTCCACCGTCGCGGCCTCGACGCCGGCAGCGGCCAACGCGGCGTGATACACCGCAACCTGCGCCGGCGTCGACGGCGCCTCGGCTGTTCCGGTGCTGCCGTCCTGATTGGCGGCACTGCCGCGCAGCACAGCCAGGATGCGGTCGTGATCGCGTATGGCCTCTGGCAACCGCTTGAGAAGCAACACCACGCAGCCTTCACCCGCGACGAATCCGTCGGCGGCGGCATCGAAGGCCCGGCATCGGCCGGTCGGGGACAACATGCCCTGCTGCGAGTCTGCAACGGACCTGCGGGGTTCGAGCATCACCGATACACCGCCCGCCAGGGCGAGCTCGCTTTCGCCGACCTGCAAGCTGCGGCACGCCTGGTGGACCGCCATGAGGCCCGAGGAACACGCCGTGTCCACCGTGACTGCCGGCCCGTGCAGTCCCAAGGCCTGCGACACGCGGGCGGAAGCGAAGCTGGTGTTGGTGGCGGTGAATCCGTAGGGTCCCTCAGCGGCGCCGTACTCCGCGGACAGCAACTCATAGTCGCTGTGCGTCAGCCCGACGAAGACGCCGGTCTGCGATCGACCCAGGGCCGCCGGGTCGATTCCGGCGTGCTCAACGGCCTCCCACGAGGTCTCCAGCAAGAGGCGATGTTGCGGGTCGACCGCGATGGCCTCCGGCTCGGTCATGCCGAAGAAGTCGGCATCAAACGCGCCGATGGTGTCCAGGAAGCCGCCCCAGCGAGATACCGATCGGCCCGGGGTACCCGGTTCGGAGCCGTAGTAGCTGTCGACATCCCAGCGTTCGGCGGGTACTTCGTCGATGAAATCGGCGCCGCGCAGCAATGCGTCCCAGAACTGCTGCGGCGACTCGATCCCGCCGGGAAGCCGGCACGCCATCCCGATGACGGCGACCGGTGAGGCGGACGGGCTGGAGGGGGGTGTGGGAGCGGTACTCATCGCGCTGGCGAGGTTACAGCAAGGTCACGACAGATTTGCGCCTGAGTAAACCACGGTTCCAATAACAGGCCACTAAACCACTATTTGAGTCCTCGACGACGGTCCAGGAGTTCACTTTGCCGCGATAGGACCCGGCTGGGCAGCATCGCCCTCAAGCCGGCCGCTAACACTACCAGCAGGTCGCAGCCGGGCCGGCAGCCAGGACGGAGGGGCATCGGGTGCCTCATCGAACACCCCGCCGGCCGGGTCGTCGGCCCATCCGTGGGCGCGCACCAGGTCTTGCTGCGGGCGGTAGATCTGCCTGATCACCAGTGCGCACAGCACCACGACCGCTAGATCGCGCAGCAACACCGTGGTGGTGAACCACTGCTCGGGCAGGCTGCGATCCGCAACGCTGTAGAGGTAGTACATCCGCGGCATCCAGACCAGCGCATCGACGGTCATCCAGATCAGCAGCAGCCGGCGGTGGGGCAGCGCGAGCACCGCCAGCGGCACCAGCCACAGCGAGAACTGCGGACTCCAGACCTTGTTGGTCAACAGGAACGCCGCAACCACCAGGAACGCCAACTGCGCGACGCGAGGGCGCCGCGGCGCAGTCAGCGCGATGTAGCCGATTCCGAGGCAGCACAGCGCGAACAGTGCGGCGACGGCGCCGTTGAGCACCGTCGGAGGCTGCCACATCCCCAGGTCGCCGTCGAAACCCCGCCAGCCGGTCAATGACCTGACCACGTTGTAGAGCGAATCCATGTCGTCGCCGCGGCGGGAGTTGAGCCGGAAGAATTCGCTCCAGCCCCGCGGTGCGTACAGCAGGACGGGCAGGTTCACCACCAGCCAGCTGACCGCGGTGGCCACCACGGTGCGTTTAACCTCCTGCAGCCGGCCGGTGCGCAGCGCCAGCACCAGCAGCGGGAACAACAGCAGTACCGGATACAGCTTGGCGGCGGTGCCCAGACCGAGCAGTACCCCGGCCGCAGTCGGGCGCCGGCGCGCCCAGGCCAACAGACCGGCCCCGGCGAACGCCGTCGCCAACGCATCGAAGTTGGTGAAGATCTGGAAGATCACCAGCGGCGAAGCCGCCACCAGCGCCGCGTCCCAGACGCGTCGACCGGCCAGCCCGGCTGTGGACCACACCGTCGCCAACCAGGCCAGGGCCAGACCCAGCGCGACGATGTCGAAGAACACCACCACCTCGGCGACCCCGCTCAACGCCGGGATCTTCACCACCTTGGTGATCGCCGTGTACGTCTTCGCCAGCGCCATCGCCGAATACTGGTACAGCCCGGTCAGCACCGGATATTCCATGTACCGCACGGCGGGCAGTCCGTCGTAGCGGGTCTGTTCCTTGCCCGACGAGTCCTTCTCCACCCAGCTGGACTTGTACGGGAACTTGCCCTGATCCAATAGCTCCGCGGTGTAAAGCGGCACCACGTCGGAGTAGCACAGCTGAAAGTACGCGCGTTCGTTGTCCCAGTTGGCCACCCGCTGGTCGGGGCTCCCGCTACCGGTGCTCTGCAGGCACGCCGCCTTGGTGGTCCAGCCCAGCGCCAAGAAGAGCACGGCGATCAAAAACATCACCCGCAGCGGCGTCATGAACCTGGTCCGCCCGATCAGCGCATGGCGGCCGACGGGCCCACCGATGGTGTTCGACAATGCCCGGCCGACTGCATCGGTGCGGCTGGGCAGATCACGGTCGTCGGCACTGCGCAGGTCCGCCGCCAGCCCGCGCGGTGAGCGCATCGTGCGTTCGGTCGTCTCCTGGCTCACGGGAGAGCCTCCGGCGCCGGGGGCGGGGGCGGCTCCGGCGGCGGGGGTGGTGGAGGCGGAGGAGGCGGTGGCGGGGGTGGAGGAGGCGGGAAGGGTTCCGGCATCGGGAAGCCCGGCGGCGGAGGCGCCGGCTCGTCAATATCCTGTGGCGGCGGCGGCGCCGGATACCAGTCGTACTGCACGGGGATAGGCGCGCTGGTCGGCACGCCCGCGGAACCGCCGATCTCAGTGGGCTTGGGGAACTGCACGATCGGGTCACCCCACAGCGCGCCGTCCATGCTGGCTTTCCAGATCTCGGCCGGCAGGCCCGCGCCGTATACCGGCCCGCCCCACTTGTTGGTCAGCGGTTCGTCGCCGCCGGTGGTGCCCACCCAGACCGCGGTCGACAGGGTCGGCGTGTAGCCGACCATCCAGGCGTCCCGGTTGGCCCCGGTGGTGCCGAGCTGCGTGGTGCCGGTCTTGGCCGCGGCCGGGCGCCCACCAGCCAGGTCGTGCCCGCCCGACCAGCTCGGAATCGCCTTCATGGCGTCGGTGACATTGTCCGCGACTGCTTTCGGGACTCGCTGCTCCCCGGAGTCCTTGGCGGCCGCTACGTCGAAGAGAACCCGGTCATCGGGGCCGACGACCTTCTGAATGAAGTGCGGCCGGTGGTACATGCCGGAGTCGGCCAGGGTCGCGTACGCCGACGCCATATCGATCACCCGAGTCTGGTACTGGCCGAGCACGATGCCATTCTCCGGGGGCCCGCCGAGGCCGTCCTGGGACAGGGTGTGCGCGACACCCGGGAAGCTCTTGGCGACCCCGAGATCGTGTGCGGCGTCGGCGACGTCCTGCGGTCCGTGCTTGAGCTTGAGCATCAGCCGGTAGTACGCCGTGTTGAGCGATCGTTTGAGCGCCTCGGCGATGTTGCAGACTCCACAGCTGGCGCCGCCCACATTGCTGATCTTGGTCTTGCCGACCGTCAGCGGGCCGCTGTCGATCTGCTCCCCCAGGCCGATGCCCTGTTTCAGCGCCGCCACCAAGGCGAACACCTTGAACGACGAACCGGTCTGCAAGCCGGCCTGCGCGAAGTCGAATCCACCGACCTCGTCGCCGCCGTAGTAGGCCCGCACCGCGCCGCTGCGAGGATCGATGGAGACCACAGCGGTCCGCATGGTCGGTTTTTGCCCCGCCATGGTCGCTCTGACGGCTTTCTCCACCGCCCGCTGCGCCTTCATGTCGATCGTGGTGGTGATGCGCAGTCCCTCCATGTTCAGGGTCTGCTCGTCGATGTGGAACATGTCGAGCAATTCCTCGGTGACCTGGCGCTGGATCAGCCCGGCGGGCCCGGAGGCTTGGTCGGCATTGCGCGCCTGGTCAGGCGGGATCGTCGTCGGGAAGAACTGCTTGGCCCGCTCGCTGAGTGTCAGTGCGCCGGTTTGCACCATGCCGTCGAGTACCCAATTCCAGCGGTCGACGGCGCGATCCCGGTTGATCGCCGGGTCCAACGCGGACGGCCGCTGAATCACCGCCGCCAATAAGGCGCCCTCGGAGACGGTGAGGTCCTCGACCTGCTTGTCGAAGTACGCCCGGGCGGCCGCGGCGATCCCGTAGGTAGTGCGGCCGAAGTAGATGATGTTGAGGTAGGCCTCCAGCACTTCGTCTTTGGACCACGCCTCGGACATTTTGGTGGCGATGACGAGCTCTTTGCCCTTGCGGACCAGTCCGCCCATGCCGGCCCGCTCGGACCCGACCAGCGCGTTCTTGACGTACTGCTGGGTGATCGTCGAACCGCCCTGGGTGTCACCGCCGGTCAGATTGTTCTTGACCGCCCGAAACAACCCCGAGACCGAGAAGCCGGAGTTGGTGTAGAAGTCGCGGTCCTCGGCGGCCAACACCGCGTCACGTACGTGAACCGGTACCCGGTCTAGCTTGATGTCAATCCGATTCCCGTCCGGCGGAACGATTTTCGCTAGCTCGGTACCGTCGGCTGCGAGGATTGTCGACACCTGAGTGGTGTGGATGTCACCGGGTTCGGGCACCTCCACGGTGCGGTAGGCCATCCCGAAGGTGACGACCGGCACCGCCAGGAGCGTCGCAGCGGCGGCGTACAGGCCGCGTCTGGCCCAGAGCCATTTCCGTCGCCGCGATTCGTGCTGGTCGAACTGGACGTCGATATCTGCCGGCGATTCGTCTGGGACAAGGGGCTTTTCGCTGTCCGGGCGCGGGCGCTCCATGGCGGCCTTGACCGCTTCGAGGCGCTCTTGCAGGTCCAACTCGTCATCGGTGCAGTCGGCGGACTTGTCCGCGGCGGTGTCGGCGTCCGTCCCGCTCGCTTCGTCGGTGGGCTTGACGTCGGTCGTCGTCAAGAAGTGCTCTTCGTCAGCGCTGTTGGCACCCGGCGCTGTCGGACCCTGGGTCTTCACAGGAACCCAGGGCGTCCTTGCGGGTAGGAGTCGGGCTTCCGGCCCTTCGCCATCCCGAGTCGGGCGCAACCCTTTTCGGTGATCGGCGAAGTGCTCAGCAGCCAGTCGTCCCCCACGCATCGCTGCAGTCGCATGGCCAACAGATTACTTCCGTGGACTCACCATCGGGTTGAAACAAGGTCACAAACGCACTACGGCGCGGGGGGCAGCGGCTCGGCCGCAGGTGGGCCGCCCGGCTCGGGCGCCTGCGGCACCGGCGGCGCCGGTGGGGCGGCCGTGATCGTGGTGGGCGGACCGATCGGGATGGTGATGCCCGGGGCGATCTCGATCGTCGGCTGGATGACGGTTTCCTCCGGGGGGGCCGGCGGGCCGGCGTCCATCGGAGGGGGCGGTGGCGGCGCGGCCGGGACGCCGGCATAGCCGCCGATCTCGGTGGGCGTGGGGAAGGTTTCGTTGGACGTGCCCTTCAGGGCGCCGTCCATGGTGGCCTTCCAGATGTCGGCCGGAATGCCCGCGCCGTAGACCGGACCACCCCACTGATTCACCAGCGGCTCGTCTCCCCCGGTGGTGCCCACCCAGACGGCGGTCGACAGCGACGGCGTGTAGCCGACCATCCAACCGTCCCGGTTGGCCCCGGTGTCGCCCAGCTGCGTAGTGCCGGTCTTGGCCGCCGACGGTCGCCCGCCGGCCAGGTTGTGCCCACGCGACCAGGCGGCGATGGGCTGCATGGCGGAGGTGACGTTGTCGGCGACCGCCTTGGGGATGCGCTGCTCGCCGGTGTCTTCGGAAGTCTTCGCATCGAACAGCACCCGGCCGTCGGCGCTTTCCACCTTCTCCACGAAGTGCGGTGGGTGGTAGATGCCGGAGTCCGCCAGCGTCGCGTACGCCGAGGCCATGTCGATCACCCGGGTCTGGTACTGGCCCAGCACCACTCCGCCTTCGGGCGGGCCGCCATCCTGCGACAGGGTGTGCGGTACGCCGGGGAAGCTCTTGGCCACCCCGGCCTGATGCGCTGCGTCGGCGACGTCCTGCGCCCCGTTCTTGAGTTTGAGCATCAGCCGGTAGTAGGCGGTGTTCAACGAGCGCTTGAGCGCCTCGGCGATGTTGCAGACACCGCAGCCCTCGCCCTCGGCGTTGGTGATCTTGGTCCGGCCGTTGTCGAGGGTCAGCGGTGAACTGTCGATCTGATAGCCCAAGCCGATGCCCTGCTCCAACGCGGCCACCAGGGCGAACACCTTGAACGACGACCCGGTCTGCAGCCCGGCCTGGGCGAAGTCGAAACCGTTGGCATCCGATCCGCCGTAGTAGGCGCGCACCGCGCCGTCGCGCGGGTCGATGGACACGACCGCGGTCCGCATGTTGGGGATCTGGTCTTTGAGGTAAGTGGCCACCGCGTCTTCGGCGGCCTCCTGCGCCGCCGGGTCGATAGTGGTGGTGATCTGCAGGCCCTGGGTGTTGAGCGTCTGTTCGTCGATGTTGAACAGCTCGAGCAGCTCACTCGTGACCTGCCGCTGGATCAACCCGTTGGGCCCGGTGGTGATGTTCTGGCTGCGGGCCAGTTCGGGCGAGACCGTGGACGGAAACTCTTGGGCGGCGCGCTCACCGGCGGAAATGGCTCCGGTCTCCACCATGCCGTCGAGCACCCAGCTCCACCGGTCGAGGGCGCCTTCGGGATCGACCGCCGGGTCCAACGTGGACGGCCGCTGGATCAGGGCGGCCAGCAGCGCACCCTCGGCGATATCGAGCTCCTCGACGGGCTTGTCGAAGTACGCCCGTGACGCCGCGGCGATCCCATAGGCGCCGCGGCCGAAGTAGATGATGTTCAGGTAGGCCTGCAGCACATCGTCTTTGCGCCACGCACTCGACATCTTGGTGGCGATCACCAGCTCTTTGGCCTTGCGGACCAATCCGCCCATACCGGCCCGCTCGGATCCGACCAGGGCGTTCTTGACGTATTGCTGGGTGATCGTCGAACCGCCCTGGGTGTCGCCGCCGAACAGGTTGTTCTTGATCGCGCGGGCGAAACCCGACACCGAGAATCCCGGGTTGGAGTAAAAGTCGCGGTCCTCGGCCGCCAACACCGCGTTGCGCACGTAGACCGGCACCTGGTTGATGTCGATGTCGACGCGGTTGCCTTCCGGCGGAATGATCTTGGCCAGTTCGGAACCGTCACTGGCCAAGATCGTCGATACCTGGTTGGTCCGGATGTCGCCGGGCGAGGGCACGTCGGTGATGGAGTAGGCCATCGCGAAGGTGATGACCGGCAGCAGCAGCATCACCACCACGGCGGTGTAGAGCCCGCGCCGGATCCACCGCCAATTCGGCGGATGGGCGCGCAGCCACTCCAGCGGATTCGGCGCGGCCGGCCGGTCGGCGGAAGCGGAGCGCTCTGCCCGCCGCGGCGGCGACACGGTCGGCTTCTCCGGCGGTGGCTCGCGTCGCGGGATCCGGCCACTCAACGTCTGCTCGCGTTGTGGAGGCGCCCCGTCGAGTGCCGCCCGCACCGCATCGATCGGGTCCCGCAGATCGGCAGTCACGGCGTCGTCAACTGCCGGAATGATCGTGGTCTGGCGGTCATCCGGCCCCGCCGGTGGGCGCCGGCCGGCAGCGTCGGAGGGCCGGGCCGATCCAGCATCGGACCCGTCGTCGTGATGTTTACTCACTGGCGGTACGGGCTCCGCTGCGTGCCGGCCGTCGACCGCGGGATCCCTTGGGCGGGCTCGCGAGGCCCAACACATATGACTTCACAAGGTGATTCCAGCTGCAGGTCCGGCACACCTCGACGACGTACACCGAGAACTCCGAGAAGCGGGTGGCCAGCAGAACCAGCTCCTCGGCGGAGCGCGCCGAGCCCGAGACCGCACCCAGCTGGTCGCCGTACACCCACGACACCAGGGTGAGCGGCTCCTTGCGGCAGATGGGGCAGACCACCGCGCTGGCCTTGCCGTGGAACTTCGCGGCGCGCAGCAGATACGGGTTGGCGTCGCACACCTCGGTGACCCCGGTACGCCCGGAGTAGACCTCGGCCAGCAGGGAACGGCGCCGGAGCGCGTAGTCCACTACCTGTCGCTGCAATCGCACGGTCACCAGAGTACGTCGGGTCCTCACCGGCACTCGCGATCAACGCCCCCAACCGGCGCTAACCGGCGGATTCGCCGCCACTACCGGGCAGCCGTCTTTTACGATCGTCGCCGTGGCGACACGGCAGACCGCAGGCACCCGGGCCAAGGACAGCGACCGCGACGACGTCTGCCGGATCCTGGACAGCGCGCTGGGCGAGGGGCAGGTATCCAGCGCCGAGCACCAGGAGCGAATCAGCGCGGCCACCCGAGCCGTGACCCTGGGAGACCTGCATTCCCTGGTCGGCGACCTGCAGACCGAGACCGCGCCGGTCAAGCTGCCGGCATTGGGCAGTCCCGCGAAGTTCGGCGTGCGCAGTGTCGCCGTCAGGGCACTGGGCGCACTAGGCACCGCGGTGCTGGCGGGCATGCTGCTCGGTTGGGCGATGTACGGAAACACCAGCTCGCCGCTGAGTTTCACCTCAGATCCCGGGGCCAAGCCGGACGGCGTCGCGCCGGTGGTGCTCACCCCACCACGACAGCTGCAGTCCCTGGGCGGACTCACCGGCCTGCTGGAGCAGGCACGGCAGAAGTTCGGCGACACCATGGGCTACCGGCTGGTGGTCTACCCCGACTACGCATCCCTCGATCGGCCCGACCCGACCGAAGAGCGCCGCAAACTGGACTACTCCTACCGCGGCGGCTGGGATGACCCCTCCACTTCGTCCAAGAGCAGTGATGACGTGCTGGTCGATCTGAGCGCATTCGACGTGAAGGCCGCGGTCGGGATCCTGCGTGGGGCTCCCGAGACGCTCGGGATCAAACCAGCCGACGTGAAAAGCACCTACCTGATCGTGGATCCCGCTCGGGATCCCACGACACCGGGTGCTCTATCGCTGTCGGTGTATGTTTCCAGCGACTACGGCAGCGGCTACATCGCCTTCGCGGGCGACGGCACCGTCAAACGCGTCAATTACCCGTCCTGAAATTCTTGGCCCCTACGGCCTGAACAGCTGACGAACAGTAGCCCCTTGGGCGTAGTTATATCGGCGCGATACTATGGCGCGAACCGTCGAACGGTCGTAGCTACACCATCTGGAGGAGGTGACTGGAGTGCTTGAGCTCGCCATTTTGGGCTTGTTGCTCGAGTCTCCGATGCACGGCTACGAGCTCCGGAAGCGGTTGACCGGTCTGCTGGGTGCGTTCCGGGCGTTCTCCTACGGTTCGCTGTATCCCGCACTGCGGCGCATGCAGCTGGCCGGCGTGATCGCCGAGGACGCCACCCCAACGGGGACCCCGGTGCGCCGGGCCCGTCGGGTGTACCGGCTGACCGACGCCGGCCGTCAGCGATTCAACGAGCTGGTGTCCGACACCGGCCCGCAGAACTACACAGACGACGGCTTTGGAGTCCACCTGGCGTTCTTCAACCGCACCCCGGCCGAAGCTCGGATGCGGATCCTCGAAGGCCGCCGCCGGCAGGTGGAAGAACGCCGGGAAGGCCTGCGCAACGCGGTGGCGCGGGCCAGCAACTCGTTGGACCGCTATACCCGCCAGCTGCACCAGCTCGGGCTGGAGTCCAGCGAGCGGGAGGTCAATTGGCTCAACGAGCTGATCGCGGCCGAACGCGCATCGAACCGGGCCGAACAACCCTGATCCTGCATACAGACGCGGGCATCGGGGCAACACAACACAGCACGTCAGCAGTGGAAGCAGAAAAAGGAGATCGTCGGAAATGACTGAGCAATCGACGGAAGTGCGGGTCGCCATTGTCGGCGTCGGTAACTGCGCCTCCTCGCTGGTCCAAGGCGTGCAGTACTACCAGAACGCCGATGACACCTCGACGGTCCCGGGCTTGATGCACGTGCGCTTCGGTCCGTACCACGTCCGCGACGTGAAGTTCGTCGCCGCGTTCGACGTGGACGCCAAGAAGGTCGGCTTCGACCTGTCCGAGGCCATCTTCGCCTCGGAGAACAACACCATCAAGATCGCCGACGTGCCGCCGACCAACGTCATCGTGCAGCGTGGGCCGACCCTGGACGGCATCGGCAAGTACTACGCCGAGACCATCGAGGTTTCCGACGCCGAGGCTGTGGACGTGGTCGCCGCCCTGCGCGAGGCCAAGGTCGACGTGCTGGTCTCCTACCTGCCGGTGGGTTCGGAAGAGGCCGACAAGTTCTACGCCCAGTGCGCCATCGACGCCAATGTGGCATTCGTCAACGCGCTGCCGGTGTTCATCGCCTCCGACCCGGTGTGGGCCAAGAAGTTCGCCGACGCCGGCGTGCCGATCGTCGGCGACGACATCAAGAGCCAGGTCGGCGCCACCATCACCCACCGCGTGATGGCCAAGCTGTTCGAGGACCGTGGCGTCACACTGGACCGCACCTACCAGCTCAACGTCGGCGGCAACATGGACTTCAAGAACATGCTCGAGCGCGAGCGCCTGGAGTCCAAGAAGGTCTCCAAGACCCAGGCCGTCACCTCTAACCTGACCGGCTCGCTGGCCGGCAAGGTCGAGGACAAGAACGTGCACATCGGCCCGTCCGACCACGTCGCCTGGCTCGATGACCGCAAGTGGGCCTACGTGCGCCTCGAGGGCCGCGCCTTCGGCGACGCTCCGCTGAACCTGGAGTACAAGCTCGAGGTGTGGGACTCGCCGAACTCGGCCGGCATCATCATCGACGCGGTGCGTGCCGCCAAGATCGCCAAGGACCGTGGCATCGGCGGACCCATCCTGCCGGCATCGGCGTACCTGATGAAGAGCCCGCCCAAGCAGCTGGCTGACGACATCGCGCGCGCCCAGCTCGAAGAATTCATCGTCGGCTAGACACCATCGACTCTGCGCGGGGACATGACTGACGACGAGCTGGCCGGCCTCTCGGAGTTCGCCCTATTGAGGGGAAACGCCGAGCAGGCCGGTCTGGCCAGTGCGTTGCCCGACGTGGAGCGCATCGATACCGCTGAAGTCAGCGCGCTGCGCTGGGGTTCGGCACCGCCGCGCGTGGTGTTCCTGCACGGCGGCGCGCAGAACGCTCACACCTGGGACACCGTCATCCTCGGGCTCGGCGAGCCCGCGCTGGCGGTGGACCTGCCCGGGCACGGCCGCTCGGCGTGGCGCGAGGACGGCGACTACTCGCCCCAACGCAATGCCGCCACGCTGGCGCCGGTGCTGCGCGAGCTGGCACCGGACGCCGAGTTGGTGGTCGGCATGTCCCTGGGCGGGCTGACCGCGATCCGACTGGCGGCCACCGCCGGCGAGCTGGTGCGCCGGTTGGCGATCGTGGACGTGACACCGTCGGCGTTGCAGCGGCACGCCGAGATGAGCGCTGCCGACCGCGGGACCGTGGCATTGGCCCAAGGCGATCGGACCTTCCCCGACTTCGAGTCACTGCTGGCGATCACCACGGCCGCGGCGCCGCACCGGGATCCGGAGTCGCTGCGACGCGGACTGTTCCACAACACTCGTCGGTTGCCGGACGGCAGTTGGACGTGGCGTTACGACACCATCCGCTCGGTTGGCGACTTCACCGAGCTGTGGACCGATGTCTCGGCGATCACCGCGCCCACCACCTTGATCCGCGGCGGCGATTCGTTCTTCGTCACCGCCGACGACGTCGCCGAGTACGCGCAACGTTCGCCGGGGTTGACCACCCACGTGGTCGACGGAGCCGGGCACTCCGTGCAAAGTGATCGGCCGCGCGTCCTGGTCGAGCTGCTGCGCATGGCCCTGGCATAGAACCAGTCGGTTCAGCGAGGCTGGAAGCGCCGCATCAATCCGGCAATTCCGGGGATAAGGTGGCGAGATGGCCCGGTCCATCCGCATCGCCGTCCAGCTGCAGCCCCAACACACGGCGCACTACAGCGCCATCCGCGATGCGGTCCGGCGTTGCGAGGACCTAGGGGTCGACATCGCCTTCAACTGGGACCATTTCTTCCCGCTCTACGGCGACCGCGACGGACCGCACTTCGAGTGCTGGACCATGCTGGCCGCCTGGGCCGAGCAGACCTCGCGCATCCAGATCGGCGCGCTGGTGTCGTGCAACTCCTATCGCAACCCGGAGCTGCTCGCCGACATGGCCCGCACCGTCGACCACATCGGCGACGGCCGACTGATCCTGGGCATCGGCTCGGGCTGGAAGCACCGCGACTACCGGGAATACGGCTACGAGTTCGGCACCGCGGGCAGCCGCCTGGACGACCTGGCCGGCGCACTGCCGCGCATCAAAACCCGCCTAGCCCAACTTAATCCGCCGCCCACCCGCGCGATTCCGCTGTTGATCGGGGGTGGCGGCGAGCGCAAGACGCTGCGCCTTGTGGCCGAGCACGCCGACATGTGGCACAGCTTCGCCGACGCCGACAGCTACCCGCACAAGGCCGCCGTGCTGGCACAGCACTGCGACGCCATCGGGCGAGACCCCGCCACGATCGAGCACTCGGCGGCACTGGGCGGTGACCAGACCCGCGGCACCGTGGCGGATCTGCTCGCCGAGGCCGACGCGTTGACCGGCCTCGGGGTGAGCCTGCTGACCATCGGCAGCAGCGGTCCCGACTACGACCTGACCGCCGCCGAGGCGCTGTGCCGATGGCGCGATCAGCAATAAGGCTCGCGGCGTTCATCGCCACGTGCATGATCGTGGGCGGTCTGGCGGCGGTGCCGCCAGCCGGGGCCGCCCCGGACCTGTGCACCCCGCCCGGGGAGCAGGCCGCCGTCGCGTTGCCGGTCAAACTGGCCAACGCCAAACGGCCGCGCGAGGACAAATACACCACGGCCGGCGTCGAGCCGCTGAGTTCGATTGACGTGACCAAACTCGGGCTGGGCACCCCCGGGGTACTGACGGTCGGCACGCTGACCGAAAGCCCCCCGACAAACTGCATCAACGCCAAGGGCCGCTACAGCGGGTTCGACAACGAACTGCTGCGGGCCATCGCCAAGAAGCTGGGCCTGCGGGTGCACTTCGTCGGCACCGACTTCTTCGGCCTGCTGGCCCAGGTGGAGTCGGGACGTTTCGACGTCGGGTCGGCGTCGATCAACGCCACCGACGAGCGCCGCCGCACAGTCGGTTTCACCAACGGCTACGACTTCGGCTACATGGCGCTGGTGGTCCCGGCTGGATCGGGGATCACCGGATTCGACGCCCTGGCCGGCGGCCAGCGCATCGCGGTGGTCCAGGGCACCGTCGAAGACGCCTACGCCGTCGACGCCCTGGAAGTCGAACCGGTGCGGTTCCCCGACTCGGTCACGCTGTACGCCAGCCTGAAGAGCCGCCAGGTCGACGCCTGGGTGGCGCCGTCGCTCACCGCGCTGAACCTGTTGAAGCCGGGCGATCCGGCGCAGATCGTCGGCTACACCTTCAGCCCGGCCGGCTTCGAGGCATACGCGGTGGCCAAAGGGAACCAGGCGCTGATCTCGGCGCTGAACTCCGGCCTGGACGCTGTCATCGAAGACGGCACCTGGCCACAGCTGTTCACCGACTGGGTGCCGCGGCCGCTGCCACCAGACTGGCAGCCGGGTTCCAAGTCGGCAGCCACCCCGCATCTGCCGGACTTCGCGGCGATAGCGGCCCGGCATCACCGGCCCGAGTCGGAGCCGTACACGCCCAAATCGACGCTGGCACAGCTACGCGACTCGTTCTTCGACTGGCAGTTGTACCGGCGCGCCCTGCCCGACCTGCTCAAGACCGGCCTGCCCAACACGCTGCTGCTCACCGTGAGCGGCGGCGCGATCGGTTTGGTGGCGGGGCTGGGGCTGGCCGTGGCCGGAATCTCGCGGACCCGGTGGCTGCGCTGGCCGGCGCGGATCTACACCGACATCTTCCGGGGACTGCCCGAGGTACTGATCATCCTGCTCATCGGTCTGGCGGTCGGGCCACTGGTGGGCGGCCTGACGCACAACAATCCGTACCCGCTGGGGATCGCGGCCCTGGGGCTGACCGCCGCGGCCTACATCGGGGAAATCTTGCGCTCGGGCATCCAAAGTGTGGAGTCCGGCCAGCTGGAAGCCTCGCGTGCACTGGGTTTCGGCTACCCGGCCGCGATGCGACTGGTGGTGATCCCGCAGGGCATCCGGCGGGTGCTGCCGGCGCTGGTCAACCAGTTCATCGCCCTGCTCAAAGCGTCGGCGCTGCTGTACTTCCTCGGCCTGGTCGCCGGTCAGCGGGAGTTGTTCCAGGTGGGCCGCGACTTCAACGCCCAGACCGGCAGTCTCTCCCCCTTGGTGGCCGCCGGCATTCTTTACCTGGCCCTGACCATTCCGCTAACCCACCTGGTGAACGTCGTCGATCATCGGCTGCGGCGCGGCAGGCCCCCCGAAGCCGATGATTCGGTCGAGCTGAGCCCGGCGATCTCCAGTCAGGAGATGACGTGAGCGCCCCCGCAGCCCGCGAGCCGGTGTCGCTGGCGGCCAAAGAGATCCAGTTGTCTTTCGGCAAGAACCAGGTGCTGCGCGGAGTCGACCTCGACGTGCCCGCGGGCGCCACCGCCGCGGTGATCGGCCCCTCCGGGTCAGGTAAGTCGACGATGCTGCGCACCTTGAACCGGCTCCACGAACCCGACGCCGGCGACGTCCTGCTGGGCGGCCGATCGGTGCTGGGCGACGACCCCGACGAGCTGCGTCAGCGGATCGGGATGGTGTTCCAGCATTTCAATCTGTTCCCGCACCGCAGCGTGCTGGACAACATCACGCTGGCTCCGCGCAAGCTGCGCGGGATGTCCGACGACGCCGCCCGCGAGCTCGCGCTGAGCCTGCTGGACCGGGTCGGGCTGAGGAACAAGGCCACGTCCCGCCCGTCGGCGCTCTCCGGCGGCCAGCAGCAACGGGTGGCGATCGCCCGCGCGCTGGCGATGCAGCCGCAGGTGATGCTCTTCGACGAAGCCACCTCGGCGCTGGATCCGGAGTTGGTCAAAGGGATCCTGGCGTTGATCGCCGAACTCGGGGCCGATGGCATGACGATGGTGGTGGTCACCCACGAGATGGGCTTCGCTCGCTCAGCCGCGAACACGGTGGTCTTCATGGACCGGGGCAAGGTCGTGGAGTCCGGTCCGCCCGATCAGATCTTCGACAACGCCGAGACGCAGCGACTGCAGAAGTTTCTCTCCCAGGTGTTGTGACAGCAACCTGCACGAGTTGTCAACCCTCTTTACAGTCACCGGTTAGACTGGCGAACTATGACGGACAGCAAGGCCGATACGCCGCAGGTGACGGCGATCGCAGAAGGCTTGCACCGTTCGCTGTCCAAACTGTTTTCGATCCTGCGGCGCGGTGACATCAGCGGAGGCACCCCCACTGGCGAACTCACGCTGGCCCAGCTGTCGATCCTGATCACGCTGCTGGATCGGGGCCCGATCCGGATGACCGAGCTGGCCGCCCACGAGCGGGTCCGCACCCCCACCACCACGGTGGCGATCCGCCGCCTGGAGAAGATCGGCCTGGTCAAGCGCAGCCGCGACCCCTCGGATCTGCGGGCCGTGCTGGTCGACATCACCCCCGAAGGACTGGCGAGCCACCGCGAGTCGCTGGCAAACCGGCACGCGGCGCTGGCGGCGATGCTGAACAAGCTCAGCCAAGAAGAACTCGACCTGCTGACTCGGGCACTCGAGCCCCTGGAGCGACTGGCCACCTGTGATGGTGTCGAACCGGCAGCCGCCGGCGATGCGGGCTGCCCCATGGATTGCGGTTGATGCCGACTGCCCTGATCACCGGAGCCGGCGGCGGTATCGGTTCGGCGATAGCGGCAGCGTTGGCGCCCACCCACACCCTGTTGCTGGCCGGTCGGCCGTCAGCGCGTCTGGACGCGGTGGCCGAGCGGCTCGGCGCCACCACCTGGCCGCTCGACTTGGCCGACATCGACGGGATCGACGCCGCCACCGAGGTCGTCGACGAACTCGACGTCCTGGTGCACAACGCCGGGGTAATGCTGCCCGGTGCTGCCGGCGAGTCCTACATCGAAGAGTGGCGGGCCACCTTCGAGGTGAACGTGTTCGGGGCTGTGGCCCTGACGCTAGCTCTGTTGCCCGCGTTGCGGGCGGCCCGCGGCCAGGTGGTCTTCATCAACTCCGGTGCCGGGCAACGGGTTTCTCCGGGCATGGCGTCGTATTCGGCGAGCAAGTTCGCGCTGCGGGCGTTCGCCGATTCCCTGCGCAGTGACGAGCCCGCGCTACGGGTCACCACGGTCTACCCGGGCCGGGTCGACACCGACATGCAGCAAGATCTGGTCGCCTACGAGGGTGGCGAGTACGACCCGGCCCGATTCCTGCGCCCCGACACCGTCGCCGAAGTGGTAGCCGGCGCAATCCGCACCCCCGCCGAGGCACAGCTGCAAGAAGTAGTGGTCCGGCCGCGCTGAGCTATCCGGTTTCCTGCCGCCGTACCCGGAACAACTTGGTCTCGCCCTCCACACCCTTGAGTGCACGGGTTCCGACAAACGACCAGGCATACCCCGGTACCTCACCGATGGCCTCGCGGGCCGCGCCCTCCGTCATGACCTCGCCGGGCTCGGCGACGCTGGTGACCCGGCTCGCGACGTTCACCGGGCTGCCGAACCAATCCCGGGCTCGGCTCACCGCCCAGCCCGACGCGATACCGGCCCGCAGCTGCGGCAGGTCGGGGTTGTCGGCGGCGCGGTCCAGAAGCTGTAGCGTGGCGCCGAGCAGCTTCGCGGCGTCGGACGACACCAGCATCACCGCATCGCCGATCGTCTTGACCAGCCGCACCGGAGGGTTGACCACCTCGTGCGCCAGATCGGCAAGGCGCTCAACGAGTCCCACCAGCTCCTCGGGCGGTATCGCCTCGCCCAGTCGGGTGAATCCGACCATGTCGGCGAAGGCCACCGCGAGCTGCCGCGCCCCGGGCAGCGCCACCCCGGCCGCCCGCTCGGTGGCGTTGACCTCCTCACCTTCCAGCACCCGCCGCAGCTGGACAAACAGAATGTCGCGAATCATGTCTCCCAACAAAGGGATAACAGTTCGCACGATCTCCTCGTGGGCTTTGGCGACCTCGAGCTCGGTCAGGCCCGGCCGCATGATCGCCGAAATGGTGCTGTACCGGAACGCCGGAACCGCCCGGGAAATGCCCTCGGAAAGCCGGCGGATCATCAGCAGCACCTGGCCCGGGTCCAGTCCGGCCCCGACCAGTTGCTGCAATCGCACGGCGGCCTCACCGTCGGCCCGCAAAAGCAAGGCCGCATCGGGATCATCCAACCGCGGCAGCCCCAACGCACGTTCGATGCCCTGCAACAGGGCCAGATCAATGCCGTGGTCGGCGCTGACCGCACGTTCTGACACGTATTTGCCGTCGTTGCCCAACGCACGATGCGCCGGCATCAGCATCGGCGCCACCTCGGCCCGGATCTGATCCAGTCCGAAGCCCTGCTCCAGCAACCAGACCACCAGCTCGGCACGCTCCTCGCGGGCACTGGCGTCAAGACCGTCGAACAGCCCCAGCTCCGCCAGCGTCTCGTGGAATGTTCCGCTCTCGGCCCACATGCTGTCGCCTCAAATCATTGCCACACCGCCAGGTTGACCGGCCATCCGGACCCCGGGGGCACCTGCAGGAAGGGGTGGTCCGGCCGCGCTGATCCGGTTGATTCGGGTCAGCCGATGATTCCCGCCCGGACCTGGTCGGCGACCTTGAGCGCCTGATCGGACACGATCCCACTGCTGCACACCAGAACCTCGATGGCCGCGTTGGACTTTCCGGTGATCACGTGCGAGCACGTCGAGTGGTCTGACACCCGGTTGGTGCGCACCGCGAAGCCGTCGCCGGCCTCCGCCGGCGTCTGCACGTACCACTGCTCATCGTCCTGTCCGGGCAGCGTCAGGTTGACTTGGTCGCCGGCGCAGTTCTGCCAAGACTGTGCGGTCTCGCTCACGAAGTCCGACGCGGCCTCCTCGGTGGGGAACGCCGCGATCACCGTCGTCACCCGCACCCGAACCGGACCGGTCACATCGCTGGTGAGGGTCTGAAGGTCGATTCCGCGGAATGAACTGCCGCCGTACGTCGATTCGGTTGCGGGATAGACCGCCCCGACACAGCCCTTCTCAATGGACTTGTAGTTCCGCAGCCCGTTGGAATGGTCGGTGACCGTCAGCGACGGATTCCGCAGTCCCGGACCCGCGAAGATGCTGTTGAGCGAAGCCGGGTCGGGCTGCAGGGCCGCGAGGTCACCGGCTTCGACCGGAGCGGCGATGGCCGGTGCCGCAAGCAACAGCCCGGCCGCGGCGATACCGGCGGCGAATATGCCCAGGGTGTGCGAATTGCGCATGGAGAGCTGACCTTTCATCGACGTGGTTCGAGAGGGCTGGAGCTAGGCGAGGTTGCGAACAATCTGCGAACGCAAGCTGCGTCCCTTACCGCCAGGGTTGGTGTCGGTGCACAGTCGGACATCGACGACGTAGTTGCTCTTGGCCTGCAGCACCCGCTCGCAGCCGGCGGTGCCCTTCATGGGATTTGCGAACAGGGTGGCGAACAGCTCCAGTCCGCCCGCGGTGACGACCCCGGCCTTGACGTCGGAAGTCAGGCCGTTGGCGTATTCGGCGGTCAACGGAGTCCCCTTGCAGCTCTTCCAGATGGCGGCCTGATCGTTGAGGTAGGTCTGCGCGGCTTTGGCGTCGGGGAATTCGGCGACGGCCTGAACCACGTTGGGGTTCACCTCGCCACCGGGCTCCCGAAGGGTCTGCACGATGAAGTCGGTGTAGCCCGAGCCGTCGTAAGCCGCTGCCGAGCCGGGCGAATACACCGCCGTACAGTTCGACGGGGTGGTGGTCGGCGTGCTCAGGGGCTGGGTGCCGGATTCGGAACTGATTACCTGCATCGTGGTGTCCAGCCGCTGGCTGACCTCATCGGCGGGAACCAGCACGTCAGCCAGGTCCACGGCAGTGGGCGCGGCCTGCGCGATCGAGCCGTCCGCGAGCACCCCGATTAACGCCGCGGCCGAGACTGCCACCACTGGGGCTAGGTGAATTCGCATCGAAATCCATTCCGTTTCGCCGTGTTGAACTCCCCTACCGGCGGCTGGGGCTGACCGAATGTTATCCGGTGTTCCGCGCCGAGACCCCTCCGTTGGAGTCCGCAATGTGGTTCCATCGATAACCGAACCGATCGACCCAACGTTAAGGACGTGCAATGCAACGGGACGACACCGACCGGAGAATCGGTTACCTTGCGCTCGCAATCGCGACCTGCGCCGCGGGGGCGCTGACGGTACTGCCCGCCCTGGCCTCGGCAACCCCGGGCGCGCCGGGCATCGACGACACCACCCCCTCCGCGGACGTCGACCTGGCCGCTCTCCAGCTGACCTCGGCAGAGGCGTCGCCCATCGTCAAGTGGCCATCGGATCCGCCCGCCGAGTTGACGGTGTACAAGACCGCGACCTCGCCGATCACCGGCGCGGCCAGCACCTCCGATTCGCAATGCGCCAGCGCGGTCTATGCCGGCCTGGACAAGACCTACGACGGCACTGGCTATACCGGCCTGAACTACCAAGAGCTCACCGGATTCGGTTCCAAGAACAGCTATTCGGTGATCTCGGTGGCCTCCAGCTACAACGACGAACACGCCGCGGCCAACATGGTGGCCAACACCATTCAGAACTGGACCGACTGCAGCCGCAAGAAGGTGACCGGCGACCTCAGCGGCTCCACGCAGACCCGAACCGTCAACAACGTGGTCTCCACCACCGACGACATCTACCTGGTCAACAACATCACCGACGACGGCGGCGCCTGCTCGCACGCCATGACGTCGCAGGGCAACGTCGTAGTCGAGGTGTCGGCATGTCGATCCAACATCGGTCTGGTCAAGCAGAGCCTTCAACTGGCCAACAAGATGCTGGTCAAGCTGCCGTGACGCTCCGACTTATCGCCGGCTGGTGTGTCGGGCTGGCCGCGCTGACCCTCTCCGGCTGTGCCGGGGACGACCCCGACCAGGACAGCGCCGCCACGGTTGCGCCGGCGGCGGCCGCGGCGGCCCCCAGCGTCCAACCGGATCCGACGGCGCCCGCCGCTCCGGCCGGTGAGCCAACTGGACAGCCCGCAGCAACCCCGACTCCGGCGGCGGCCGCCGGGCCGCGCTTGGTGACACCGGGCAAGCTTGGCGCTCTGCTGGTTCCGATCGAGGAGCTCAACAACGTCGTCAGTGCAAAGCTGGGATTCGAAACAGTGTTCACCAGGCCCGGTGCGCCGGCCGGCGGCCTGGGCGACAAAGCCGGCTGCGCGGTGTTGTTCGGCTCCAACACCGACACCTACGCAGGCGAATACACCGCCTTCCGGCGCCAGAGCGTGCGGGACGGCGAGGACAGCTCGCAACATTTCGTCGCCCAGGAAGTGGCCGCCTTCGCCGATGTCGCCACCGCGGCCGCGAACTTCGGCCAAACCTTCGACAAGAAGACCCTGGCCGGTTGTGACGGTGCCGTGGTGCATCGCCAGGGTGACGACGACCGCATCACCTGGCGGCTCAAGCTGACCGACATCACTGCCGACACCGCCCGATGGACGCTGGACCAGTACGCCGACGGCAAGCCCAACGACTGGACCTGTGCGCATGAGGCGCGGACCCGCAGCAACGTCGAATTCACGGTGACCGTATGCCAATTCGGCAACGCGGCACCGGCTGCGACAGCGATCGGAAATCAGATCAACGACTGGATTCCCCACCCGTGACCGGCATGCGAGGAAAGGCGGCAGCGATGAAGGCACCGCAGGGACTGCTTCTCGGGATAGGCGTCATGTGCCTTGGCACACTGGTCGCCGGGCTCCTTCCAGTTGCCGCGGCCGACTCAGGCGAAGCCACTGTACCTGCGGGCAAGGTCGAGTCACTGTTGTTGACCCCGACCGCGGTTGGCGACATCGTCGGGGTCACGTTCGACTGGGAGAAAGCCAACCGGCGGCCTTACAAATCCGACGACCTCGGCGAGCACTCGGCGTGCGCCATGCTGACCGGTCCCGATGTCGAAACTTTCGGCCGCGACTACACCGGTTACCGGTTCCGCGCCGACCGCGACGACGCCGAGAACTGGGAGTTCACCGTCCAGCAGCGCGTGGCAACCTACGCGGACGCCGCCACGGCGACGCAGACCTTCCAGAAGGTGTTCACCAAGGCCGCGATGGCCAAGTGCAACGGCGTCATCGCCACCATCAAGGACAACACTGATGCCCAGTGGCGGTTCAGGATTCAGACGGTGACGCCGACGTCGGCGCGGTGGGTGGAGGACCAGTTGTCCGACCAGCAGCCGATCGGCTACAGCTGCTCGGACGTCGCCGGGGTGGCCCGCAACGTGCTCTACAGCATCAAGGTGTGTCAGTACGGCAACGGCGGGCCCGCCGCGGCCACCATCGCCGAACGCGTCACCAGTCAGGTCGCCGGCGTACGCGCCTGATACGCGCGGCGACTGAAGGATCCATGGCCCCGAACAAAGTCACGCAACGCATCTCAGCGCTGGGCCCCTGGCTGCGCGGTGAGCTCAAACGACGCAAGTTGCGTCAACTGCGGACATTCACCGCCGGCGTGATCCTGGCCGTTGCCGGCCTGTTCGGCGGGCTGGACACGGTCGACGCCGGCCCCAGCGTCTTTGCGGCCGACGAAGCGCACAGCGACGGTGAGTTCACCCTGACCATCGCCCGCGCTTCGGTGGTCAACGAACTGCGCGCCGGTCGGCGGATCATCGCACCGGCCCAACCCGGCCATCGCTATCTGGGTGTGGTGAGCACGGTCCGCAACGACGGCACCATTCCCGGCCGGCTGATCGGCGAACTGCAGCTGCGCGACCAGCCGCAAAGCACCTCAGTCGGGGTGTTGCGGATGATCGACGGCTCCCCCATCACCCAGTTGGGGCCGGGCCTCCAGGAGCAGCTCGTGTTCGTCTGGCGCATTCCCGACAGTGCGATTCGTCCTGACCTCACCGTGACGTTGCGGGTCACCCAGAAACGCTTCACCGAGTTGCTCGTCACCTACGGCCGGGACTGGGTGGACAGCTCGAACGACTATGCCGAGATCACCCTGCCGGTGACCGTCAAATGAGCGCACCGATCCGGCGATCCCGCCCCGGACTGACTGCTGCCCTGGCCGCGGCGCCGATCCTGGTGGCTGCCGCGCTGCTGTGGCAACACCTGCCCGACAGCACTCGCGTCTACGGACCGTTCGATGTCCCCGGCCGGTTCGGCGTGCAGACCAGTGGGCGTTCGCTGACGGTCACCGTCGACGGCGTACAGCTGACGCGGGAGGTACAGGGTTCGGCGCGGTGGGCGAACCCGCCGCCGGTGACCGCCGCCGGGGCGTGGGTGGTGGTGCGCGCGAGCGTGTCGGCGACTGAGCGGACAGTGATGCCCAGCGTCGAACTTCGGGTGGGCCCCAACACCTACCGGCCGTCGGATCGGTTCCCCAGCTACACGCTGGGCTATCGAGCCGATCCGGGGATCACCCAGCGCGGCGCCTGGGTCTTCGACGTGCCCCCCGAGCTGTTCGACCCGCCCGGCGCCGACCCGTTCGAGCTGCACGTGTGGCCCGGCCTCGACGACCGCCTGGATGACCGCTTGGTCATCAACCTGCGCGGCCACCTGGATTCCACCTCCGGAACGGTTCTGGTGGTGGCACCGGAGGTGACCGGATGAGCGACCGAACGCTTCGTCTCTGGCAGCGCAACGTGATCGGCCTCGCGGTGGCCGCGGTCGCCGCGGCGGTCCTCGGGATCACCGAGCTGTACCCGGACTGGTCGGCTTACCGCGCCCGCGTCACCCCGGCCGTGCAGGTCCCCAAGGCCGGAAGCGTCACCGCCCACGGGCAGACCTGGCGGTTGGGCTCGATCCACCACCTCAACGCGGTGCCGCACGCATCCACGACCACCCTGCCGGCCCACACGACGCTAACCGTCGTCACCGTCGAGCGGACCGGAACGCCGTCCGCTCTGGAATGCACCGCGGTCATCACCGACGGGCGGCGTCGGTGGCAGACCGCCGCCCTCGGAAACGCTGCGCCATTGGTCGGCGACGCCACCGACCGGTGCACCAAGACCGGTCCGCTGCAGCTGAGCTTCCTGCTGCCCGCCGACGCCATGCCCACTGCGGTCGATTTGATCAATACCGACGGCGGCATCATGCTGCGAATCGGCTTGTGAGCCAGGGCTTCCCGCCGCAATGGTGACGGTGGCCAGGTTGGCCCGGCGCACACAGTAGGCGAACATCGCGGCGACCAGGGCGATCCGCAACGGCTGAATGATCAGCTGCGAGGCCAGGCTCATAGTGCCGCCGAACGCCGACCAGAACTCCGGGCCGTGCGGGCCGAGAACCTTTGCCATCCCTCGGTACAGGTAGCCCTCGGTCAACTGAGTGCGGTAGAAGCTGCCCCGCATGTCCAACCACGCCAACACCAGATACGCCAGCACGTAAGCAGACAGGCCCACTACACCGCCGTGCAGGATCAGCCGGGCCGCATCGACGATCGGGCCGAACCGTCCGGTCTTGGACTTTGCATACTCGGTGGCTCGCGTCCGCAGCTGTTCGGGGGTCTGTCGCCAGCGCTCGGTGACCCCCACCGCCGTCTCCCCCGGCGCGCCGGCTCGCCGCAGGACGGTCGGCCAGTCGATCTGGGCGGACACCCCGTAGACGATTCCGGCCGCGGCCAGCCACATCAGCGGTACGGCCGCACCCCCGAAGGCCGTCCGCACCAGCCACGTGAACCCCTGCCACGCCGTCTGCAGCGGTTGGACGTGCGAGAAAGCGTCGGCACGAACCGTGTTGAACCACACCACAAGCCGACGGTGGCTGATCCAATCGCCGGGTTTGATCAACACGGTGATGCCCGCCGCCAGGGAGAAGGTCAGCACCAGAAACACCCACAGCGCGTCGATGTAGACCCGAAGCGCAATCAGCGCTGTCGGTAATCGACTACTGAAGTGCCCCAACACATAGCGGGCCGCCAGGGCAGCACCGACGACCACCCAGGTGGTTCGGGAGATCGGCAGCATCTCGGTGTTGATCCCGCTCATCGCGTCGGCTACCCGGTAATTGAGTACCAGACGTTGGTAGGCCAGCCAGTCTTCCTTGAACATCTGCCAAGCCAGATAGATAGCGAAGAACGGCACGATCACGGTGGTGAACAGGTCGATGCTGCGCAGCGACCGGCGCGGCAGCGCGGCCACCTCGGGGAGCCCGCGGCGCAGCACCAGGAACATCGCCACGTAGGAACCCAGCTGCGCCAGGCCGGCGCCGGGCATGATCAGTGCCGCCCACAACGGATTGCTGTGCCCGGCCCAGGCGGCCGCGGCGATCACGACCCGGCGGACCACCAGTCCGGCGAGGTAACACGCTGCCAGCTGCGGCCAGTACCGCCACCACAGGGCGAATGGCGTCAGTAAGTTCCGCAGCACCGGCATCGTTGTCACACCACCAGATTCACCAATCGGCCGGGCACCACGATCACCTTCTTCGGGGTGGCACCGGACAGGAATGCCTGCACCTTCTCGTCGGCCAGGGCAGCGGCCTTGATCGCGTCGCCATCGGCATCGGTGGGCACCGTGACCAGTCCGCGCTTCTTGCCGTTGACCTGTACCGGGTAGTCGACGGTGTCGGTCACCAGGTAGGCCGGGTCAGCCACTGGGAACGGTCCGTGCGCCAGCGAGTCATCGTGGCCGAGTCGCCGCCAGAGCTCCTCGGCCAGGTGCGGGGCCAGCGGTGCGAGCAGCAGGGCCAATGGCTCGACGGCCGAGCGTGGTACCCCGTCGCGATGCTGTTTGGTCAGGTGGTTGGTGTACTCGATCAGCTTGGCAGCCGCGGTGTTGTTGCGCAGTGCCGCATAGTCTTCCGACACACCCACGATGGTGCGGTGCAGCAGTCGCAGTGTCTCGGTGTCCGGTTCGCCATCGAGCGTCCGGGTCTCGCCAGTCTCCTCGTCAACAACCAGCCGCCACACCCGCTGCAGGAAGCGATGTGCGCCGACGACGTCCTTGGTGGCCCACGGCCGCGACATATCCAGCGGGCCCATCGACATCTCGTAGACCCGCAGGGTGTCGGCTCCGTAGCTGTCGCAGATCTCGTCGGGAGATACCGAATTCTTCAGGCTCTTACCCATTTTTCCGTACTCGGCGAAGACTTCCGTGTCGCCGTCGGCGCCCGGGAGATAGAACTTTCCGTCGCGTTCCACGACATCGGCGGCCGGCACGTAAGACCCTCGGGAGTCGGTGTAGGCGGCAGCCTGGATGTAGCCCTGGTTGACCAACCGGCGGTAGGGTTCGCGCGAGCTGACGTGCCCGAGGTCGTAGAGCACCTTGTGCCAGAAGCGGCAGTACAGCAGGTGCAACACCGCGTGCTCGGCGCCGCCCACGTAGAGGTCGACACCGCCCGGGTCGTTGGGTCCGTGCTCGGTGGGCCGCGGCCCCATCCAGTAGGCCTCGTTCTCCGGCGCGCAGAAGCGTTCGGTGTTGTGCGGGTCGGTGTAACGCAACTCGTACCAAGAACTTCCGGCCCACTGCGGCATGACATTGGTGTCACGGGTGTAGGGCTGCAGTCCGTCGCCGAGGTCCAGCTCGACATGCACCCAGTCGGTCGCCTTGGCCAGCGGGGGTGAGGGTTCGCTGGACGCATCGTCCGGGTCGAACAGCACCGGTGAGTAGTCGGCGACGTCGGGCAGCTCGACCGGCAGTGCCGCCGCGTCCAGCGAGTGTGCGCGACCGTCGGCATCGAAGACGATCGGGAACGGCTCGCCCCAGTACCGCTGCCGGGCGAATAGCCAGTCTCGCAACTTGTATTCGATGCGCGCCCAGCCCCGGCCCTGAGCCTCCAGCTGTTGCGTCATCGCCTTCTTGGCGTCACCCACGGCCATGCCGTCCAGCGGACCGGAATTGACCAGAGTGCCGTCCCCGGCGTAAGCGGATTCTGAGATGTCCCCGCCGGCAATGACTTCGACCACCGGAAGGCCGAATTCGGCCGCGAACTCCCAGTCTCGCTGGTCGTGCCCGGGGACCGCCATAATGGCGCCGGTGCCGTAGCCGGCCAGCACGTAGTCGGCGATGAAGATCGGCACCTGCTGCCCGTTGGCGGGATTGGTGGCGTAACTGCCCAGGAACACACCGGTTTTGGTCTTGTTCTCCTGGCGCTCCAGGTCCGACTTCGCCGCGATCGCCTTGCGATAGTCCGCGACGGCGGCGGTCGGGGTGACTGCTCCGAAAGTCCAGCGTTGATCGACACCGTCCGGCCACACGTCGACGGTCAGCCGGTCGACCAGCTCGTGCTCGGGGGCGAGCACCAGGTAGGTGGCACCGAAAAGCGTGTCCGGGCGTGTGGTGAACACCTCGATGTCCACCGCTGCACCGTCGGTGGTGGCCGCGCCGAACAATGCCGCCGCACCGGTGGAGCGTCCGATCCAGTTGCGCTGCATGGTCTTGACCTTCTCCGGCCAGTCCAGCAGTTCGAGACCATCGAGCAGTCGGTCGGAGTACGCGGTGATCCGCATCATCCACTGCCGCAACCGCTTCCGGAACACCGGGAAATTGCCGCGGTCGCTTCGCCCATCAGCGGTGACCTCTTCGTTGGCCAACACGGTGCCCAGCCCCGGACACCAGTTGACCATCGAGTCCGTGCGGTAGACCAGTCGGTGGCCGTCGATGACGTCAGCGCGCTCACCGGCCGACAGCTGCACCCAGTCCCGGCCGTCGTCAAGAGTGCGCGCTCCAGAGTCGAATTCGGCGATCAGCTCGGAGATCGGACGCGCCTTGTTCGCACTCGCGTCGAACCAGGCGTTGTAGATCTGCAGGAAGATCCATTGCGTCCACTTGTAGAAGTCGACGTCGGTGGTAGAGAAGCTGCGCCGATTGTCGTGACCTAGGCCGAGGCGCCGTAGTTGCCGGCGGAAGTTCTCGACGTTGGCCTCGGTACGGATGCGCGGGTGGGTGCCGGTCTGCACGGCATACTGCTCGGCCGGCAGGCCGAAGGCGTCGAAGCCCAGGGCGTGCAGCACGTTGTGGCCGGTCATCCGGAAGTAGCGGGCGTAGACGTCGGTGGCGATATAGCCGAGCGGGTGCCCGACATGCAGGCCGTCCCCGGACGGGTAGGGGAACATGTCCTGCACGAACATCTTGCCGGCGGGAACGGTCGAACCGTCGGTCGGTGCGAGCGAACCGACCGGGTTGGCGACGTTGAAGGTGCCCGCCTGCTCCCAGTGGTGCTGCCAGGTGTCTTCGATTCGCCCGGCCAGCGTCGCGTTGTAGCGGTGCCGGGGTGCCTGGTCGGTGGGGTCGCTGGATCCCTGGGTGGTCGGGGCTTCGTTCACCTCAACAGGGTAAACGGCGGCCCTTTTCGGTCTGATCGCCACAGCTTGGTATCAGTTGGATTGCGACCCGGTGAGGGGTTCGTTCCAGGTCGGTTGCAGCCCTGGTGACGCAGTCGGCGCGTGGCTACCGTCAATTCACGGCCAGGGCATCACTACCCGGCCCGCCCCGGAAGGACCCTGGAGATGACGAACACCGCGCACCGTTGGCGACTCCTTTTCGGCAGCGCCGCCGTCATGGCGGCGGGCTTGGCCGGTATCCCCGTCGTGGCGGCCGAGCCGCTGGTCCCGGCACAGCCGAACCCCTACGGCCCCGCCGCCCAAGCGGCAGCGGCGCCGGTAACCGGGCCGCTTGCGGCGGCGCCGCGCCCAGGGGCTCCGGCGCCCGTGATCCTGCCGCCGGCGGGCGTACCTAGTGCCCCGGCTGCGGTAGCGCCGCCGAGCGGTCTCGTGCCGGCGACCTCGGGCACCCTGCGCGACTACTTCGCGGCCAAGAAGGTGCAGTTGCAACCGCAACAACCCGCCGGGTTCAACGCGTTCAACATCACCTTGCCGATGCCGGCAGGGTGGTCCCACGTGCCCGACCCCAACGTCCCCGACGCGTTCGCGGTGATCGCCGACCGGCGCAGCGGCTCGCTCTACACCCCCAACGCCCAGGTCGTGGTCTACCGGCTGGACGGGCAATTCGACCCGAAGGAAGCGATCACGCACGGGTTCGTCGACAGCCAGACCCTGATGGCCTGGCAGACCACCAACGCCTCCCTGAACGACTTCAACGGGTTTCCCTCGGCGAGCATCGAGGGGACCTACCGCGACGCCGACATGACGCTGAATACGTCGCGGCGTCACGTGATCGTGCCGACAGACGACGCGGCCTACCTGGTGTCGCTGACCGTGACCACCGGTGCCGGTCGCGCGATCGGCGCGGCTCCGGCGACCGACGGGATCATCAACGGATTCCGTGTCGAGCGGCCCGGTACCAACCCGCCGCCGCCTGCCCCCAGCGGTCCGGTGCAGTCGGGCACGGTGCGCCACCAGGTGGGCACGGTTCCGCTGCCGCTCGACGCCCCCCACCCTCCGGTGGAGTCAGGCGTCATCCGCCACCAGGTGGGCACCACGGGGTAACTGCCCGGCTCGTATGGTGGACCCATGCTGATCATGGGTGTCTTGTGCCTGGTTGCGGCGATGGTGTCGCTGGTGTTCGGTGTGCGGACGCTGGTGCGCCCGCTCACCGGTGACCCCGAGCAGTTGGTGCTGCGGGCGGTCGCGCCCGCCCAGATTGCCGTCGGCGTGATCCTGGGCGCAGGCGGTGCGCTCGTGCTGGCCGGCCCGTCGTCGATGGCGCTGTTGGCGCTGATCATCTCGATCACCGGGGCGCTCGCGACGCTGGCCGCCGGAGCCTGGCAGGGCGCCCGCTACGCGGCACGCCTGTCGGCTCAGGCCTCCGCGGCAGCCGGCGCCGGCTGTTGTGGGTCTGGTTGCGGCTGCGGCGACAGTGCACCCGTCGAGGAGGCGGGTTGCGGAGCGGGCTGTGGCTGCGGAGAACCCACGCCGCCGGAGCCGGCCTCCGGGTGCGGCAGCGGCTGCGGCTGCGGGTAAGGCGCCTCGGGCGGCGCTGGCCGCCGGCTCAGTTGCGGCTGATGTCGATCGGGTGGGTGGCCAACAGCGCGGTGGGCCACGGCTGCCGACGCAGCGCTCGTCCCCACAGGTCGACTCGCGGCGGCACCATCACATCCGACGGCAGCGCCGAGAGCACGATCCAGTCATCGCGCTCGATCTCGCCCTCCAGCTGGCCGATGGTCCAACCCGCATAGCCGGCGAAGATCCGCACACCCTCCACATGCGGTGCGATGGTTTCGGGGTCCGCATCGAGATCGACCATCACCAGCCGACCGTCGATGTGCCGCAGACCGGGCACACCGTGGGGCTCGACGCCGACCCGCAACAGCCCGACGCACAGGGCGGCGTCGCGCTTCACCGGTCCGCCGATGAACATCGTTTTGGGTTTGGCGGCCAGCTCGGACCACTGCGGCAGCACGTTGTAGACGGCGGTCTCACTGGGGCGGTTGAGTACCACGCCCAAGGTTCCACCGTCGTTGTGCTCGACCACGTAGATCACGGTGCGGCGAAACGTGGGTTCGAGCAGATCAGTGTTGGCCAACAGCAGCGTGCCGGCCCGTACCCGATGCGCAGCGGGCGCGACATAGTCCTCGGGGTCTTCGGGTTGGGCCATTTTTCCATCATGACACCCGCCGCCGTCATCCGTGTTGAGCTGTGCCGAACATCGGCCGACCCGCAATATTTGTAGGCTGGTTTGGGGCCGGTGCCGCAGTGACAGCCGCCCGAGTCTGGAAGAGGTTCTGTGGTGGACAACCGCGCACCCGCGACACTGTGGCGGTCGGCGCGCGGCCTGCCAGGGTTCCGCAGACTGCTGGAACTGCGGGCCGCCAGCCAATTCGGCGACGGCCTGTTCCAAGCCGGGCTGGCCGGAGCGCTGCTGTTCAACCCGGACCGGGCCGCTTCCCCGTGGGCGATCGCGGGCGCTTTCGCCGTGCTGTTCCTGCCGTATTCGGTGCTGGGGCCGTTCGCCGGCGCGCTGCTGGACCGCTGGGATCGTCGCCAGGTGATGGTGGTGGCCAACCTCGCCCGGCTGGTGCTGGTGCTCGGGATCGCGGCTCTGCTCGCTGTCGGCTCCGGTGACCTGCCGGTGCTGTGCGCGGCACTGATCGCCAACGGGTTCACCCGGTTCATCGCCTCGGGGCTGTCGGCGGCGCTGCCGCACGTGGTGCCGCGCGAGCAGGTCGTGACGATGAACGCCGTGGCGATCGCCACCGGTGCGGTGGCCGCCTTTTTGGGCGCCAACTTCATGCTGCTGCCGCGCTGGCTGATCGGTTCCGACGACCGCGGTGCGGCGTCGATCATCGCGGCCGTAGCCATCCCAGTCGCGATCGCCCTGGTGCTCTCGCTGCGCTTCGAAGCCCACGTGCTCGGTCCGGACGACACCAAGCGGGCGATCCACGGCTCGGTGCTCTATGCGGTGACGACGGGCTGGATGCACGGCATCCGGACGGTGCGCGACCGGCCCACGGTGGCCGCCACCCTTTCCGGACTGGCCGCGCACCGGATGGCCTTCGGTATCAACACCCTGGTGGTGCTGGTGCTGGTCCGGCACGTCGGCGAGCACACGGTGTCCGGCTTGGGCACCACGGCGTTGTTCGTCGCCTCGGCCGGCGCCGGGTCATTTCTGGCCACGGTGCTGACCCCGCCGGCGGTGCACCGCTGGGGCCGCTACGCCACCACCAACGGTGCCCTGGCGGCGGCTGCGGTCATCCAACTGGCCGCCGTCGGGCTGTACCTACCGGTACTGGTGTTGTGCGGATTTCTGCTCGGAGTCGCCGGGCAGGTGGTCAAGCTCTGCGCCGACACCGCCATGCAGATTGACGTCGACGACGCCCTGCGCGGACATGTTTTTGCGGTACAGGATTCGCTGTTCTGGGTGTCGTTCATTGCCGCTGTGGCCGGCGCCGCGGCGCTGATTCCCCCCGACGGGCAGGCGCCGTCGCTGATCGTGGCCGGCACCCTGCTGTATCTGGTCGGTCTGGCCGGGCACGCGTTCATCGGGCGGCGCCGCGAACCGGTGGGCCTAAAGTACGAGCATGGCCGAAACTGAATCGATCGTCGCCGATCTGAGCGCCGAAAGCGACGAGCTCGACGACCTAGTCGCCCCACTTGCCGACAGTCAGTGGGGCACGCCCACGCCGGCGGCGGGCTGGTCGATCGCTCATCAGATCGGTCATCTGCTGTGGACCGATCGGGTGTCGCTGACCGCCATCACAGACGAGGCAGGTTTTGCTGCCGCACTCACCGACGCGATGAAGGATCCGGCCGGCTTCGTCGACGCCGCCGCCGCCGAACTGGCCCAGCTGCCGCCGGCCGAGCTGTTGGCCGACTGGCGCTCCACCCGCGCGAAGCTGCACCAGGAGCTGCTCGGCGTGGCTGACGGCCGCAAGCTGCCGTGGTTCGGCCCGCCGATGAGCGCGGCCTCGATGGCCACTGCTCGGCTGATGGAGACCTGGGCGCATGGCCTGGACGTGGCCGACGCCCTCGGGGTGCGCCGGCGCCCCACGGCCCGGTTGCGATCGATCGCCCATCTGGGGGTGCGGACCCGGGATTTCGCCTTCACGGTGCACAACCTGACCCCGCCGGCGGAACCGTTTCACGTGGAACTTCACGCTCCCGAGGGCGGAGTGTGGGCATGGGGCCCGGTGAACGCCGAACAGCGGGTGACCGGAACCGCCGAGGATTTCTGCTTTTTGGTGACGCAGCGGCGTGCGCTGGCCGACCTGGACATCACCGCCCACGGCGACGACGCGCAGCGCTGGTTGGAGATCGCCCAAGCCTTCGCGGGGCCTCCCGGCTCCGGTCGATGAGCGCTCGCGCGAAGAGAGCCGGAGCCGAATCAGCCGAGCTCCGGTCGATGAGCGCTTGCGCGAAGAGAGCCGGAGCCGAATCAGCACGGCTCCGGTCGATGAGCGCTCGCGCGAAGAGAGCCGGAGCCGAATCAGCCGAGCTCCGGTCGATGAGCGCGCCAGCGCGAAGCGAGACCCGGCCGCATGTCGCCGAGTTCAGGATTTCCGGATCGGCCGTTCGTCGATACCCCTAGATGTCCGGAAGTTCACAGCGCGGTGGCGCCATCGGCGGCGCCGTCACCATCGGCATCGATGAGCTTGACGTTCCAGCGTCCGTCGCCATCGGTGTCGACGTAGGCGGCCTCATAGCCTCCCGCGCCATTGCCGATCAGTACCCGATCAGCCCGACCGTCGCCGTCGGAGTCCACCAGCCGGTCGTTGACCCGTCCGTCGCCGTCGAAATCCACCAAGGGGCCGCCCGTGTGCTCGACGTTGTCGAGGCCCACCCAACGCAGCCCGCCCGATCGGTCTGCTGAGCCCGCCGTGGCGCCGTGCCCCCAGGTGCCAGAGCCGTCGTCGATGAAGGAGGCCTCGGGGGTGCCGTCGTCGTCGAGGTCCAGCAGGAGGTGGTCGGCCACCCCGTCCCCATCGAGATCCACCAGCGCGTCGTCGCGCAGTCCGTCCCCGTCGAAATCGAGGCTGATCGCGTCGGCGAACCCGTCCCCGTCAAGATCCAAGTCGGGGGTGCCGGTCCACATGGTGGCCGTGCCGTCCCCGTCGCCCAGGCAGTAGTCCATACCCTGCTCAGACGCGGCGCTGCAGCTATCGGTTCCCCTGCGTCTGCCACCACGACAGCAGCTCGGCCGTCGCCTCCTCGCGCGTCAACGGGCCGCGCTCCAGGCGCAACTCCTTGAGATAGCTCCATGCGCGGCCCACCTGCGGGCCCGCCGGGATATCGAGCAGCTCCATGATCTCGTTGCCGTCCAGGTCCGGCCGCACCCGCTGCAGGTCTTCCTGCTCGGCCAGCACTGCGATTCGCTCTTCGAGCTGGTCGTAGCTGGCCTGCAGGCGCGCCGCGCGCCGCTTGTTGCGAGTGGTGCAGTCCGCCCGGACCAGCTTGTGCAGCCGTGCCAGCAGCGGTCCGGCGTCGGTTACGTAGCGCCGCACCGCCGAGTCTGTCCACTTGCCGTCGCCATAGCCGTGGAACCGCAGGTGCAGGTAGACCAGCTGGGACACGTCGTCGACCATCTGCTTGGAGTAGCGCAGCGCGCGCATCCGTTTCCGGGCCATCTTCGCGCCGACCACCTCGTGGTGGTGAAAACTGACGCCCCCGTCAGTTTCGTGCCGGCGGGTGGCCGGCTTGCCGATGTCGTGTAGCAATGCCGCCCAGCGCAGGACCAAATCGGGACCGTCATCCTCCAGGTCGATCGCCTGTCGCAGCACGGTCAACGAATGCTGGTAGACGTCCTTGTGCTGGTGATGCTCGTCGATCGCCATCCGCATGCCGCCCACCTCGGGCAGCACCACATCGCCCATTCCGGTGGCCACCATCAGATCCAGGCCGGCCACCGGGTCGGCGCCTACCAGCAGCTTGTCCAATTCGGCAGCCACGCGTTCAGCGGTGATGCGACCGAGCTCTGGCGCCATGTCCTCGATCGCGGCGCGAACCCGCGGCGCCACCGTGAAGCCGAGCTGGGAAACGAACCGGGCGGCGCGCAACATCCGGAGCGGGTCGTCGCCAAAGGAAACCTGCGGTGCGGTCGGTGTGTCGAGCACACCGGCCCGCAACGCCGCTAGGCCGCCGAGCGGGTCAAGGAATTCCCCCGGTCCGGCCGCGGTGATCCGGACCGCCATCGCGTTGGCGGTGAAGTCGCGGCGCACCAGGTCCTCCTCGAGCGAATCCCCGAAGCGCACTTCGGGATTGCGGGAGACCTGGTCATACTTGTCGGCCCGGAAGGTGGTGATCTCCACGCGTTGCCCGACCAGCGTTGCGCCCACCGTGCCGAACTCGATTCCGGTGTCCCACATCGCTTCGGTGCGGCCCCGCAGAATTCGCTGCACCTGCTCGGGGCGCGCGTCGGTGGTGAAATCCAGATCCGGGCTCGGCCGGCCCAGCAGCGCATCGCGGACCGATCCACCGACCAGGTAGATCTCCTGACCGGCTTCGGCGAACATCGCGCCGAGGCTGCGCAGCAACTCGGCGTGCCGATTCAGCGCGACGGCCGCCGTGGTCAGCAGGTCAGCGTCTTGATGGGCTTCAGGCACGTTCGATGAGCTTAGCGGTGGTCGCGAGGACGGCGAAGCCGGGCGAAGCGGGCCACCGCCAGCGGCACCGCGGTGGTCGCGAGGACGGCGAAGCCGAGCGAAGCGGGCCACCGCCACCGGCACCGCGGTGATCGCGAGGACGGCGAAACCGGGCCCCGCGGGTCACCGGCGAGGGACGCAGGTCGGCCCGAGCGTGCCAGCTACTATCGCATGGGTGTCGGCCGACGGCGGAGAAGCCAATTCTGGACGGCGCCGCAGGCGGCGTCGTGGTCGACGCACGTCTGGTCCGAAAATCAACCACGCCGAATCCCCGGCCGCTGAAGCCGCCCCCAGCCCGAGCGCGACTCCGAGTCGGTCGGCCCAGCGCCGGCCCCGCACCGCGCGGCACGGGCCGGACCGGCTGCGCACCGTGCACGAGACCTCCGCGGGCGGGCTGGTCGTGGACGGCATCGACGGCCCGCGCGAAGAGCAGGTCGCGGCGCTGATCGGCCGGGTCGACCGGCGGGGCAGGATGCTGTGGTCACTGCCCAAAGGACATATCGAAGTCGGTGAGACCGCCGAGCAGACCGCGATCCGCGAGGTCGCCGAAGAAACCGGCGTGCAGGGCAGCGTGCTGGCTGCGCTGGGCAGCATCGACTACTGGTTCGTCACCGACGGTCGCCGAGTGCACAAGACCGTGCACCACTATCTGATGCGGTTCTCCAGTGGAGAGCTGTGCGACGACGATGTTGAGGTCGCCGAAGTGGCATGGGTGCCGATCCGGGAGCTGCCGTCCCGCTTGGCGTACGCCGACGAGCGACGGCTGGCAGTGGTCGCCGACGAATTGATCGACCGGTTTCAGGCCGACGGCCCGGCCGCCCTGCCGCCCCTGCCGGTGACCGCACCCTGGCGACGCCAGCAGACGCATTCCCGCGCCCGCCGTACTCGCGCAGGCGAGAACTCGCCGGATCCGAAGAACGGTCGCAGGCTGGACCCGTGACCCGCACGCAACGAAGCGGCGGGGGTCCCTCGCCGAGGCGGTTGGCGGCCCTCCCGGCGGTGGTGGCCGCCCTCCTGATGACCCTCGGCACCGCGCTCGGCGGCGCCGCGCCACATGTCCCCGCCGGCGAACCCGATGTGGCGCCGTTCGTCCAGATCCGCATCGACCGTGTCACCCCGGAGGTCGTCACCACCTCCAGCGTCCCACTCGTCACCGTCGCCGGCACGGTGAGCAATGTGGGCGACCGCCCGGTGCGCGATGTGATGGTGCGCCTCGAGCAAGCCGGCGCGGTCGCCTCCTCTGCCGGGCTGCGCACCAACCTCAGCGGAGCCAACGACCAGTACCGCGCGGTAGGCACGTTCAGCACGGTGGCGGCCGAGCTGCAGCGCGGTCAGGAAGCCCGCTTCACGCTGTCGGCGCCGCTGCGCTCGGCGAGCCAGCCGGCCTTGAACATCGACCACCCCGGCATCTATCCAGTGTTGGTCAACGTCAACGGCACGCCCGATTACGGCGAGCCGACCCGGCTCGACGACGCCCGCTTCCTGCTCCCGGTGACCGGCCTGCCCAAGCCCGACGCGGACTCGGACCTGTCGGCCAGTGCCGTCGCACCCGACATCTCCCAGCCGGTACGGCTCACCATGTTCTGGCCGCTGGCCGATCGACCCCGGCTGACCCCCGGCGCTCCCGGCGGCACCCTGCCGGTTCGGCTCACCGACGACGACCTGGCGACATCGCTGGCCCCCGGCGGACGCCTCGATGCGCTGCTGTCCGCCGCCGAGTTCGCCACCAGCCCCGCGGTCGACGCCAACGGAGTGGTCAACCAAGCTCTGTGCCTGGCCGTCGACCCCGACCTGGTGGTCACCGTCAACGCGATGACCAACGGCTACGTCGTCGCCGACTCCCCCGAGAGTGCTACCTCGCACCCGGGCACCGGACGCGACGCAGCCCGGACCTGGCTGGAGCGGCTGCGGCGGTTGGCACACCACACCTGCGTTACGGCGACCCCCTACGCGCAGACCGACCTGGATGCACTCGCGCGGGTGGGCGACGCGCGGCTCGACGAGATCGCGCTGCACAAGCCCGCCGACATCGTCGACCGCATCCTTGAGGTCACCTCGACCCGTGGTGCGGTGCTACTCGGCGACGGCCGGCTCACGGCCGGCGCCGCGGACCTGATCAGTGGCCAAGGCGGCGCGGTGGTGATCACCGCCGGCGACTGTGCGGCGCAGGACTCCGCGTCCGGCGCCTCGGCCACCGCCGACGTCACCCCGCGGCGGGTGTCCCCACAACTGGTGTCCGTGCCGTATGACCCCGCCGTCGGCGCCGCGCTGGCGGCGATGGGCACCGATCCGGTCGCGCCCAGCTACCAGGACACCTCGTTGGCCGTCCGGCTTCACCACGACTCGGCGCTGGCCCGTCGCCAGGACGCCCTGGGTTCGATGTTGTGGCGCGGACTGGAATCCCCAGAGAGCCCCGGCGCACCGCGCGACGAGATTCTGATGCCGCCGGCGTACTGGAAGCCCCGCGCCGACGACGCCCAGGCCGTGCTGACCACGCTGGCCACCGCGCTGCGCTCCGGGCTGGCCGTGGCCCGACCACTGACCGCGGTCCTCGCCGAAGCTCGCAACGTGACAGCCCCACCCGAGCATCCGCTGCCGACCCAACAGCCGGCGGGCGGTTTCAGCCCGGACGTCATCGGCGCGGTAGCCAACGACATCAGTCGGCTGTCGGGCTTGACCGCGGCGTTGACCACCGATGCCCGCACCGGCCTGACCGGTGACCAGTACACCGCGCCGCTCGCCGAAGGGATGCTGCGCGCACTGACCCAGTCCGAGCCGGTCGATGTCCGCAACGGCCTCGCAGCGCAGCGCCTGACGATCATCGGTGACACCGTCAACGACCTGATCGGCGCGGTCACCATCGTCAACCCGGCCGACTCCTACACGCTGGCCACCGAGCACAGCCCGCTGCCGCTGGCGCTGCGCAACGACCTGGCGGTGCCGATCCGGGTGCGGCTGCACGTCGACGCCCCACCCGGCATGACGGTGACCGATGTCGGGGAGTTGGAATTGCCGCCGGGGTATCTGCCGCTGCGGGTTCCGGTCGAGGTCCGCGTCAACCAGCACTTCGTCGTCGACGCCGCGCTGCAAACCCCCGACGGTCTGCCGCTGGGTGAGTCCGTCCGACTGTCGGTGCATTCCAACGCCTACGGCATGGTGCTGTTCTTGATCACCATGACTGCAGCTGCGGCGCTGACGGTGCTGACCGGACGCCGGCTCTGGCACCGCTTCCGCGGTCAGCCCGACCGAGCCGACCTGCCCGCACCCCCCTCCAATCCGGGGGGAGACCGGTGAGCACGCCGGCCCAGCAACCCGCCCGCCCCGAGCTGACCGACGCCGCAGTGGTGTCGCGTTCCTGGGGGATGGCTTTGGCGACCCTGGTCAGCCGCATCACCGGGTTCATCCGGGTGGTGCTGTTGGCGGCGATCCTGGGGGCCGCCCTGTCGAGCGCCTTCTCGGTGGCCAACCAGCTGCCGAACCAGATCGCCGCCCTGGTGCTGGAGGCCACGTTCACCGCGATCTTCGTGCCGGTGCTGGCCCGAGCCGAACGTGACGACGCCGACGGCGGCGCCGCGTTCGTACGTCGGCTGGTCACACTCGCCACCGCCCTGCTGCTGGCCACCACGGTCATGTCGGTGGCGGCGGCACCGATGCTGGTGCGGTTGATGCTGGGCGGCGACCCGCAGGTCAACGAACCGCTGACCATCGCATTCGCCTATCTGCTGCTGCCCCAGGTGATCTGCTACGGGCTGTCCTCGGTGTTCATGGCAATCCTGAACACCCGCAACATCTTCGGAGCACCGGCCTGGGCGCCGGTGGTCAACAATGTTGTCGCGATCGCCACCCTGGTGGCCTACCTGCTGGTGCCGGGGGAACTGTCGGTCGACCCGGTGCGGATGGGCAACGCCAAGCTGCTGGTTCTTGGCCTAGGCACCACGGCCGGCGTCGTCGCCCAGACCGCCGTCCTGCTGGTGGCGATCCGGCGGGAGCGGATCAGCCTGCGCCCGCTGTGGGGAATCGACGACCGGCTCAAGCGATTCGGCACCATGGCCTCGGCGATGGTGCTCTACGTCTTGATCAGCCAGGTCGGCCTGGTGGTGACCAACCAGATCGCCAGCACCGCCGCCGCCTCCGGCCCGGCGATCTACTACTACGCCTGGCTGCTGCTGCAACTGCCGTTCGGCATGATCGGCGTGACGGTGCTGACCGTGGTGATGCCCCGGCTGAGCCGCAACGCCGCCGCCGGCGACGACCCCGCCGTGCTGGCCGATCTGTCCCTGGCCACCCGGCTGATGATGATCACCCTTATTCCGATCGTGGCGCTGATGACCGTCGGCGGCCCGGCGATCGGCAGCGCGCTGTTCGCCTACGGCAACTTCGGCAACGTCGACGCGGGCTACCTGGGCGCCGCGGTGGCGATGTCGGCCTTCACCTTGATCCCCTACGCCATGGTGCTGCTGCAGCTGCGGGTCTTCTACGCCCGGGAACAACCGTGGACTCCTATCGCCATCATCGTGGTGATCACCGCGGTGAAGATCGTCGCGTCGCTGGCAGCCCCGCACCTGACCGACAACCCCGATCTGGTGGCGGCCTACCTGGGGCTGGCCAACGGCCTGGGCTTTCTTGCGGGCGCGATCGTCGGGCACATACTGCTGCGGCGCTCCCTGCGCCCGGTCAGTGGGCATTTGGTGGGGCCGGACGTGATCCGCACCGTGCTGGTGACGTTGACGGCGTCGCTGCTGGCCGGGCTGGTCGCCGAGGTGCTGGATCGGGTGCTGGGCCTGCGGATGCTGACCGACCACGGCGCGGCCGGATCGATGCTGCGCCTGCTGGTCATGACGCTGGTGATGTTGCCCATCATCGGGGCGGTCATGGTGCGCGCCGAGGTGCCCGAGGCGATCGCCGCGCTGGCCGCGGTGCGCCGAAGAATCGGTGCCAGAGGAGCCCAGATCGGCATGCCCAACCCGCCTTCTCCCGATCCGAGCGTCCCGTACGCTGAGCACAACTGTTTGCCCATACCCGGCGGGGACGTCCCGAACGATCCCGCCGCGCACACGCCGCCGGAGCACATCGCCGGTGGCCGGACACCGAAAGGCGCGGAGGTGGCCGACATTCCTTCCGAGGGCGCCGGGTCTCGGGCCGCGTCGCGGACCGTTGCTCCGCAGCAGTCTCAGCGGGCCGCCGAGACCCCCGAGTCAGCCGGCAACGACAGCTTGCTGACACCGGGCCTGAGCATCGCCGGCGGCCGCTACCGGCTGCTGGTCCGCCACGGCGGCACCCCGGTGCTGCAGTTCTGGCAGGCACTGGACACGGCGCTGGATCGGCAGGTCGCGCTGACCTTCGTCGACCCGAATCAGACGATGGCCGATGACCAGCTCACCGGCGTGCTGTCGCGCACGCAGCGGCTCAGCCAGATCACCCTGCCCGGTATCGCCCGCGTGCTTGACGTGGTGCGCGTCGGTGCGGGCGGGCTGGTGGTCTCCGAATGGGTGCGCGGCGCCTCGCTGCAGGAGGTGGCCGGTACCTCGCCTTCGCCGATCGGTGCCGCCCGCGCGATCCGGTCGTTGGCCACCGCCGCCGAATCCGCCCACCAGAATGGCGTGGCCCTGTCGATCGACCACCCGGCCCGGGTCCGGGTCAGCATCGACGGCGACGTCACCCTGGCCTTCCCCGCCACGCTGCCGGACACCAAGCCCGAGGACGACATCCGCGGCATCGGCGCCACCCTGTATGCGCTGCTGGTCAACCGGTGGCCGTTGACCGAGGCCGGGGCCGACGTGGGACTGGAGCCCGCCGACCGCGACGAGACCGGCAACCCGGTCAAACCCGACGCGATCAACCCGGACATCCCGTTCCAGATCGCTGCGGCAGCCAGCCATGCGATCCAGCCCGACGGCGGGATCCGCGGCGCGTCGACGCTGTCGAACCTGCTGCAGCAGGCCACCGCCCTGCACGAGCAGACCGAGCTGTTGGGCACGGTCGCTGACGAGGCACCCGTGCCCCGTCCGGCGCCGGCTCCACCGGACGACGAGACGCGGGCCGAGCGGCGCCGCCGGGTGCTGATCGGCCTGGGCATCGGCGGGGCCGTCATCCTGGTTGCGCTGCTGGTGCTGGCCTCGGTGCTCAACCGGATCTTCGGCGACGTCAACGGGTTGGACAAGACCGAACTGGGCTTGAGCAGTCCGTCGGCGTCGTCGCAGACGGGCACCTCCGGACCCAGCGGCATCGTGAAGCCGGTGCAGGTGACGGTCTTCTCCCCCGGCGGCGAGGCCGACCGGCCCCAGGACGCCGGTCTGGCTATCGACGGAAACCCGGCCACGGCCTGGTCGACGGACACCTACTCCGACCCGGTGCCGTTCCCGAATTTCAAGAACGGCGTCGGGCTGATGCTGCAACTGCCCAAGCCCACGGTGATCGGCACGGTCACCCTCAACGTCTCCAGCACCGGCACCCGAGTGGAGCTGCGCTCCTCCTCGACGCCGAAGCCGACGCGGCTCGAAGACACCACCTTGTTGGCCCCGGCCAAGGCGCTGCAGCCCGGTTCCAACAAGATCACCGCCGACTCGGCGTCGCCGACGTCGAACCTGCTGGTGTGGATCTCCACGATGGGCAACACCGGTGGCGAGAGCCGCACCCAGATCTCCGAGATCACCGTGCAGGCAGCGTCCTCCTAGGCGATCGCGAGGGCGGCGAGCCTGTGCACAGCTCGTTTGGGTGAAGTGCCGACGGGTCCGCCGCTGGTTACTGTCCGCCCATGGGGCACCCGGACCGCAGCGACGCCGAACTGCTGGCCGCGCATGTCGCCGGTGACCGCTACGCCTTCGGCGAGCTCTACGGCCGCCACCACCGCCGGCTACGCCGGTTGGCCCGGCTCACCACCGGGTGTCCGGAAGAGGCCGAGGATGCGCTGCAGGAGGCGATGCTGTCGGCACATCGGGCGGCGGGATCGTTTCGCTACAACGCCGCCGTCGGTAGCTGGCTGCACCGGATCGTGATCAACGCCTGCCTGGATCGCTTGCGTCGCAACAAAGTTTCTTACACCGAGCTGCTCGTCACCCACGCCATCGTCGGTGATCGCACCGCCGAGGTAGAGACCGCACTGGACGTACGCGCAGCGTTGTGCCGGTTGCCGGCCAACCAGCGTGCCGCGGTGGTGGCCGTGGACATGCAAGGGTTTTCGGTCGCCGACGCTGCCCACGCGTTCGGCGTGGCACCGGGCACCGTCAAGAGTCGCTGCGCGCGCGGCCGAGCGCGGCTGGCGACCCTGCTCGGACGATCACCGCACCCCGGGCCCAACACTGCGGTCCGGCCGGCCCGCGGCCGGTTAGCCTTGGCGCCTGAGGGTGGCTTACCTGTGTGCGTGCCGCCTCTACAACGAGCGGAAGCGGCGGCATGCCCATCGATTCGGACGACGAACAGACCCGTGCCCACACCGGGCCCCCCGCGCACTCAAGCCGGCCCCTCCCCTCGTTCCGTCGGATCGCCGCCTGGGCCGGCGGCGCCGCCGCGTTGATCGCGGTCGGGGTCGGCACCGCCGCGCTGCTCCGGTTTCCCGGGGACACTGCTAGCAGCCCGCGTTCCTTCGACGCCATCACGGTGGCCTCCGCGCCGACGGGGGTGCTGCCGCTGTCCGAGCCGGAGATCCTCGAGCTCTTGAACCGTCGCCCCGAATACGGTCCCCTCACCGATCCCGCACGCCGGACCGGCTGCCTGGCCGGGCTCGGTTACCCCGCCTCGACACACGTGCTCGGGGCCCGCGAGGTCACCGTCAACGGCCACCCCGGCGTGGTGCTGCTGCTGCCGGGCACGCCAGAGGGCACGATCATCGCGTTGGCGGTGGCTCCGCACTGCAGTGCCGCGGACACCGGACTGCTCGCCGACACCACCGTCCGGCGCCCCTAGACGCCGGCAGGACCCGGCAGTAGCGAACCGGGGAACATCGCCGCCTACGCTGACGTTGCTAGCCCCAGTAACCAGATCCCCGCGCGGAAAGGCCCTCGATGTCTGAGACACCATCCACCCACGATGTGATCATCATCGGTTCCGGCCCGGCCGGGTACACCGCGGCGATTTACGCCGCCCGCGCCCAACTGGCCCCGCTGGTCTTTGAGGGGACCGCCTTCGGCGGCGCCCTGATGACCACGACCGAGGTGGAGAACTTCCCCGGCTTCCGCAACGGCATCATGGGCCCGGAGCTGATGGACGAGATGCGTGAGCAGGCGCTGCGCTTCGGTGCTGACCTGCGCATGGAGGACATCGAATCGGTGGAGCTGGACGGGCCGGTCAAGACCGTGGTCACCGCCGACGGCGAGACGCACCGGGCCCGGGCAGTCATCTTGGCCATGGGCGCTGCCGCCCGCTACCTGAACATCCCCGGTGAGCAGGAACTGCTCGGCCGCGGGGTGAGCTCGTGTGCCACCTGCGACGGGTTCTTCTTCCGCGATCAGGACATCGCGGTGATCGGCGGCGGCGACTCCGCGATGGAGGAGGCCACCTTCTTGACCCGCTTCGCCCGCAGCGTGACCCTGGTACACCGCCGTGAGGAGTTCCGCGCCTCCAAGATCATGCTCAACCGGGCCCGCGAGAACGACAAGATCCGGTTCCTCACCAACAGCGTCCCGGTGGCGGTGGAGGGTGAGGCGACCGTGACGGGGCTGCGAGTCCGCGACACCGAGACCGGCGAGGAAACCACCCTGCCGGTGACCGGCGTGTTCGTCGCGATCGGCCACGACCCGCGCTCGGCACTGGTGCGTGGGGCCGTCGACCTGGATCCGGAGGGTTACGTGCTGGTCCAGCAGCCGGGTTCACGCACCTCCTTGGAGGGGGTGTTCGCGGCCGGCGACCTGGTGGACCGCACCTACCGGCAGGCGATCACCGCAGCCGGAACCGGCTGCGCGGCCGCCATCGACGCCGAACGCTGGCTGGCAGAATCCGAAGACGCCGCAGATACGCACGAAACCGGTACCGAAACCCTGATGGGAGCACCCCGATGACCGACCACGCCACCGTGAACGTCTCCGACGCCACCTTCGCCGCCGACGTGCTGGCCAGCAGCAAGCCCGTGCTGGTGGACTTCTGGGCGACCTGGTGCGGCCCCTGCAAGATGGTGGCCCCGGTACTGGAGGAGATCGCCGCCGAGCAGGCCGACCAGCTCACCGTCGCCAAGCTGGACGTGGACGCCAACCCGGACACCGCGCGGGACTTCAACGTGGTCTCGATTCCCACCTTGATCCTGTTCAAGGACGGTCAGCCGGTGAAGCGGATCGTCGGCGCCAAGGGCAAAGCGGCCCTGTTGCGGGAGCTCGCAGACGCGACCTAGCGATTCCGGGCACGGTCCGACGCGCTTGTGAGCCTCGGCTCTCAGGTGCCTATTGTTGCCTCGCCGTTTTCGAAAATTGGCCGGGGATCTGAGACAATTCTGGCTAATCTGCTGGCAACCACCAGCACGGTTCCATTGCCAACAGCGACAACCGGAGGGGCTCAGTAATGTCGGGTCGGCATCGCGGCACCGAGCAGGGCCTGCGTCGTGGCGACCGCAGCGGTGCCGTGGTGGAGATTCGGGCGGCGCTGGCCGCGCTGGGGCTGGTGGACAGCCCTGACGCGGATCTGAGCACCGGCAAGCACGTCGCCCTGGACGTCTACGACGAAGCGCTGGACCAGGCGGTGCGGGCGTTTCAGCAGCAGCGTGGCCTGCTCGTCGACGGCGTGATCGGCGAGGCCACCTACCGTGCGCTCAAGGAGGCGTCCTACCGACTGGGCGCCCGCATTCTCAACCACCAGTTCGGGGCGCCGATGTACGGCGACGACGTCGCCACGCTGCAGGCGCGTCTGCAGGATCTGGGCTTCTACACCGGTCTGGTCGACGGCTACTTCGGCATCCAGACGCACAACGCGTTGATGTCCTATCAGCGTGAGTACGGTCTGTACGCCGACGGTATCTGCGGCCCGGAAACGTTGCGCTCCTTGAACTTCCTGGCCTCGCGGGTGACCGGCGGTTCGCCGCATGCGATCCGCGAGGAGGAATTGGTGCGGCGGTCTGGACCCCGGCTGTCCGGCAAGCGGATCGTGATCGATCCGGGCCGTGGCGGCCGTGACCACGGGCTGATCATCCAGACTCCGTCTGGGCCGATCAGTGAAGCGGATATCTTGTGGGACTTGGCAAGTCGTTTGGAAGGCCGGATGACGGCCATCGGGATGGACACCTTCCTGTCCCGTCCCAGCGGCCGCAACCCGTCGGACGCCGAACGCGCCGCTACCGCAAACGCCGTAGGCGCCGACCTGATGATCAGCCTGCGTTGCGCCACCCACGTCAGCCCCGCGGCCAACGGTGTGGCGTCGTTCCACTTCGGCAACTCGCATGGCTCGGTGTCCACCATCGGCCGTAACCTCGCAGACTTCATTCAGCGAGAGATCGTGGCCCGCACCGGATTACAGGACTGTCGGGCGCACGGCCGGACTTGGGACCTGCTGCGCCTGACCCGCATGCCCACCGTCGAGGTCGACGTCGGTTACATCACCAGCCCTCGTGATCGCGGGATGCTGGCTTCTCCCGCTAATCGCGACGCCATCGCCGAAGGAATGCTCGCCGCGGTCAAACGGCTGTATCTGCTGGGCAAGAACGACCGGCCCACCGGAACCTTCACGTTCGCCGAATTGCTGGCCCACGAGCTGTCGGTCGAGCGCACCGGCCATCTCGGCGGTTCTTGATCCCGCGGTTCAGCGAGACTCGACGCAGGAGAGCCGCAGCTGGAACCGCCGCGTAGAACCCCGCGGTTCAGCGAGGCCCGACGGCCCCGGTCGCAGACCCGGACACAGCGGGGGCGCCCACCCCGATCGGTTGCTCCAACCGCGAGCTCTCCAGCAGGCGCTCGAGCGCAGCCTCCACCTCAGCCTTCCACCCCAAGCCCTTGTCGAGTTCCAGTCGCAGCCGCGGGAAGTACTGGTGCGGCGCCACCACGGTGAACCCGACGTCGGTCAAGAAGTCTGCCGCGATGATGCAGTGCTCGACCGAGCAGTCACCGACCGCCTCCAACACCGGTGCGACGTCGGGCGGGGCGGTGCCCATATCGAGTAGTTCGGGGACTGCCGTCGTGCGGCCGAAGGCCTCGAGTGCGCGTACGCCGCGTCGCATCAATTCCTCGACCACCCGGGAGATCAGTTCCCGCGGCAGACCGTCGGCCATCGGCGCCGGATCGACTCCGATCGAAGTCAGTAGCACAGCGTCGGCCGAGACTGGCCCGGTGGGAAACCGCTGCGCCCGCGGCACGGCACGCGGAGGTGCGTAGAGCACGTAGCCGAGGCACTGCGGATCCCCGACACCTCGCGCGGCGGCCGACGGTGTGGCGACCTGGCCGCAGGTCCCCCACTCCAGCATCACCATCGACAGCCAGGCTTCCTTTTCGAACTCCGGGTCCGAGAGGTGATCGTCGCGCCCGAGGGTGGCTGGATCGACTTCCCAGAAGACGCAGCGGCGTGCGTGCTTGGGAAGCTGCTCGAAACCCTCGAGCTTCAGGGGTGCGATTCGGACAGACACTGGACTCCCGGTCTCAACCCGTGCTGCCGCCGACGGCAGCCCCTTAAGAATAGGAGCGTCGAGCCGCCGGATGCCACTCTCGGTGCCATTCGGTCGGTCGACCGCTCCAAAAAATGAAAGCTGCTGTTAATCAACACGTTTCAGTACCCTCGACGGACCGGAGTCACCGTACCGTCACAGTGACGTAACGGCCGTGTGGCCCTGGACCTGGGCGAACAACGCCTCAGGAGGTTGTCGCGTCCATCATTGCGACAATGCGTTGCAAATCGTCGACGGAGCCGAACTCGACCACGATCTTGCCCTTGCGCTTGCCGAGACTGACCGTCACGCGGGTGTCGAATGTGGTCGACAACCGCTCTGCGACGTCTTGCAGACCGGGCATCTGGATCGGCTTGCGCCGCGGCGCGACCGGTGTCGGAGTGCCCCCTCGGTTGGCCAGAGTGACCGCTTCTTCGGTGGCGCGCACCGACAGCCCCTCTGCCACGATCCGCGCGGCAAGCTCCTCCTGGGCCTCGGATCCGGCCTCCAGCGACAGCAGGGCGCGGGCGTGGCCTGCCGATAACACGCCGGCCGCGACCCGGCGCTGCACAGCAATCGGCAGGCGCAGCAGCCGGATCATGTTGGTCACCAACGGGCGAGAGCGACCGATGCGCGTGGCCAGTTCGTCGTGGGTCACCCCGAACTCATCAAGCAATTGTTGGTAGGCGGCCGCCTCTTCCAACGGGTTCAGCTGTACCCGGTGGATGTTCTCCAGCAGCGCATCGCGCAGCAGGTTGTCGTCCTCGGTCTCCCGGACGATCGCCGGGATGGTCTCCAGACCGGCTTGCTGGGAAGCCCGCCAACGCCGCTCCCCCATGACCAACTGGTATCGCGAGGAGCCGGGTACGGCCCGCACGACGATGGGCTGCATGAGCCCGAATTCCCGGATCGAATGCACCAGCTCGGCCAGCGCCTCGTCGTCGAAAACCTGCCGCGGCTGGCGCGGGTTCGGATCGATGTCGGCCGGCCGGATTTCCCGGTACACCGCGCCCACGTCGGGGGTGGCCGCCGGGGTTGAGGCACCCAAACCGCCGAGAACAACGTCGGCAGCGGCGTCGCCCATACGGGGTCCCAGGACGGCGCCCCGGTCGCCCTGGCCGTCGTTCCCCTCGCCGGGTCCCGTCGGGATCAGCGAGGCCAGGCCGCGGCCCAAGCCGCCCTTCTTACGCGACGGTCCGGTCATCTGTGGCGCTCCTGTTCTTCTCCGGGTCGTCGTACAGCGGCGGTCACTGCTGTCCCCCGCCGTCGACCAGGTCCCGCTCGACAAGCTCCCGGCTGGCATCCAGGTAGCTCATCGCACCGCGCGAGCCCGGGTCGTAGTCAATGATCGTCATGCTGTAGCCCGGCGCTTCCGACACCTTGACGCTGCGCGGGATCACCGTGCGCAGCACCCGGTCACCGAAGTAGCGCCGGACCTCATCGGCGACTTGGTCCGCGAGCTTGGTGCGCCCGTCGTACATCGTCAGCAGCACGGTGGTGACTTCCAGACGCGGGTTGAGGTGTGCCTTGACCATCTCGATGTTGCGCATCAGCTGGGATACGCCCTCCAGGGCGTAGTACTCGCACTGAATCGGGATCAGTACCTCCGGCGCCGCAACCAACGCGTTGACCGTCAAGAGTCCGAGCGACGGCGGGCAGTCGATAAAGACGTAGTCGAAGTCGAAGCTGTCCAAATCGGCCAGCGCGTTGCGCAGCCGGTTCTCCCGCGCCACCATGCTGACCAGTTCGATCTCGGCGCCGGCCAGATCGATGGTGGCGGGGATGCAGTACAGCCGCTCGTTGTGTGGGCTCTGCTGCAGGGCTTCGGTTACCGGGATCGCCCCGATCAACACTTCGTAGGACGAGGGGGTCCCCGAGCTGCGCTCGGCGATGCCCAACGCGGTGCTCGCGTTGCCCTGCGGGTCGAGATCGATCACCAGGGTCTTGATCCCCTGTACCGCGAGGGCCGCGGCGAGGTTGACCGCCGTGGTGGTCTTGCCGACGCCGCCTTTCTGATTGGCGACGGTGAACACGCGCCGGCGCTTCGGGCGGGGCAGTCGGTTGTTCGTGTGCAGCACTTGCATTGCGCGTTCGGCCGCCGCTCCGATCGGGGTGTCGACAAAGTCCGGCGATGTTTCACGTGAAACCGAGCCGGACGATGTTTCACGTGAAACAGCTTCGGCGGCGGCTGCGGGCTTCGCGCCCGACGGCCGTGGCGTGACGCCCGGGGGGACTGCTCTACTCATGCCTGCCTCCTGCTGGACCGTCGCGCCGGGCTGCCCGACCGACCGCGTCCCCGCTTCGCTTCGGGGTCTCCCCGCAGTGCCAGCACTACGGTCGCGGGCGGGGTTAAATAGTTCACGCCACATCTCACCACCCTTACGTCGTTGGCGCCTAGTCTGGCCATCGCACCGCGGTGTTCATCAACCTCGGTCTGTGCCCGCTCCCCCTTCATCGCCAGCATCCGGCCACCCTTTCGTAGCAGCGGCAGGCTCCACCGGCCGATCTTGTCCAGGCTTGCGACGGCACGTGAGGTGACCGCATCGCAGTCGCCGGCCGCATCGCGCACCGCGGGATCCTCGGCACGGCCGCGCACCACTTCCACGCTGGCGAGGCCAAGCTCGGAAACGGCCTCGTGCAAGAACTCGCTGCGTCGCAGCAGCGGCTCCACAAGGATCATCGATACGTCCGGGCGCACAATCGCCACCGGTATCCCCGGCAGGCCGGCTCCGCTTCCGATGTCTGCGACCCGCTCCCCGGGCTCCAGCAGCTCGCCGACCGCCGCGCAGTTGAGCAGGTGGCGCTCCCAGAGCCGTTCGACTTCTCGGGGGCCGATCAGCCCGCGCTCTACACCGGGCCCCGCTAACAGGGCCGCGTAGCGACGGACAATGGGAAGGCGGTCGCCGAATACTTCCGCCGCCTCCGGGGGCGGCTCGGGTGCCGGTGCTCCCTCGACATGTTTCACGTGAAACATTCCTCCGGCTTCCCGGGAACGGACCGCAGGCGGGGAATCACATCGCTGTGATTCCCCACGCTGAGTCTGGTCAGTCCCGCCGTACCACTACGCGGCGCGACGGCTCGACGCCCTGACTCTCGCTGTGCACGCCGGCGACGGCGGCCACCGCATCGTGGACGATCTTACGTTCGAAGGGGCTCATCGGGGCCAGTTCCTCATCGGCACCGCTTTCCAGCACGCGCCGGGCCACCTCGTCACCCAGAGCCGTCAAGTCATCGCGACGCCGACGGCGCCACCCGGCGATGTCGAGCATCAACCGGCTGCGCTCGCCCGTCTTCTGGTGCACCGCCAGTCGGGTCAGCTCCTGCAGCGCATCGAGCACCTCACCCTTGCGGCCGACCAGCTTGGTCAGGTCTGAACCGCCGTCGATGCTCACCACCGCACGCCGGCCTTCGACATCCAGGTCGATGTCGCCGTCGAAGTCCAGCAGGTCAAGCAACTCCTCCAAGTAGTCGCCGGCGATCTCGCCTTCGGCTACCAGTCGGTCCTCCAGGTCAACCGCGGGTGCGGCTTGACCCTCCTGGTCCTCGCCTCCGGAACTCACGGCCTCGCGCTCCGTGGTCCCAGCGTCGTTCATGTCAGTCGTGTCAGTCATGTCGTCTCCCTCCGTGCCCGGCGGCTCGCGCGCCGGTTGGCTTGTCGCGGTACGTCACCGCTTACGTTTCTTCGGCTTAGCCCCGGCGCCCGGCCGGCCACCACGGGCAGCGGGTCGATTCGGGCTTCGCTTGGCGGCCTCAGAGTTCCCGGTCTCGCCGGCCTCCGCCTCGATGGCACCCGTCTCCTCGACAGCACCCTCGGCTTCGGCGGCGGCCTCGGTCGTGGCCGCCCGGCTCCCCCGCTTGGGCTTAGCCCCGGGGGCCGGCGCGTTGGCCGCGCGACGCCGCAGCGCCTCCTCCTTCTTGGCCTCTTCCTCCTTGGCGATCAGACCGAACACGTAGTGCTGCTGGCCGAACGTCCAGATGTTGTTGGAGAACCAGTACAAGATGATCGCCAGCGGCAGGAAAGGCCCACCGACCACCACGCCCAGCGGGAAGACATAGAGCGCCAGCTTGTTCATCATCGCGGTCTGCGGGTTGGCCGCGGCTTCTGGGCTCTGCCGCGCAACCGACGCCCGGCTATTGAAGTACGTCGCGATACCGGCCGCGATCATGATCGGCACCCCAACCACAATCACCGACAGCCGGTTGAACTCCGTGAAGGCGTCCAGCCCGGTGCGTTGGATCATGGTCGCGCCCAGCGGCGCACCGAACAGATTCGCGTCGAGGAAGTTTCCGACGTCGGCCGCGCTGAAGAAGTAGTTGCCCAGCTGGCGGTTCAGATCGGGCGACAGGCCAAGCTGACCGATCCCGGTGCTGGTCCGGTTGAAGGACCGGAGCACATGGAACAGACCCAGGAAGACCGGGACCTGTGCAAGCATCGGCAGACACCCGAGGATCGGGTTGAAGCCGTGCTCGCGCTGGAGCTTTTGCATCTCCAGCGCCATTTTCTGGCGGTCCTTGCCGTACTTCTTCTGCAACGCCTTGATCTGCGGCTGCAGCTCCTGCATCTGCCGGGTGGTCCGGATCTGCTTGACGAACGGCTTGTACAGCAGCGCCCGCAACGTGAACACCAGGAACACCACCGACAGCGCCCAGGTGAAGAAGCTCGCGGGTCCCAGCAGGAGGCCAAAAGCCTTGTACCACAACCACATAATGCCCGACACCGGGTAGTACACATAGTCCAGGCTGCCCGGATCAAAGGACACGGTATTCACCCTCCGCTCGATTGTCCGAGTTGTTCTCGGACGGGCAGCCGCAGTCAGCAGCCCCCTGGGACCGTTCGGGAATCGGATCCCATCCGCCTTGATGCCACGGCCCGCACTTGGCCAGCCGTACCGCCGCCAACCAGCTGCCCCGAATCAACCCGTATTCCGTCAATGCGTCAACCGCGTACTGGCTGCAGGTCGGCATGAAGCGACAGCTGGGCAGACGCAGCGGCGAGATCAGATTCCGGTAGAGCTCGATGACGAAGACCAATCCGCGTACCGGTACTGCCGCGACCGCGTGCATCAGCGCACCGCCCCCGCGGCCCGGCGGATCGACCGCAAGCCTGTCCGCAACTGGTTCGCAAGTTCGTCGGAGGTCGCACCGCTGCTACCGGGCAGTGCCCGAATCACCAGCTGCTCTTGCGGCTCTAGGTCGGCTAACACTTCGCGGGCCACATGGCGCAATCGCCGAGCCACACGATGCCGGTCCACCGCGTTACCGACCGACTTGGCAATGATCAGACCGACTCTCGGCGGCGCGGCCGCCACCGCCGACTCCTCGGACGGGTCCGTCCGTCGGTCGTATATGACGCGGTCGTACAGGATGACGTCCGGCTGCACTGCCTTTCGGCCGTGCTTGACCGTTGCACCGAAGTCGGCCGATCGTCTCATCCGGTATTGAGCCGGGAGCACCGCCGAGCTGCCTGTGCTCAGGCGGTCAGCGAGCGACGGCCCTTGCTGCGCCGGGCGGTGACGATGGCACGACCGGCACGGGTACGCATCCGCAGCCGGAACCCGTGCACGCGGGCCCGACGACGGTTGTTGGGCTGGAAGGTCCGCTTGCCCTTGGCCACGGCACACTCTCCTTATTGCATCTTGCGTCGCGTAAGCCCGACACACCGGAAGCCCGTTGTGCCTGTCGCACGCGACGCACTCGGTAAGCTCGGTGAACTTCTGCGTCTTGCTCGTAACCGGCGCGGGCTCCGGCCTTTGGGCCGGTCGCAGCCGTATCGCCAGCGTTCGGGCGACTGTTCGAGGGTACTGATGCGTGATCGCCGGGTCAAACCCCGGTGTCATTGCCGTACTGCACCATGCCCCACGGCCTACGAAATCGACCCAGTATTCACACTGGTCACACCCGTATCGATCGCGTTAACGACCTTCGTTTTCATTCGGTTCATCTCGGTGAAATGAGTAGTCGTCTACGCGGAAACCTGTTAACTTGCTTGCCAGCGCCGTTTCGGAACCGGAGCGGTTCTCTACCACGAACCGAAGATCACGAAGCGGCTGGCGCTTCAGATATAGCGTCTTTTGTCTGGAGTATCCGTTGCTGAGCAACCGGCCCAGAGGGCCTCACCGCGGAATGCGCACCTCATCCACACCTGTGGATAAGTG